>NZ_JAAKZW010000092.1:0-12143 GCF_011044995.1 Streptomyces mesophilus | reverse complement strand
CCCTGACCCTTCAGGTCCTCAAGCGAATCAATGCCCTTCACATACGAAGGCACCGTCAGCTCAAGAGACGTCGGGCCGTACCAGGAGCCGAGGTCCTCGAGGTTCTCGGCGTTCTTGTCCCAGTAGTCCTTGTGCGTGGTGGGGAGCCACGCGTCGGTCTGGAAGTCGATGTCGCCGCGGGCGACACCGGAGTAGAGCGGGCCCGGGTCGAGCTGCTTGATGTCCGTCTCGTAACCGCGCTGCTCCAGGAGCTCCTTCCACAGGTACGTGGAGGCGATGCCCTCGTCCCAGGGGATGTAGCCCAGGTTGATCTTCTTGCCCTTGCCGACATCGGCGGCGGCGGTCGTCGCACCGGAGTCGTCCTTGGAACCGGCGAAGTTCATGCCACCGGCGACGAGCGCGAGCACGACCACACCGACCGCGGCGATGGCGGTGCCCGGCTTGTAGTGCACGAACTTCAGGCGGCCCGCGGCGGCCGCGGCCTTGGCGGCGGCGCGGCGGCCCAGCGGCGAGACGCGCTGGTTGAGGGCGCCGGTCATGCGGTCCAGGTACATGGCCAGGATGACCACGGCGACACCGGACTCGGCGGCGAGGCCGACCTGGAGCTGGGTGATCGCGGCGTACACCTTCTCGCCGAGACCGCCCGCACCCGCCATACCGCCGATGACGACCATCGACAGGGCGAGCATGATGACCTGGTTGATACCGGCCATGATCGTCGGGAGCGCGAGCGGCAGCTGCACCCGGGTGAGGGTGTGCTTGGGGCTGGTGCCGAAGGCCTCGGCGGCCTCGACGAGTTCGCCGTCCACCTGGCGGATGCCGAGTTCGGTCATCCGGACGCCGGGCGGCATCGCGAAGACGATGGTGGCGATGACGCCGGGGGTGACACCGACGCCGAAGAACATCACGCCGGGGATCAGGTACACGAACGCCGGCATGGTCTGCATGACGTCGAGCACCGGGCGTATCGCACCGCTGACGCGCTTGCTCTTCGCGGCCCAGACACCGAGCGGCACGGCGAGCACCACGGTGATCACCGCGGCGACGATCACCAGGGACAGTGTCGCCATGGCGTCGTCCCACAGACCGAGCGAATCGATCAGGGCGAAGCCCACGAACGCCAGGACACCGGGGAGCAGTCCGCGCAGCCAGCAGGCGATCACGGCGAAGATGCCGGCGATCAGGAGCGGTTCGCCGCCGCCGAGCACCGAGTTGACGCCCTCGTACATGCCCTCGAGCACGCTGTTGACGAAGTCGAAGAGCCAGCCGAGGTGGGTCTGCAGCCAGCCGACCGCGTCCTCGACCCAGGAGCCGAATTCGAACCTAGGCATCGGTCGCCACCGCCTTCACGGTCTCGCGCGGGGCAGGCACGGTGTCCCGCACCTCCCCGGCCGGGGCGGCGGGCTCGATCTGCGCCTCGTCCGCGAGCGCGGAGAGCACCTTCTCGCGCGCCACGACACCCACGAGGTCGCCCTCGTCATCGGTGACCGGAATCTCGGTGGTGCCTTCGGCGAGCGTCGCGAAGAGCTCGGCGACCGGGGTCTCGACGCTGCAGGAGCTCTCGTCGTCGCCGAACTCGGCGCCTGCGGCGACCTTCTCCATGATCGAACCCGCGGTGAGCACCCGGCTGCGGTCGACGTCCTCGACGAACCGGCGCACATAGTCGTTGGCCGGACGGACCAGGATGTCCTCACCCGTGCCGGTCTGGACGATGCTGCCGTCTCGCATGACCGCGATCTGGTCGCCCAGGCGCATGGCCTCGTTGAGGTCGTGGGTGATGAAGACGATGGTCTTCTTCAGGGTCTTCTGCAGTTCGAGCAGCTGGTCCTGCATATCGCGGCGGATCAGCGGGTCGAGGGCGCTGAACGACTCGTCCATGAGCAGCAGGTCCGCATTGGTCGCGAGCGCGCGGGCCAGGCCCACACGCTGCTGCATACCGCCGGAGAGCTCGTCCGGCCAGGACTTCTCCCAGCCCTTGAGGCCGCACAGTTCCAGTGCCTCGGTGGCGCGCTTCAGGCGCTCCTCCTTGGCGACGCCCTGCACTTCGAGCCCGTACGCGGCGTTCTCGAGGACGCTGCGGTGGGGGAAGAGCGCGAAGTGCTGGAAGACCATGCTGATCTTCTTCGAGCGGACCTCGCGCAGCTTCTTCGGGCTCAGGTGGGTGATGTCGTCACCGTCGAACAGCACACGTCCGGCGGTGGGCTCCAGCAACCCGTTGAGCATGCGAAGGAGTGTGGACTTTCCGGAGCCGGACAGCCCCATCACGACGAAGATCTGCCCCGGCTCCACGGTGAACGAGGCGTCGATCACCGCTGCCGTGGTGCCTTCGGCACGCAGTTCGTCGCGGTCCGCGCCTGCTTCGAGCCGGCGCACCGCATCATCGGGCCTTCTGCCGAACACCTTGTACAGGTGCTCAGCCTGGAGCCTGGACATAAAACCTCTCGGGTCGTACGTGACTACGGCCCGCCTCCCCCGCCGGCGGGCCGTGGAGCTGCGCGGGGTCTGCCCGCTGCCCGGCCCGGAAATGGTTGTATCCGGCACGGGTCCGCTCCGCGTGCCCGCCTGCCCGGGCTTTTCTCAGGGCAAACGGAAAGTGATCCGCTTCACAATTTCTTTAGGTCGAGGGTTTTAGGCTGAGAGCCTCCCGTGCGTCACCCTCGGACCGGTCGGGAGTGCGTCCTCGGACCCAGTCGTCTGCAAGGCCCGCTGTCGGTGGGGTGCGGCATGATGCGAGGTGTGACGCAAACCCGACGGCTCATGCTTCTCGACACCGCCTCTCTCTACTTCCGCGCCTACTTCGGCGTCCCGGAGTCGATGAAGGCCCCCGACGGCACACCGGTCAATGCGGTGCGCGGGCTGATCGACTTCATCGACCGCCTGGTCAAGGATCACCGGCCCGACGAGCTGGTCGCCTGTTGGGACGACGACTGGCGCCCGCAGTGGCGGGTCGATCTGATCCCCTCGTACAAGGCGCATCGCGTCGCCGAGGAGACGGAGACCGGTCCCGACGCGGAGGAGATCCCCGACACGCTCTCACCGCAGGTCCCGGTGATCGTCGATGTCCTGGAGGCGCTGGGCATCGCCCGGATCGGCGCGCCCGGCTATGAGGCGGACGACGTCATCGGCACGCTCACCGACCGCGCCACGGGACCGGTCGACATCGTCACGGGCGACCGCGACCTCTACCAGCTGGTCGACGACAAGCGCGGCATCCGCGTCCTGTATCCGATCAAGGGCGTCGGCAATCTGCAGCTCACGGACGAGGCCTGGCTGCGCGAGAAGTACGCCCTCGACAGCGGCGGGCCCGGCTATGTCGATTTCGCGGTGCTGCGCGGCGACCCGAGCGACGGTCTGCCGGGCGTACCCGGCGTCGGCGAGAAGACCGCGGCCAAACTGCTCGCGGAGTACGGCGACTTGGCGGGCATCATGGCCGCGATCGACGACCCGAAGTCCAAGCTCACCCCGTCGCAGCGCAAGAAGCTCGACGCGTCGCGGCCGTACGTGAAGGTCGCGCCCAAGGTCGTACGGGTGGCCACGGACGTGCCGGTGCCGAACATCGATCTGGCCCTGCCGAGCGAGCCGCGCGACCCGGCGTCCCTGGACGATCTCGCGGAGCGCTGGGGCATCGGCACTCCGCTCAAGCGCCTGGTCACGACGCTGGCAGGCTGAGAGACGGCTGACGGAGGGGGTCTCGCACGATGCGACGCCCCCTCCACTCCTTTCCTGGCGGGTGCTAACTTAGGCTGACCTAAGTTCGTCGATCAGGGGAGGCTGTCGTGGCGGAACGCCCGGCACGCAAGGCACCGCAGACCCATCTCGCGGAAGTGGTCCGCAGCGAGCAGCTCACCCCGCATATGCAGCGTGTGGTGCTGGGCGGCGAAGGGCTCGCCCGCTTCGCGGCCGACGAGTACACCGACCACTACATCAAGCTCCTGTTCGCGCCCGACGGCGTGGACTACCCCGAACCCTTCGACATCCAGGCGATCCGCGCCGAGCTGCCGCGCGAGCAGTGGCCGGTGACGCGGACGTACACGGTGCGTGCCTGGGATCCCGAACTGCGCGAGCTCACCGTCGACTTCGTGATCCACGGCGACGAGGGCCTGGCCGGACCGTGGGCCCGTGACGCCCGCCCCGGTGACACGATCCGCTTCCTGGGCCCGGGCGGCGCGTACACGCCGTCGCCGACCGCCGACTGGCACCTGCTCGCGGGCGACGAGAGCGCCCTGCCGGCGATCGCCGCATCGCTCGAGCAACTCCCCGAGGGTGCCCGCGTGTTCGCGTACGTCGAGGTCGAGGACGCCTCGGAGGAGCAGAAGGTCGCCTCTCCCGACGGCACCCACATCACCTATCTGCACCGCGAGGGCCGCCGGGTCGGCGAGGCACTCGTCGAGGTCGTGCGCGCCCTGGACTTCCCCGAAGGCGAACTCCACGCGTTCGTGCACGGCGAGGCCGGCTTCGTCAAGGAACTCCGGCGCCATCTGCGCATCGACCGAGGGGTGGAACGCGAGCAGTTGTCGATCTCCGGCTACTGGCGTCTCGGCCACACGGAGGACGGCTGGCAGGCGTCCAAGCGCGAGTGGAACGCCCAGGTCGAAGCGGAACAGGAGGCAGCCGCACCGGCTTCCTGAACACCCCCGCACGGCCCCAGCACCCCATCGGCACACGCCGATGGGGTGCTTTTGTGTGCGCCGCAACGGAGGTGCGTTTGGAATACCAAAAGTCGGCAAGACCTCTTGACCAGCACACCTACGCGCCCGTAGCGTCCCGGTCACCCCTCCTTGGAAAACAGATTTCGTATACCGAAATCAAGAAAGGTGTCGGTGTGACCACAGCGCAGACCTCGGTGCGTACGGACGAGGCGCCGCTCGCCGGCGCGGGTTCCGCGCCGGCGGACCCCAGCCCCCGGCTCTACAGTCCCGACCTCGCCCCGACGCAGAAGGCGGGCCGCAGCTGGGGCGGCTACAACGTCTTCACCCTGTGGGCCAACGACGTGCACAGCCTGGGCAACTACGCTTTCGCGATCGGCCTGTTCGCCCTCGGCATGGGTGTGTGGGACATCCTCGGCGCCTTCGTCCTGGCCTCCGTCTTCCTCTTCGTCCTGCTGAGCCTGTCCGGCTACATGGGCGCGAAGACGGGCGTTCCGTTCCCGGTGATGAGCCGTATCGCCTTCGGTGTACGGGGCGCCCAGGTCCCCGCCGTGATCCGCGGCGGCGTCGCGATCGCCTGGTTCGGCATCCAGACCTATCTCGCCTCGGCGGTGCTCTCCGCCCTCGCGGTCGCCGTCGCCCCCGGCCTCGCGTCCTGGCAGGACACGTCCGTGCTCGGGCTCGACCTGCTCGGCTGGGCCTCGTTCCTGGTGCTCTGGCTCATCCAGGTGCTGATCGTCAGCTACGGCATGGACGTGATCCGCAAGTACGTCGCGGTGGCGGCCCCCGCCGTCCTGATCACGTTCGTGGCCCTGGCCGTATGGATGCTGGCGCGGGTCGACTGGTCGATCGCGATGGACGCGGGCAGCCCCTTCACCGGCGTCGACCGCTGGCTGCACATCCTCGAGGCGGCCGCGCTGTGGGTGGTCATCTACGGCACGTTCGTCCTGAACTTCTGCGACTTCACCCGGTCCGCGAAGAGCAACCGTTCGATCCTGCTCGGCAATCTGGTCGGCATCCCGCTGAACATGCTGTTCTTCGCCGGCATCGTGGTCGTTCTCAGCGGCGCGCAGTTCAAGCTCGACGGCAAGGTGGTCACCAACCCCGCCGACATCGTGCAGCAGATCCCCTCCACGTGGCTGCTCGCCCTCGCCTCGCTCTCGCTGATCGTGCTCACGGTGGCGGTGAACCTGATGGCCAACTTCGTGGCGCCCGTCTACACGCTGGTCAACCTGTTCCCGCGCAAGCTGGACTTCCGCAAGGCCGCGATCGTCAGCGCCGTCCTCGGGCTCGTCATCCTGCCGTGGAACCTGTACAACAGCCCGGTCGTCGTCGACTACTTCCTCGGCGGCCTCGGCGCCCTGCTCGGGCCGGCCTTCGGCATCGTGATGGCCGATTACTGGGTGCTGCGCAGGACGCGCGTCCATGTTCCGCACCTGTACAGCGAGGACCCGGCCGCCACGTACGCCTACCGCCGTGGCGTGAACCCCCGGGCCCTGGCCGCCCTGGTGCCGTCCGCGGCGGTCGCCGTCGTCATCGCGCTGGTGCCGTACTTCTCGGGCATCGCCGGCTTCTCCTGGTTCATCGGCGCCCTCCTCGCCGGGCTGCTCTACCTCGTCCTTCCGGGGCGTGGCGCGACGCCGGTCGAGGACGTCGACGGCGAGGCGATCGCCGTACCGAGCGCGTAGCCGACCGACCACACCCCGCCGCATCGCCGCCCCACCCAACACCGCCCCGTGGTCGCAGAACCGCAGAACCGCACAGTCGCGGAACCACCGAACGAAACAGGAACACCCCCATGCGCATCCTCGTCGTCAACGTCAACACCACCGATTCGATGACGAAGACCATCGGTGAGCAGGCGAGGACCGCCGCCTCCCCCGGCACCCAGATCGTGCCGCTCACCCCGGCGTTCGGCGCCGAATCGGTCGAGGGCAACTACGAGAGCCATCTCGCGGCGATCGCGGTGATGGAGACCGTACGGTCCTACCCCGAGCCCTTCGACGCGGTGATCCAGGCCGGCTATGGCGAACACGGCCGCGAGGGTCTGCAGGAACTGCTCTCCGTGCCGGTCGTCGACATCACCGAAGCGGCCGCCGCCACCGCGCAGTTCCTCGGCCGCAGCTACTCGGTGATCACCACCCTCGACCGTGCCGTCCCGCTCATCGAGGACCGTCTGCTCCTGGCCGGACTCGCGTCCCGCTGCGCCTCCGTGCGGGCCAGCGGACTGCCCGTACTGGAACTCGAGCGTGACCCCGCGGCCGCGGTCGAGGCGATCGCGGAGGAGGCGGTCCGCGCGGTCGAGCAGGACCGGGCGGAGGTCATCTGCCTGGGCTGCGGCGGGATGTCGGGCCTGAGCGAGCGCGTCGTGGAGCGCACCGGAGTGCCTGTGGTGGACGGGGTGACCGCCGCGGTGACGATCGCGGAGTCGCTGGTCCGCCTCGGCCTGACCACGTCGAAGATCCGCACGTACGCGCCGCCGCGGCCCAAGCAGTTCCGTGCGTGGCCGATGCCGGTCTGATCGGTACTGCGCATCACCAGGCCGCGAAGGCGCCCGACGAGTTCGAACCCCGTCGGGCGCCTTCGCTCGTCCGCGCCGCCTCGCGTCGGACCGCGTCCTGATCAGACCGACTTCCGGTCAGACCGACTCCCGGTCAGACCGACTTCTGATACGAGCGGAAAGTCCGCGTCGACAGCCACACCGCCACGACCGTCAGCACGAGCAGACCACCGCCGCGGCTGAGCACGAGGCCCCAGTCGGGACTGTCCGCCATGGCCGAACGGCCCGCCACCATCGCCCAGTTGACCGGATTCCAGTCCGCTATGGCCTGCATCCAGCCGGGCATTTGGGCGGGGGCCATGAACGCGGTGGACAGGAAGGTCAGCGGCAGCATCAGGAAGGTGTTCACGCCGATGATCGACTCGCGCTGGCGGACCAGCATGCCCATGGCGTTGGACAGGGCCCCGAATATCGCGCCGAGCAGGACGGAGGCGAGGATCAGGACCAGAAGTCCGGTGACTCCGCCGGGGTAGTCCGCGCCGCCCAGCTTGCCGAACAGCACGATGATCACGGACTGCAGTGCGGTACTGACGCCGTTCTGCACGACGTTGGCGTTCATCAGCGCGCCACGGCTGACGGGTGTGGTCAGGAAGCGGTTGAGCGTGCCGCGCTCGATCTCCTCGAGGGTGCCCATGCCCGCCCACATCGAGGAGCTGAGCGCACTCATCACCACGATGCCGGGAACCAAGTAGTCGAGATACGTCGTGGTGCCGAAGCCGCCGAGTTCGACGACCTTCTTGAAGAGGTTGCCGAACAGGAAGAGCCAGATCGCTGGCTGCACCAGCATCATCACGAGATACGCGGGCTGGCGGACGATCGCCTTCAACTGGCGCTGGGTCATGTACCAGTTCTGCGCCAGCGTCTCGGTCATGGTGTTCATCGGGCGCCTCCGGCGGTGGCGAACTCGGCGTGCGGTGCGTCGTGGGCGGCCTCGGCCTCCGAGAAACGGCGGCCGGCATAGCGGAGATAGACGTCGTCGAGCGAGGGCCGGGCGACGGTGGCGGCGGCGACCGCGGCTCCGGCCCGCTCCAGCGTCGCGAGCAACGCCGGCACGGCGGACGCGCCGTCCTCGGCCCGGACGCTGATACGGCGCCCGTCGATCAGGACCTCGTGCACGCCGGGCAGCCCGGCGAGCGCGGCCTCGAGCGGCCCGGTGTCCTGCGTGGGGGCGCGCAGCTCCAAGTGCACGGCGTCACCGCGCAGTTCGCCCTTGAGCGCATCGGGTGTGCCCTCGACCACGACCCTGCCGCGGTCGACGATCGCTATGCGCTCGGCGAGACGGTCGGCCTCTTCGAGGTAGTGCGTGGTGAGCAGGATCGTGAGGCCCTCGTCGCCCGCGAGCCGGGCGATCTCGTCCCACATCGCGGTACGTGCCTCGGGGTCGAGACCGGTGGTGGGCTCGTCGAGGAAGAGCACCTCGGGTCGGTGCACCAGGCCGAGCGCCACATCGAGCCGGCGCTGCATGCCGCCGGAGTAGCCCTTGACCTGCCGCTTGCCGGCCCCTGCGAGATCGAAGCGCTCAAGGAGCTCGTCCACGCGCCGGTTGAGCTCCGCGCCGCGCAACCCGTAGAGGCGCCCCTGCAGCTGCAGGTTCTCGCGGCCGGTCGCCATCGGATCGGCGCCCGACTTCTGGGACACGACGCCGATGGCGCGGCGCACCCGGTCGGGGTGACTCAGCGCGTCATGCCCGGCGACGACGGCGGTGCCGCTGTCAGGGCGGGCCAAAGTCGTGAGGATCTTCACCGTGGTGGACTTGCCGGCGCCGTTCGGGCCGAGCAGCCCGAACACGGTGCCCGCCTCGACGGTCAGGGACATCCCGCTGAGCGCGGTCACATCCCCCGGATAGGTCTTGGTCAGCTCGTGTGCCTGCACCGCGGGCGCTGTGGGCCGCGCGGGCAGGGTGGAGCCCTGTGATGACTGCATGACGGGATCTCTCCATGTCAGGGAGCCGATCCACGACAAGAGCGCCGGGCTATCCTGGGTGTGCCGCACCTCGATCGCCTGGCCGCCTCACCGCGGTCGGTCCGGGGTTCGCGACCCTGGCGGAAGCTGCTGCAACAGCGCCGCCGGGGTCTTTCTTTTCTCTCTTCGGTACGTACCGGAGTTCTCTTCGGTACGTACCGGAGTTCTCTTCGGTACGTACCGGAGTCAGGCGGCCGGGTCGTCCCCGGCCACACCCTCCTCCAAGTCGAGGAACTCCTCGGGGATTTCCCCGGTCTCGTGCCAGGAACGCCAGCCGGCCACCCCTTCGAGCGAACCGTCCTCGACCTCGGCCACAAAGCCGCGCAGCCACGCGATCTGGGCCTCGATCAGATGCAACTGGTACTCGACCTCGACGAGGAACACGCGCGGCAGCGACTCATAGAGCTTCCGCAGGGCCCCTCGGCCCTGCGCCGCCTTGACGTCCAAGGTCGCGATCCGGTCCTTGAGCAGCCGGACGACCTCGTCGGGAGGGATGACCCCCATATTGGCCAGGGCCGTCTCGAAGATCGGATACTCATCGGCCGGCACGGCGAGCAGATCCGACAGCCACTCGACCATCTCGATCCGCCCGGCCTCGGTGATGCCGTACAGGGTGCGCTCGGGACGGTTCCCCTCCCGCTGCACCCCGGCGACCTCCACGAAGCCGTGCTTCTCCAGGTTCTGCACCACGGTGTAGAGCGAGCCGTAGTTGATCTTGGTGCTCGCATCCTTGCCGCGCCGCCGCAGGATCTGCGCGATCTCGTACGGATGCATCGGCCGCTCGACAAGCTGCACCAGCACCGTGAGAGCCAGCGGATTACTCAGCTTCCGCCGTTTCCCCGCCATTACCCTCACCTGCCTTCCCGGTCCCCGACTCTTGCTCGTACTCGAATATCCGTAGCCGAATATATCGCCACTATCGCGATCCGGCAAGACGCGACCTATCGCGTATCCCGAAGCTCGCGATAACGACAGGCCCCTACGCTTGCGGCCATGCAGCGCACAGAACGCGAGGTGGGAGCCGTGGTCGGCGCCGCCGTCGGCGACGCCCTGGGAGCACCGTTCGAGTTCGGCTCCCCCGGCGATTTCAGCCGGCGGTTCCCGGGCACGCTGGGCGAGATGTGCGGAGGCGGCGGCTGGGACCCCGGCGAGGCCACGGACGATACGCAGATGGCCGTGCTCGTGGGCGAGTCACTCCTGGACTGCGGCGGACTTCAACTCCCCGATATCTTCGCCCGGTTCCAGCGCTGGGCCGCGGGCGAGCCCAAGGACATCGGCCTCCAGACGGAGGATGTGCTCACCAGCGGCGAGCCCTGGGACATGGCCGCCGCCCTGCACTTCCAGATCAACCTCCGCGCCGCGGGCAACGGTTCGCTGATGCGAGCCGGCACCTCCGCCGTCCACTTCGCTCCGTCCGGACGCGCCGCCACGATGGACGCCGCACGCCGGATCGCCGCGCTCACCCACGGCGACCGCGCCGCCTGGGACGGCACCGCCGCCCTGCACGAGCTGGTGCGGGTCGCTCTCGACGGCCACGACCCGCTCAGCGCGATTCCCGTGACCCTGGCCGAGGTGCACCCGGACCACCGCGCACGCTGGGCCGTCGTCCTCTCCGACGGCTGGCACCCCGACGACGCCACCGAGTTCAGGCGCGGTCTGGCCCTGCCTCGGCTCGGCCCTCTGGGCGCTGCGCACCACCTCCACGTTCGACCGGGCGCTGGCTGCCGCCGTCGACCTCGGCGGCGACACGGACACGGTGGCCGCCGTCACCGGCATGCTTGCGGGCGCGGTGTACGGAGCGTCCGCGATCCCCGCACAGTGGACCGATCCCCTGCACGTCCCGCTGCCGGGATACGGCGACCGGATGCTGCGCACCGCGGACCTCGCCGCACTCGCCCGCCACCTGGGAGCGGGCGCGACGCCGCCTCGTACGCTGGACACACCATGACCCGTAAGTCGCGCCCCCTGCGCTCTCCCCTCCCCCAGCGCGACGGCGTGGACGCCGTACGGCTGAAGCTGCCGGCGGACGGGGCCTGGGCCACCGTGCGCGATCACCTCGTCGAACGGCTCGCCCCGGGGGCCGAGGTCATCGACGGGATGCTGGCCGCCGGCGAGTTCGTCACCGCCGACGGGCCGATCGGGCCCGACGCCCCCTATGCGGGCGGGCAGTTGATCTGGTTCCACCGCGAGCTGGCTCCCGAGCACCCGGTCCCCTTTCCGATCGGTGTCCTGTACCAGGACGAGCATCTGGTCGTCGCCGACAAACCTCACTTCCTCGCCACCACCCCCCGCGGCTCCCACATCACCCAGACCGCGCTCGCCCGGCTCCGGACGGAGCTGGGGCTGCCCGAACTCAGCGCCGCCCACCGCCTCGACCGGCTCACCGCCGGGGTCGTGATGTTCATCGTGCGTCCCGACGAGCGCGGCAGGTATCAGACCCTGTTCAGCGACAAGGCGATCCGCAAGGAGTACGAGGCGGTGGCCCCGTACCACCCGGATCTGGCTCTGCCGCGCACGGTGACCAGCCGCATCGAGAAGGTGCGAGGTGTGATCGCCGCGAGCGAGGTGGCGGGTGAGCCCAACGCGGAGAGCCGCATCGAACTGCTCGGCCACCGCACCGTCGAGGGCCACCCCCGTGTCGCAGGGCACCCCCATGTGGAGGGGCACCCCCATGTCGAGGGCCACCCCCCTACCCACCTCGGCCACTACCGGCTGCGGCCCCGCACCGGCCGCACCCACCAGCTACGCGTCCATATGAACTCGCTCGGACTGCCCCTGCTCGGCGACCCTGTCTACCCCGACGTGCTCGACCAGCCCGCACCCGACGACTTCTCCCGCCCGCTCCAACTGCTCGCCACCTCCTTGGAGTTCACCGACCCGGTGACCGGCCGGAATCACCACTTCGCCACCCGCCGCACCCTGCAGGCCTGGGACGCGTACGAGGCATGGCTCGGCAACCCCGGCACCACCGGCTG
>NZ_JAAKZW010000091.1 GCF_011044995.1 Streptomyces mesophilus | reverse complement strand
CTCCTACCCAGACGGGGCCAAACCCGCCCGGACCTCAAATTGTCAGTCCCGAGGTGCACCATGGCCTCATGACCCGGAGCGCCCTCGACACCTTCTCCCCCGCGACCCGCAGCTGGTTCCAGGGGGCCTTCGACGCGCCCACCTCCGCCCAGGAGGGCGCGTGGGGAGCCATCGGCGAGGGCTCCGATGTGCTCGTCGTCGCCCCCACCGGCTCCGGCAAGACCCTCGCCGCCTTCCTCTCCGCCCTCGACCAGCTCGCCAGCACCCCGCCCCCCGCGGACACGAAGAAGCGCTGCCGCGTCCTGTACGTATCGCCGCTCAAGGCCCTCGCCGTCGACGTCGAGCGCAACCTGCGCAGCCCCCTGACCGGCATCCGCCAGGAGTCCGTCCGTCTGGGCCTGCCCGAGCCGGAGATCAAGGTGGGGATCCGTTCCGGCGACACCCCGGCCGCCGAGCGCCGTGCGCTGAGCACCCGGCCGCCGGACATCCTGATCACGACTCCCGAGTCGCTGTTCCTGATGCTGACCTCGGCCACCCGCGAGGCCCTGACCGGCATCGAGACGATCATCCTCGACGAGGTGCACGCGGTCGCCGGCACCAAGCGCGGCGCCCATCTCGCCCTCTCCTTGGAGCGGTTGGACGAACTCCTTCCGCGCCCGGCCCGCCGCATCGGACTCTCCGCGACGGTACGGCCCGTCGACGAGGTGGCCCGCTATCTCTCGCCGCAGCGCCGCGTCGAGATCGTCCAGCCGCCCTCCGGCAAGGAGTTCGACCTCAGCGTCGTCGTCCCGGTCGAGGACATGGGCGAGCTGGGCGGCTCCCCGGCCGCCGACGCGGGCGGCGGTCAGGCGGACCGCCCGTCGATCTGGCCGCATGTGGAGGAGAAGATCGCCGATCTCGTCCAGGCCCACCGCTCCACGATCGTCTTCGCCAACTCCCGCCGCCTCGCCGAGCGCCTGTGCAACCGGCTCAACGAGATCGCGTACGAGAGGGCCACCGGCGAGCCCCTCCCCGAGGAGCACTCCCCGGCCGAGCTGATGGGCGGTTCCGGCGCGGCGGCCGGGGCCGCACCGATCCTCGCCCGCGCCCACCACGGCTCCGTATCCAAGGAGCAAAGGGCCCTCGTGGAAGAGGACTTGAAGGCCGGCCGACTGCCCGCGGTCGTCGCCACCTCCTCCCTGGAGCTCGGTATCGACATGGGCGCGGTCGACCTGGTCGTCCAGGTCGAATCCCCGCCCTCCGTGGCCTCCGGACTCCAGCGCGTCGGCCGCGCGGGCCACCAGGTGGGCGCGGTGTCGACCGGCGTCGTCTTCCCCAAGTACCGGGGCGACCTCGTCCAGGCCGCCGTCGTCACCGAACGCATGCGCACGGGCGGCATCGAGTCCCTGCGCGTCCCGGCCAATCCCCTGGACGTACTGGCCCAACAGCTCGTCGCCATGGTCGCGTTGGACACCTGGCAGGTGGACGACCTCCTTTCCGTCGTCCGCCGCGCGGCCCCCTTCGCCTCCCTCCCCGAATCCGCCTTCACCGCGGTCCTCGACATGCTCGCGGGCCGCTACCCCTCGGACGCCTTCGCCGAGCTGCGCCCGCGCGTGGTCTGGGACCGCGTGGCCGGCACGATCACCGGCCGCCCGGGCGCCCAGCGTCTGGCCGTCACCTCCGGCGGCACCATCCCCGACCGCGGTCTCTTCGGTGTCTTCCTCGCCGGCTCCGACCCGAAGAAGGGCGGCGGCCGCGTCGGCGAGCTCGACGAGGAGATGGTCTACGAGTCCCGGGTCGGCGATGTCTTCACGCTCGGCACCAGCTCCTGGCGTATCGAGGACATCACCCGCGACCGCGTCCTGGTCTCCCCCGCCCCCGGAGTCCCCGGCCGGCTCCCGTTCTGGAAGGGCGACCAGCTGGGCCGCCCGCTCGAACTCGGCCGCGCGGTGGGCGCGTTCCTGCGCGAGGTCGGCAGCCTGAGCGCGGACGACGCCCGCACTCGCCTCTCCGCCGCGGGACTCGACCAGTGGGCGGCGAGCAATGTCCTCGCCTACCTCGACGAGCAGCGCAAGGCCTGCGGCCATATCCCCGACGACCGCACCATCGTCGTCGAGCGCTTCCGCGACGAGCTCGGCGACTGGCGCGTGGTCGTGCACTCCCCGTTCGGCGCCCAGGTGCACGCCCCCTGGGCGCTGGCGCTCGGCGCCAAGCTCACCGAGAAGTACGGCATGGACGCCCAGGTCATGCACGCCGACGACGGCATCGTGCTGCGCCTGCCGGACGCCGACCTGATGGGCATGGACCTGCTCGACCAGGAGCCGATGAAGCTCGGCACGGAGTTCGACTCCGAGCAGGCCCCGGTCGGCGCGGCCGATGTCTCCTTCGACAAGGGCGAGGTCAACCAGCTGGTGACGGACCAGGTCGGCGGCTCGGCCCTGTTCGCCTCCCGCTTCCGCGAGTGCGCCGCCCGCGCGCTGCTCCTGCCCCGCCGCACCCCCGGCCGCCGTACGCCCTTGTGGCAGCAGCGCCAGCGCGCGGCCCAACTCCTGGAAGTCGCCAGCGAGTTCGGTTCGTTCCCGATCGTCCTCGAAGCCGTACGCGAATGCCTCCAGGACGTCTTCGACGTGCCCGGCCTCACCGAGCTGATGGGCGATATCGAGTCCCGCCGCGTCCGCCTGGTCGAGGTCACCACCCCCGAGCCCTCCCCCTTCGCCCGCTCCCTGCTCTTCGGATACGTGGCGCAGTTCCTGTACGAGGGCGACTCGCCCCTGGCCGAGCGGCGCGCGGCAGCCCTGTCGCTCGACTCCCGCCTCCTCGCCGAGCTCCTGGGCCAGGCGGAGCTGCGCGAACTCCTTGACGCCGACGTCCTCGCCGAGCTGGAGCAGGAGCTGCAGTGGCGCACGGAGGACCGACGGGTCAAGGACGCGGAGGGCGTGGCCGATCTGCTGCGCCTGCTCGGACCGCTGACCACCGACGAACTCAGCGAGCGGGGCGCCGATCCCGCCTGGGCGCAGGAGCTGACGGCCGCCCGCCGCGCGATCCGGGTCCGTATCGCCGGAGCCGACCACTGGGCGGCCGTCGAGGACGCGGGACGGCTGCGCGACGCCCTCGGCACGGCACTCCCCGTAGGCGTACCGGAGGCCTTCACCGAACCGGTCAAGGACCCGCTCGGCGATCTCCTCGCCCGCTATGCCCGCACCCATGGCCCCTTCACCTCGGCGACGGCGGCCGCGCGCTTCGGTCTGGGCATCGCGGTCACGGAAGGTGCGCTGCACCGCCTCGCCGCCAACGGCCGTGTCGTACAAGGTGAGTTCCACCCCGCGGGCATCGGCCAGGAGTGGTGCGACGCCACGGTCCTGCGCCGGCTGCGCCGCCGCTCCCTGGCAGCTCTGCGCCAGGAGCTCGAACCGGTCCCGCCCGCGGCCCTCGCCGACTTCCTGCCCCAGTGGCAGCACCTCGGCAGCGGCCACGGTCTACGGGGAGTGGACGGCCTGGTCCGCGCGATCGAGCAGCTGCAAGGCGCCTCGGTCCCGGCCTCGGCCCTGGAGAAGCTCGTCCTGCCCTCGCGCGTCCAGGGCTACCACCCGGCCCTGCTCGACGAACTCACCACCACCGGCGAGGTGGTGTGGGCCGGCGCGGGCGCCCTGCCCGGCAAGGACGGCTGGATCTCCCTCTACCTCGCGGACGCGGCCCCGCTGCTGCTGCCGGACCCGCACCCCATGGAGCCGACCGCGCTCCAGGAGTCGGTCATGACGTCCCTGTCGGGTGGCTACGGTCTGTTCTTCCGTCAGATCGCCGACCAGGTACGCGCCACGACGCACCCCGACGCCACGGACCCCCAACTGGCCGACGCCCTCTGGGAGCTGGCCTGGTCGGGCCGCCTCACCAATGACACACTCGCCCCGCTGCGCGCCCTGCTCGGCTCGGGCCGCACCGCGGGCTCCACCGCGCACCGCGCCAAACGCCCGGTCCCGCGCGGCCGTTACGGAGCGCTGACCGGCGGCGCCCGGCCCGTGTCCCGCACCGGCCCGCCCACGGTGGCCGGCCGCTGGTCCCTGATCCCGGCCCGCGAACCCGACCCGACGGTCCGCGCCCACGCACTGGCCCGTACCCTCCTCGACCGCCATGGCGTGGTCACGCGCGGCGCGGTCGCCGCGGAGGGCGTGCAGGGCGGCTTCTCCGCCGTCTACCGGATCCTGTCGGCCTTCGAGGACAGCGGACAGGCCCGCCGGGGTTACGTGGTGGAGGGTCTGGGCGCCGCGCAGTTCGCCATGGACGGTGCGGTGGACCGCCTGCGGGCCGCGGCGACAGCCCGCGAACGCGGTGGCGAGGACACCACCGGAAAGGCGGTGATCCTCGCGGCAGCGGATCCCGCGAACGCCTATGGCGCGGCGCTGAGCTGGCCCGAGCCGCCGACCGGAGCCGGCCACAAACCGGGCCGCAAGGCGGGCTCCCTGGTCGTCCTCGTGGACGGCGAGCTGACCCTCTACATGGAACGCGGCGGCAAGACCCTGCTGGCCTGGCCCGCCAACCCGGAGGAGGCGCCGGCGCCTGACGACCCGCGCCTGCTCGCCGCCGCGGAGGCCCTGGCCTCGGCGGCTGCGGCGGGGACGCTGGGCACGGTCACGGTGGAACGCATCAACGGGGCTTCGTCGTTGACGTCCCCTCTGGGCCGCCTCCTGGAGGACGCGGGGTTCGTGGCGACTCCCCGTGGGCTGCGCCTGAGGGCCTGACGGGCCGGGAGGCCCTCAGGAGCTCGCGCGCGATCCGGCCTCCGTCCAGCCGTCGCGCCGCGTTGTCGCGGTCACAAATTCACGTTCTCGTAAGGCCATTGCAATGGTCCCTTCGCCGACGTTGCGTTCGGTTCGGACCCATTGCAACGATTTCCCAACTCCCACCTGGACTAACAGGAGTTGGACTGAAAAAGTTCATTGCCGTGGCCCCGAACGCAACGTAGCGTTTCGCCCGTCAGAAACCAATGAGCAGTCGAGCGAGCCAACGGGAGAACCTGATGAACAAGTTCGACACCCCCGCCCCGATCTCAGCCGTACTGGACATCCCCGCGGGCCGCATCCAGTTCATAGCCGCCGACCGCACCGACACCACGGTCGAGGTGCTGCCGGCGAACGCCTCCAGCAGCCGCGACACCAAGGCTGCCGAGCAGGTCTCGGTCGTCTTCGCCGACGGGGTCCTGACCATCTCGGCGGAGGCGAACCGCGTCCTGGGCAACCCCGGATCGGTCGAGGTGACCGTCCAGCTGCCCGCCGGCTCCCGTATCGACGCGAAGGCCGCCAGTTCGGAGCTGCGGGGTGTGGGCCGCCTCGGCGACGTCACCTTCGAAGGCGCGCACGGCACGGTCAAGCTCGACGAGACCGAGAGCACCCGCATCACGCTCCAGGCCGGCGACATCACGGTCGGCCGCCTCGGCGGCCCGGCCCGGATCAGCACCCAGAAGGGCGACATCGAGATCGCGGAAGCGGTACGCGGCAGCTTCGAACTCCGCACGGAGCACGGCAACATCACCCTCACGGCCGCCCAGGACGCCTCCGCGACCCTGGACGCGGGCACGGGCTACGGCCGGATCAACAACGCCCTCAAGAACACGGCCGGCACCCCTGACCTGACCGTCCAGGCCACGACGTCGTACGGGAACATCACCGCGCGCAGCTTGTGAGACGCCGGTAGCCGGACGGGGCGGGCCGGGGGTCACCCCCGCCCGCCACCCGGCCCCACGGCGCACAATGACCCCATGCCCGAAGGCGACACCGTCCACCAGACAGCCGGCCGCCTCCACCGAGCCCTGGCCGGCCGGAAGCTCACCCGCAGCGATCTGCGGGTCCCGAAGTACGCCACCGCGGACCTGACCGGCCGCGAGGTGCTCGACGTCACCCCCCGCGGCAAGCACCTCCTCACCCGTATCGAGGGCGGCCTCACCCTCCACTCCCACCTCCGCATGGACGGCTCCTGGAAGGTGTTCACCGCCACCGAACGCTGGACCGGCGGCGCGGCCCACCAGATCCGCGCCATCCTCGGCAACGAGCAGCACACGGCCGTCGGCTACCGTCTCCCCGTCCTCGAACTCCTGCGCACCGCCGAGGAGGACAAGGCCGTGGGCCACCTCGGCCCCGACCTCCTGGGCCCGGACTGGGACCCGGACAAGGCCCTCGCCAACCTCCTGGCCGACCCCGGGCGCCAGCTCGGCGAAGCCCTCCTGGACCAGCGCAACCTCGCCGGCATCGGCAACATCTACAAGAGCGAGCTCTGCTTCATGGCGGCCGTCACCCCATGGACCCCCGTCGGCGACCTCCCCGACGACCTCGCCCCGCGCCTGATCGCCGCCGCCCATCGCGTGCTCGACGCCAACCGCGACCGCCCGATGCGCACCACCACCAACCGCCGCGACCAGCGCCTGTACGTCTACGGCCGCGCACCGCGCCCCTGTCTGCGCTGCCGCACCCCGATCCGCACGGCCCAGCAGGGCGACGGCAGCCGCGACCGGCCCACGTACTGGTGCCCCCGCTGCCAGAGCGGCCCCACGCCCTGACCCTGCGCGGCGCCCCCGGACAGCGGCGCCTGTACAACCGATCCCCCCGTACAACCAATCCGGCACAGGCAATTGACGGACCGTCAGAAGCATCCGTACCGTCCGACCATGCCCGTCATCCAGGCGTACGACCTCACCGGCCGCACCGCGTTCATCACCGGAGCCGCCAGCGGCATCGGCCGCGAAAGCGCGCTGCTGCTCGCCCGCGCCGGCGCCACCGTGCACTGCACGGACCGCGACGCCGAAGGCCTCCACGACACCGCGACGGCCGTCAAGGCGGAGGGCGGCACGGCGCACACCCATGTCCTCGACGTGACGGACCGCGCGCAGGTGAAAGCGGCCATCGTCCAGGCGCAGCCGGACATCCTCGCCGCGGTCGCCGGCGTCATGCACAGCAGCCCGGTCCTCGAGACCACCGACGAGGACCTCGACCGGGTCCTGGCCATCAACTTCAAGGGCATTTTGTACGCCTGCCAGGAAGCCGCCCGCGTGATGATCGCGAACGGCACCAAGGGCAGCATCATCACCATGGCCTCGGGTGCGGTCGACACCGGTGGGCCGGGCCTGCTCTGTTACGGCGCCGCGAAGGCCGCCGTCGTCCAGCTCACCAAGACGCTCGCGACCGAGATCGGCCGGCACGGCATCCGCGTCAACGCGGTCGCCCCCGGCTGGATCCGCACCCCGATGACCCTGCGCCACAACAACAGCGAGGTGCAGGCCCACACCGAGGCCCTGATGTCGAAGATGTCCCCGCTCGGCCGGGTCGGCCTGCCCGAGGAGATCGCCCACGCGGTGCTGCATCTGGCATCCGACGCGGCCTCCTTCACCACGGGCCAGATCCTCCGCCCCAACGGCGGCGTCGCCATGCCGTGGTAGGTCCTGCGAGCGCCCGTACGGTCCGCCTCCACGCGGCCTGCCGCCGCGCCCGCACCCGATAGGCGGCCCGCACCCGCCGCGGCCCCACGGCCCGCGCCCACGGCACCGTATGCACGGGCAGCAGACTCAGCCCCCACCCACCGGCGGCTATGGACGCCTCGACGACTCCCGCATCCCCGGACGCGAGAACGAGCCGCCCCACGGCCCACCACCACACGGCACCGCCGGCCAGCGCCAGGACGACCAGCACGCCTCGGGGCACCCGCCGCACGCGAGCGGTCCCAGCTGCCACGGCCCTCACCTCCTGGCCACCCTTCGCCCCAGTCTCCGCCGCCCTTGCCCGGGCCGCATCCAGGGCCGCGGACAACGCCGTAGGGGGCCGTCCCCTGGGACGGCCCCCTACGGCGCGGGCAACGAGGGCACGCGGACCGGCGGACGAACCGCCGCGGCCGGCTGTCAGCCGTTCTCCGCCTGGAACATCCAGTGGTGCTTCTCCAGGTCCGCCGTGATCCCGATGAAGATGTCCTGGCTCACCGGATCCGCCTCCCCCGTCGCGTTCACCCGCTCACGCATCCGCGTGATCACCGCACCGAGCGCGTCCACCAGCGCCCGTACGGCGTCGACGTCCTTGACCCAGCCCTCGGGCACCGCGCCGATGCCGCTGGTCCCCGCCACCGTCGCGGCGCGCCCGTCGGGCGAGACGCCGAGAGTCGAGGCGCGCTCGGCCACCGTGTCGGAGTGCAGCCGCGCGGTGTCCACGACCTCGTCCAGCTGCAGATGGACGGAGCGGAACCGGGGCCCGACGACGTTCCAGTGGATCTGCTTGGCCACAAGGGAGAGATCCACCAGATCCACGAGCGCACCTTGCAGTGCCTCGGAGACGACCTTGAGATCCGCATCGGACAACGGGCTCTTCACGACGTACATGCGCTTCCTCGCCACCTCTCGGAACGAAAAACTCCGGCTCGTTCCACCTTTGCACGCACCCACAAAAGTGGGCATTTCGAAAGTCCCCCGTACCCGGGACCAAAGACTCCATGCGCACCCGGGAACGTCAGAACCCCGGCGGGACAACCCGCCGGGGTTCTGGGAAAGCCGAAAAAACCGATCAGGCGGCGACCACGTCCACAGCCTCGGCGGGCGCCTTGATGGTGACCCGCTCCGGCGGCACACCGGCCACGGAGACGGAATTGAGCATGGGACGCACTCCGGCGGCCACCGGTTCGCGCGCGGTCTCACCCGCGGCGGCCGATGCGGCCAGCTCGGCGAGCGACAGCTCGTCGCTGACCTCGCGCATGAGCTCGGACATCCGTACGTCCAACGCGTCGCAGATGGCGGACAGCAGCTCGGAGGACGCCTCCTTCTGCCCCCGCTCCACCTCGGAGAGATAGCCGAGCGAGACTCGGGCGGACGAGGAGACTTCGCGCAGAGTACGGCCCTGGCGCTGGCGCTGCCGACGCAGCACGTCACCCAGCAGGCGACGGAGCAGAATCATCGGTGGCTCCCTCCTCGGACCGCGTAGCCGCATCCTTCACGCCCCACCGTACCGCCTCGCGGGGCGGCCGTGCGGGGAGCGATGTCGTGTTCACTCAGGGCTGCAAACATCAATTCCCCCCGTTCTGTTCCGTATCCTGTGCGCCCGCATTCCCGGTCAGTTCGCTCACGAGCAGAGCGAGCACGCTCCGTACACTCTCCATACGAATTTCCGTACGGTCGCCGTTCAACCTCAGAGCAGCGACTTTCCCATGTTCCGGACCTGGTCGCCCGGTGGGTTCGTCCGGTTCCGTGACCTCTTCGTCCGGTCCGGCGACGGCCACGTACACCGTCCCGACCGGCTGGCCGTCCTGTGGGTCGGGGCCGGCGACACCGGTGGTCGCGATGCCCCAGTCCGCGCCGAGCAGCCGGCGCACACCGACCGCCATCTGCCGTGCGACCTCGGGATCGACCGCGCCGCGCCCGGCAAGAAGCGAACCGTCGACGCCGAGCACCGAGTGCTTGATCTCGGTGGCATACGCGGTGACGGAGCCGCGCAGCACCTTGGAGGCGCCCGGCACGGCCGTGAGCTCTGCCGCGACCATACCTCCGGTCAGCGACTCCGCGACGGCCAGCGTTTCACCTCGTGAGACGAGAAGGCGCTGGACGAGGGCAGCCTCTTCCCCGGCCGGCTGGACCAGGGCGGCCGCTTCCTCGGAGGTCACGACCCCTCCAGCGCCTCGGCCCGCTCCTTCGCGAGCCCCTGGCGCCGCAGCACGACGGCCTGGCGCACATAGTCCAGGCCGGTCCCGACGGTGAGCACCACCGCTATGGCCATCACCCAGAACCGCAGCGTGGCCAGCGGCCCGGTGAGCGCCAGCACGTACATGCCTACCGCTATGCCCTGCGCCAGCGTCTTCAGCTTGCCGCCACGGCTGGCCGGGATCACCCCGTACCGGATGACGATGAAACGAAGCAGCGTGATGCCCAGTTCACGGCCGAGGATCACACCGGTCACCCACCACGGCAGATCGCCGAGGTAGGAGAGGCAGATCAGCGCGGCGCCCATGATCGCCTTGTCGGCGATGGGATCGGCGATCTTCCCGAAGTCGGTGACGAGGTTGTACGTACGGGCCAGATGCCCGTCGAACAGGTCCGTGATCATGGCGATCGCGAAGGCCGCCCAGGCCAGCGAGCGCCAGGCGGGGTCATACCCGCCGTCCGCCAGCATCAGCATGACGAAACCCGGCACGAGAAGGAGCCGGATCATGGTCAGGATGTTGGCGATGTTCCAGAGGCTGGCCTGATTGACGGCAGCAGCGCCCAGCTTGCCGCCGGGCACCGGCTTCCCGCCGGCCCCGCCCGCGGATGCCGGGACTCCCGTCATCTGCCTGCCTCCTCAAGACACTCCACGACCAGGTCGACGCCCTCCGTGCCGACGACCTTTGCCTCGACCATACGACCGACAGTCAAGCCTTGACTCGACGTGAACACCACCTGTCCATCGGTCTCGGGCGCCTGGTGCGCACCGCGGCCGGTGGCGCCGTCCTCATCGTCGACGGACTCGACGAGCACCCGCAGGCTCTCGCCCACACGCTCGTCGGCCCGCTGGTGGGTGAGCTCCTCGGCCAGCTGCGAGATCCGCGCGAGGCGCTGGGCGACCACGTCCTCGTCCAGCTTGTTGTCGTACGTGGCGGCCTCGGTGCCGTCCTCGTCGGAGTATCCGAAGACCCCGATCGCATCCAGCCGCGCACCCGTGAGGAAGCGCTCCAGCTCGTCCACGTCGGCCTCGGTCTCACCGGGGAAGCCCACGATGAAGTTGGAGCGCACACCGGCCGTGGGGGCCTTGGCGCGGATCGTGTCGAGCAGCTCCAGGAAGCGGTCGGTGTCGCCGAAGCGGCGCATCGCCCGCAGCACGTTCGGCGCGGAGTGCTGGAAGGAGAGGTCGAAGTACGGGGCGACCTTGTCGGTCGAGGTCAGCACGTCGATCAGACCGGGCCGCATCTCGGCCGGCTGGAGGTAGCTGACGCGTACCCGCTCGATGCCGTCGACGGCCGCGAGCTCGGGAAGCAGCGTCTCCAGGAGACGGATGTCGCCGAGGTCCTTGCCGTACGAGGTGTTGTTCTCGGAGACCAGCATGATCTCCTGCACGCCCTGCTCGGCCAGCCAGCGGGTCTCGCCGAGCACGTCCGAAGGACGGCGCGAGATGAAGGAGCCGCGGAAGGACGGGATGGCGCAGAACGAGCAGCGCCGGTCGCAGCCGGAGGCCAGCTTCACGGAGGCGACGGGCGAGGTGCCCATACGGCGGCGCAGGGGCGCGCGCGGACCGGACTCGGGCGCGAGACCCTCCGGGAGGTCCTCGGGGGCCTGCGCATGCCCGGGCAGCGCGGTGCCCGCGGCGGCGGCCTGGCGCTCGGCGGGCGTGATCGGCAGCAGCTTGCGCCGGTCGCGCGGGGCGTGCGCCTCGATGTTGCCGCCGCTGAGGATGGTGTTCAGGCGGCTGGAGATGTCGGTGTAGTCGTCGAAGCCGAGCACACCGTCGGCTTCGGGCAGCGCCTCGGCGAGCTCCTTGCCGTACCGCTCGGCCATGCAGCCCACGGCCACGACGGCCTGGGTCCTGCCATGGTCCTTGAGGTCATTGGCCTCGAGCAGGGCGTCGACGGAGTCCTTCTTGGCGGCATCGACGAATCCGCAGGTGTTGACGACGGCGACATCCGCGTCCGAGGCGTCCTCGACGAGCTCCCAGCCGTCCGCCTCCAAGCGGCCTGCGAGCTCCTCCGAGTCCACCTCGTTACGGGCGCAGCCAAGAGTGACAAGGGCGACGGTACGGCGTTCGGGCATAACGTCCAGAGTATCTGGTTCACCTGCCCGTCCTCGCCGCGAGGCCCGACGGCCGCCTTCGCGGGGCCCGGCCGGCAAACGCGAAGCCCCGCCGGGCAGGCAACCGGCGGGGCGTACGAAGGGTGTGGATCAGCCGACCTCGGGGTCGGGCCCCTTGTCGTCCTTGGTGTAGGAGAGCCGCTCGACCTGGCCCTCCTGGAAGTCGTCCTTGACCTCCTTGCCGTTCACGAAGAGCTTTATGGCTCCCGCGTTCCCGAGCACGAGGTCGATGCGCTCGTCGTCGGTGAAGGTCTTGGTCTGGCCGTCCGCCACGAGTCCGTCGAACATCGTCGCGCCGTCGTGGCCCTTGACGGAGATCCAGCTCTTGCCCTCTTCGGCGCTGATCAGAACCGTGACCTTGTCCTTGGGCGCACCGGCGATCGCGCTGTCGGCCGGGTCCGGCTTGGGGTCGGCCGGCTTCGTGGGCGCCGGCTTGTCGGCGGGCTTGCTGGTCGTGGGCGTCGCCGAGCCCTCGGCGACGGGGTTCTTGGTGCCCTTGTCGGAGTCGCTGAACATCGTGAAGCCGACGAAGCCGATCACCGCGACGATCGCCGCGACCATGGCGGCGGTCCAGTTGGGGCGGCGCGGCTCGGGGCGGATGCGCTCGGCCTCGAACAGCGGGGCCGCGGGGGTCGGCGTGGGCCGGCCGCCGCGTTCCTCGGTGAACTGGGCGAGCAGGGGGGCGGGGTCGATGCCGACGGCGTGCGCGATGGTGCGGATATGCCCTCGTGCGTAGACGTCGCCACCGCAGCGCGAGAAGTCGTCCTGTTCGATCGCATGCACGATCGGAACCCGGACGCGGGTCGCCGCGCTGACCTCGTCGACCGTGAGGCGCGCGTCGATACGGGCGAGCTGCAGGGCTCGGCCGATCGAGGGACGGTCTTCGTCTTCCGGGAATGAAGGACGGTCGTCTTCAGGGGAGTTGCCGATGGACACGGGGGCGCCTTTCGAGCGTGTAGCCACCTGCTGGACGTTCAGTCTAGGGGGGGTACGAAAGGGTGGGGCAACCGGGCGGGAGCACTTTGTACGCCATCAGGCTGGCCGGACATGCATCATGACCGGACATCCTGATGGTGGGACAGGCCGCCCACCCCTCTTCCAACTTGACGTGGTGCGAAGAGAAACGGTTGCCTGCCGTCCCCTTACGGGTGAGCCTCCCCGCGGATCACGGCCAGCACTCCATCCAATTCGTCCGGCTTGACCAGGACATCCCGGGCTTTCGAGCCCTCGCTGGGTCCGACGATGTTCCGCGACTCCATCAGGTCCATCAGGCGCCCCGCCTTCGCGAACCCGACCCGGAGCTTGCGCTGGAGCATCGAGGTCGACCCGAACTGGGTCGAGACGACCAGTTCGGCGGCCTGGCACAGGAGGTCCAGATCGTCGCCGATCTCCTCGTCGATCTCCTTCTTCTGCTTGGTGCCGACGGTGACGTCCTCGCGGAAGACGGGCGCCATCTGGTCCTTGCAGTGCTGGACGACGGCGGCGATCTCGGCCTCGGTGACGAAGGCGCCCTGCATACGGGTCGGCTTGTTCGCTCCCATCGGCAGGAACAGCCCGTCGCCCTTGCCGATCAGCTTCTCGGCACCCGGCTGGTCGAGGATGACCCGGCTGTCGGCGAGCGAGGAGGTGGCGAAGGCGAGCCGCGAGGGCACATTCGCCTTGATCAGACCGGTCACGACGTCCACGGACGGC
This sequence comes from Streptomyces mesophilus, assembly GCF_011044995.1. Lineage (GTDB taxonomy): Bacteria > Actinomycetota > Actinomycetes > Streptomycetales > Streptomycetaceae > Streptomyces > Streptomyces mesophilus. The sequence continues at coordinate 16,179 of NZ_JAAKZW010000091.1, read as the reverse complement.
CGCTGGGTCGCGAGCACGAGGTGGATACCGGCGGCGCGCGCGAGCTGGGTGATGCGGACGATCGCGTCCTCGACGTCGCGCGGCGCGACCATCATCAGGTCCGCGAGCTCGTCGACGATGACCAGCAGGTACGGGTACGGCTGGAGCTCGCGCTCACTGCCGAGCGGCGGGGTGACCTTGCCGTTGCGTACCGCCTCGTTGAAATCGTCGATATGCCTGAAGCCGTACGCCGCGAGGTCGTCGTAGCGCAGATCCATCTCCCGTACGACCCACTGCAGCGCCTCGGCGGCCCGCTTCGGGTTGGTGATGATCGGCGTGATCAGGTGCGGAATGCCCTCGTACGCGGTGAGCTCCACGCGCTTGGGGTCGACGAGGACCATCCGTACGTCCTCGGGGGTCGCGCGCATCATGACCGAGGTGATCAGACAGTTGATGCAGGAGGACTTTCCGGAGCCGGTGGCGCCGGCCACCAGGATGTGCGGCATCTTGGCGAGGTTCGCCATGACGTAGCCGCCCTCGACGTCCTTGCCGAGCGCGACCAGCATCGGGTGGTCGTCCTCGGCGGCGTCCGCGAGCCGCAGCACGTCGCCGACGTTGACCATCTCGCGGTCGGTGTTCGGGATCTCGATGCCGACCGCGGACTTGCCGGGGATCGGGCTGATGATCCGGACGTCGGGCGAGGCGACCGCGTACGCGATGTTCTTGGCGAGCGCCGTGATCTTCTCGACCTTCACCGCGGGGCCGAGCTCGACCTCGTAGCGCGTGACCGTCGGGCCCCGGGTGAACCCGGTGACCTCGGCGTCGACCTTGAACTCGGAGAACACGTTGCTGAGCGAGGCCACCACGGCGTCGTTCGCGGCGCTGCGCGTCTTGCCGGGCCCGCCGCGCTCCAGAAGGTCGAGCGAGGGCAGCGCGTAGGTGATGTCGCCGGAGAGCTGGAGCTGCTCGGCGCGCGGCGGCAGCTCGCGGGGCTCCTCGCGCGCGGACTTGGTGAGGTCGGGCACGCCGCTTTCGGTGCGCGGCGCCGACTGTGCGGGCGCCGCTTCCTTGGCAGCTGCCGCTTCCTTGGCAGCCCCCGCTTCCTGGACACGGGCGCCCGGCAGCGGCGTCGGCGTCGGCTCGGGCCGCTCCACCGTGACGCCCTGGGTGAGGTCGGCGACCAGCGGCGAGGGCGGCATCCCGTGCATCACGGCGCCGTCGAGCGCGGCGGCGGCCGCGGCGGCCACGTCGATCGCGTCCAGGGACGGCTCCATCTCGGGCCGCACGGGGGCACGGCGCGGGCGGCGCCGCTTGGTGAGCGCCTCTTCCTCTGCCTTCTCCGGGTCGTACGCGTCCGGGGCGGGCGTCTGCTTGCGGCGGCCGCGGGACGCGGGCACGGCCTCGCGCCACTGCTCGTCGTAGCGCGCGTCGTCCTCGGAACCGTCCGCGAACGCGGAGTCCTCGACCGGGTCGGGCTGGATGATGCCGAGCTTCTGTCCGAGCAGCCTGAGCCGCTGCGGAATGGCGTTCACCGGAGTCGCGGTGACGACCAGGAGCCCGAAGACCGTGAGCAGGACGAGCAGCGGTACGGCGAGCACCTCGCCCATCGTGAAGATCAGGGGCCGGGACGCGGCCCAGCCGATCAGGCCGCCGGCATCCCTTATGGCCTCGGTGCCCTCACCGCGCCCGGGGGCGCCGCACGCCATGTGCACCTGGCCGAGCACCCCGATGACGAGGGCCGAAAGGCCGATGACGATACGGCCGTTGGCCTCCTGCTGCTCGGGGTGGCGGATGAACCGTACGGCCATGCCGCCGAGCAGCAGCGGCACCAGGAGATCGAGCCGGCCGAACGCACCCGTGACCAGGAGCTCGACCAGATCGCCCACGGGGCCGCGGAGTTGGGACCAGGTGCCGGCCGCGACGATCAGCGCCAGGCCGAGCAGCAGCAGCGCGAGCCCGTCCTTGCGGTGTGCGGGGTCGAGTCCCTTGGCGCCACGCCCTATGCCGCGGAACGTCGCACCCACCGCGTGCGCCAGGCCGAGCCAGACGGCGCGGGCAAGCTTGTAGATGCCACCGGTGGGGTTCGGGGCGGGCTTCGGTGCCGGCTTGGCCGCGGCCTTCTTGGCGGGCGCCTTCTTGGCCGGCGCTTTGGCTGCCGTGGCCTTTTTCGCCGGAGCCTTCTTGGGCGCCGCCGCCTTCTTGGCAGGGGGCTTCTTGGCTGCGGAGGGACGTGAGGCCATGGGGGTGAGGTTACCGGTGCGGACCCCTGCTCACACGTGTGCCCAGTGCTTCACCCGTTCGTGTCGGCGTACACAGGCACGAAACTGACGGCGGATCACCTGTGCGGGTATGCGGGCAGCTGTGTGCCCTGGTCCCGTACGGAACGAGGGTCAGTTCTGCGAAGGAACCGAAGCCGCGCCCGGACCCGCGCCCGCCGCATAGCCGCGGAACGTGTGGTGCGGACCGTGGTTGATCGCGGTGAGGAAGATGATCGGGATGTCGCGGGTCCGTTCCCGGCGCTTGATGTGCGCCGCGGTTTCGAAACCGTCCATTCCAGGCATCTGGACGTCCAGCAGAATGACCGCAAAGTCGTCCGTGAGCAGTGCTTTGAGCGCTTCCTCCCCGGACGATGCCCGCACCAGGGTCTGATCGAGCGCAGAGAGGATGGCCTCGAGCGCCAGCAGATTCTCCGGCCGGTCATCGACCAGGAGGATCTTGGCCTTCTGCACCATGGCCCGTCCTCCTCGCCCCGGCAGTCCACCGGTCGCCGCCCCAGGGGACGACTCCGTCCTGCCGCCCGTCCTTGTGCCGGTCATGGTAGCCGCACCCCGCCTGTCGCCACACCCTGTCACCGCGATGTCACTGTGCACGTAGCAGAAACGCAAGCGGAGACCAGAAGGTTCCCCGAATCCCGCACCTCTACACGGCAACGGACACGTTCCGTCAGCACTTCCCCGTGTCCGGCCGCTTGTCCGGGCGCTTCACGCACGGACAAGCGGCGCACGCTCCCGCTCAGTCCTCGTTCATCCAGCTCTCCATGACCGAAAGCAGATGGTCGGGATCGACGGGCTTCGTGACGTAGTCGGAAGCACCGGATTCGATGGCCTTCTCACGGTCGCCCTTCATCGCCTTCGCGGTGAGCGCGATGATCGGCAGACCCGCGAACTGCGGCATCCGACGGATCGCCGTCGTCGTCGCATAGCCGTCCATCTCCGGCATCATGATGTCCATCAGGACCAGCGTCACATCGTCGTGCTGCTCGAGGACTTCGATGCCCTCGCGCCCGTTCTCCGCGTACAGGACGGACAGGCCGTGCTGTTCGAGGACGCTGGTCAGCGCGAAGACGTTGCGGATGTCGTCGTCGACGATCAGGACCTTCTCGCCCCCGAAGTGATAGCTGGGCCGCTGCTGCGGCGCCGGCTGTTCCGCGCCCGTCCACGGCTCCTGGCCGCTCTGTCCTGCGGTCTGGCCGGGCAGCGCGGCCCGCGGCTCGGCGGCCTGTACGGAGCGCCTGCGGCGCCGGAACAGCGTGCCCGACTGGGCCACCGGCTCCGGCTCGGCGAACTCCGTCTTGCCGTTCTCGCTCGCCGCGAACGGCTCGTCGACCGGCGCGGGCGGCAGCGCCTGCAGGCCCGTGTGGCTCGCCGGCTCGATGGCGGTGGCCAGTTGGGCGTATTCCTGCGGCGGCAGCTCGTTGGGGTGCATCGGCAGATACAGCGTGAAGGTCGAGCCGCGGCCCGGTTCGCTCGCCGCGTGGATCTCGCCGCCGAGCAGCCGTGCGATGAGCCGGCTGATCGACAGACCCAGGCCCGTACCGCCGTACTTGCGGCTGGTGGTGCCGTCGGCCTGCTTGAACGCCTCGAAGATGACCCGCATCTTGCTGCCCGGGATACCGATGCCGGTGTCGGTGACCGAGAACGCGATCATGTCCGCGTCCGGGCTGCGCAGCGTGCCCATCTCCAGGAGCTGGGTGCGGATCTCGTGCGGCACCTCGGTGCCCGCGGGCCGGATGACCAGCTCGACGGCGCCGGAGTCGGTGAACTTCACCGCGTTCGACAGGAGGTTGCGCAGCACCTGGAGGAGCCGCTGCTCGTCCGTGTGCAGCGTCGCGGGCAGCTCCGGAGACACCCGTACGGAGAAATCGAGGCCCTTCTCCGCGGTGAGCGGCCGGAACGTCGCCTCGACGTAGTCCACGAGCTGGACGAGCGCGATCCGCGTCGGCGAGACGTCCATCTTGCCCGCCTCGACCTTGGACAGGTCCAGGATGTCGTTGATCAGCTGGAGCAGATCGGAACCCGCTCCGTGGATCGTCTCGGCGAACTCGACCTGCTTGGGCGAGAGATTGCCCTCCGCGTTGTCGGCGAGCAGCTTGGCGAGGATCAGCAGCGAGTTGAGCGGGGTGCGCAGCTCGTGCGACATGTTCGCGAGGAACTCGGACTTGTAGCGCATCGAGACCGCGAGCTGTTCGGCGCGCTCCTCGAGGACCTGGCGGGCCTCTTCGATCTCGGTGTTCTTGACCTCGATGTCGCGGTTCTGCTGGGCGAGCAGCTCGGCCTTCTCCTCCAGCTCGGCGTTGGACAGCTGCAGCGCCTTCTGCCGGTTCTCCAACTCCTCGGAGCGGTCGCGGAGTTGCTCGGTGAGCTCCTGCGACTGCTTGAGCAGGACCTCCGTCTTCGTATTGACGGAGATGGTGTTGACGCTGGTCGCGATCATCTCGGCGATCTGGCTGAGGAAGTCCCGCTGGATCTGCGTGAACGGCTGGAACGAGGCCAGCTCGATCACCCCGAGCACCTGCGCCTCGAAGAGCACCGGAAGGACGATCACCTGCGCCGGCGGGGCGTCCCCGAGCCCCGAGGCGATCTTGAGATAGCCGGAGGGCGCGTTCTCGACGAGGATCGTGCGCCGCTCCTGCGCGGCCGTGCCGATCAGCGTCTCGCCCGGCTTGAAGGACGTCGGCATCGAGCCCATCGAGTAGCCGTAACTGCCCATCATCCGCAGCTCGTACGCCTCCTCGTCGGACGTCCCGACCTCCTTGGCGTCGTCCGTGGGCATCGCCAGGAAGAACGCGCCGTGCTGCGCGGAGACCACCGGGGTCAGCTCGCTCATGATCAGGCCGGCCACGTCCGCGAGGTCGCGGCGGCCCTGCATGAGGCCGGAGATTCGGGCCAGGTTGCCCTTGAGCCAGTCCTGTTCCTTGTTCGCGATGGTGGTGTCGCGCAGGTTGGCGATCATCGTGTTGATGTTGTCCTGAAGGACCTGGATCTCGCCCGCCGCGTCGACGTCGATCTTCAGGTTGAGGTCGCCGCGGGTCACCGCGGTGGCGACCGCGGCGATCGCGCGCACCTGCCGGGTCAGGTTCCCGGCCATCTCGTTCACGGACTCGGTGAGGTCGCGCCAGGTGCCGTCGACGTCGCGTACCCGCGCCTGACCGCCCAACTGGCCTTCCGTACCCACCTCGCGGGCGACTCGGGTGACCTCTTCGGAGAAGGAGGAGAGCCGGTCGACCATGGTGTTGATCGTGGTCTTGAGCTCCAGGATCTCGCCGCGCGCGTCGATGTCGATCTTCTTGGTGAGATCGCCCTTGGCGATGGCGGTCGTGACCATCGCGATGTTGCGCACCTGGCCGGTCAGGTTGGCCGCCATCTGGTTCACGGACTCGGTGAGGTCCTTCCACGTACCGGCGACGCCGGGTACGCGGGCCTGACCGCCCAGGATGCCGTCCGTGCCCACCTCGCGGGCCACCTTGGTGACCTGGTCGGCGAACGAACTCAGGGTGCGCACCATGGTGTTGAAGGTGTCGGCGAGCTGCGCGACCTCGCCGCGCGCCTCGATCGTGACCGTACGGGTCAGATCGCCGTTGGCGACCGCCATCGCGACCTGCGAGATATTGCGCACCTGGCTGGTCAGGTTGGAGGCCATCAGGTTCACGTTGTCGCTGAGGTCCTTCCAGATGCCGGTGACTCCCGGCACCCGGGCCTGACCGCCCAGCTGGCCCTCCGTACCCACCTCGCGGGCCACGCGCGTGACCTGCTCGGCGAAGTTGGAGAGCTGGTCGACCATGGTGTTGACGGTCGTGACGAGTTCGAGGATCTCGCCCTTCGCGTCGACGGTGATCTTCTTGGAGAGGTCGCCCATGGCGACCGCGGTGGTGACCTCGGCGATGTTGCGCACCTGGGAAGTCAGGTTGTTCGCCATGAAGTTCACGGACTGCGTGAGGTCCTTCCAGGTGCCCGCGACCCCCTGGACCTCGGCCTGCCCGCCGAGGATGCCCTCGGTGCCCACCTCGCGGGCCACCCGGGTCACCTGGTCGGCGAAGCTGGAGAGCTGGTCCACCATCGTGTTGAGGGTGTTCTTCAGCTCCAGGATCTCGCCGCGCGCGTCGACCTCGATCTTCTGCGACAGGTCACCGCGGGCCACCGCGGTCGCGACCTGCGCGATGTTACGGACCTGGGCGGTGAGGTTTCCGGCCATGCCGTTCACGGAGTCGGTCAGATCGCGCCACACACCGGCGACGCCGGGCACCTGCGCCTGACCGCCGAGCCGGCCTTCCGTGCCCACCTCGCGGGCCACCCGGGTCACCTGGTCGGCGAAGGCGGAGAGCTGGTCCACCATCGTGTTGATGGTGTTCTTGAGCTCCAGGATCTCGCCGCGCGCGTCGACCTCGATCTTCTGCGAGAGATCGCCACGGGCCACCGCGGTGGTGACCTGGGCGATCTGCCGTACCTGTGAAGTCAGGTTCCCCGCCATGAAGTTGACGGAGTCCGTGAGGTCCTTCCACGTACCCGAGACGCCGTCCACCCGCGCCTGTCCGCCCAGGCGCCCCTCGGTGCCCACGTCACGGGCCATACGGGTCACCTGGTCGGCGAAGCTCGAGAGCTGGTCCACCATCGTGTTCACGGTGTTCTTCAGCTGGAGCATCTCGCCGGAGACGTCGACCGTGACCTTCTGCGAGAGATCGCCGTTCGCCACCGCCGTGGTGACCTGGGCGATGTTGCGCACCTGGCCGGTGAGGTTGCGGAAGGCGGTGTTCACCGAGTCGGTGAGGTCCTTCCACGTACCGGCCGCACCGGGCACCTCGGCCTGTCCGCCGAGCTCACCCTCGACGCCGATCTCCCGTGCCACACGCGTGACTTCGGAGCCGAAGGCGGAGAGCTGATCGACCATCGTGTTGACGGTGTTCTTGAGCTCCAGCATCTCGCCGGCCACGTCGACGGTGACCTTCTGCGAGAGATCACCGCTGGCCACCGCGGTCGTCACGGTGGCGATGTCGCGCACCTGGGTGGTGAGGTTGCGGAAGACCGTGTTCACCGAGTCGGTGAGGTCCTTCCACGTACCCGCCGCGCCCGGCACGAGCGCCTGCCCGCCGAGCTGTCCGTCGAAGCCGACCTCGCGCGCCACGCGCGTGACCTCGTCCGCGAACGTGCGCAGCGTCTCGGTCATCTGGTTGATGGTCTCGGCGAGCTGCGCGACCTCGCCGCGCGCGCTCACGGTGACCTTGCGGGACAGATCACCGTTGGCGACGGCCGTGGTGACCTCGGCGATGCCGCGCACCTGCGCGGTGAGGTTGCCGGCCATCAGGTTCACCGAGTCGGTGAGGTCCTTCCACACACCGGCCACGCCGGGCACCTGCGCCTGACCGCCCAGCTCGCCTTCCGTGCCCACCTCGCGGGCCACACGCGTGACCTCGGAGGAGAAGGAGGAGAGCTGGTCGACCATGGTGTTCACGGTGTTCTTCAGCTCGAGCATCTCGCCCGCGACATGCACGGTCACCTTGCGCGACAGATCGCCCTTGGCGACCGCGGTGGTGACGAGAGCAATGTCACGCACTTGCGCGGTGAGCCGGTACGCCATGGTGTTGACCGAATCCGTGAGGTCCTTCCACGAACCGGACATTCCGCGCACCCGGGCCTGCCCGCCCAGCTTGCCCTCCGTACCGACCTCGCTGGCCACGCGCGTGACCTCGTCGGTGAACCGGGAGAGCTGGTCGACCAGGTTGTTGACCGTGCGGCCGACCTTCAGGAACTCACCGCGCAGCGGATGCGCCGAGCCGTCGGAGCCGGGCGCGCGCAGCTCCATGCGCTGCTCGAGATCGCCCTCCGCGACCGCGGAGAGCACCCGTCCGACCTCGGAGACGGGACGTACGAGATCGTCGACCAGGGCGTTGGACGCGTCGATCGCCGCCGCCCACGAGCCCTCGTAGGCGCCGCTCTCGAGCCGTTCCGTGAGCTTTCCCTCACGGCCGACCATGCGCCGTACCCGCGAGAGCTCGCCGGTCAGATGCAGATTGCGGTCCGCGACATCGTTGTAGAGCGCCGCGATCTCGCCCATCACGCCGTCGTTCGTGACCGTCAGGCGCTTGCGGAAGTTTCCGTCCCGCATCGCTGCCAGCGCGGCGACCAGCTTGTTCAGTGCCGCGGCATCGACTTCCACCGTCCCGTTACCGCGGCCGGCACGGGACTGAGCGCCTTTCGCGCGCGTGGGCTTGCCTCGCGCAGCTGTACCGGACTCCACCGTGTCCCTCCCGCAGGGGTCGACCACTCGCTCGGTTGCTCGATGCTCGTTGCCGGGATTCCCGGGCTACTCCGACTGTCCTTCAGAGCTTGCCCAGTGTTTCACCCTGTCCGAACCAGGCCATAACACTTCGGCAGCTTCGTACTCCGCCGAAGTGTTCGTCGGCACCCTCCGGGCGGGAAACACGGCAACCGGCATCCGCATGAACCGCGAAGGTAAGTAATCTGGCATCCGGCTGTCCAACCACCCCGGTCCGCCCGGCCTGGGCGGTACTACGGGAAATCACGGGCTGACGCGCTTGTGGAGGGGCGGCCGCACGATGGGCAGGGGAAACGTGTACGTGGACGGATCCGACACCGATACGCGCACAGGGAGTGCTGTGATCACCGCGCGAGCGGCCGCCAGCTTCGACCCCGTCGGGCGCTCGGTGGCCAGTGCCCGAGCGTTCGTCCGCGACACCCTCCAGGGCTGGGGCTATACCGACATCATCGATGACGCGGTGGTCCTGACCAGCGAACTTGTCACCAATGCCGTGGTCCACGCCGGCACCACCGCCGATGTGCTGTGCCTGCGCAGTGAAGATGCTGTACGGATCGAGGTCGCCGACCGCTATCCGGAGCGAGAGATCCCGCTTCAGCAGTCTTTGCGCACTCTTGGAAGTCCGGACCGCGAAGGCGGCCGCGGCCTCCAGCTGTGCGCGGCGCTCGCCAGCCGCTGGGGTGTCGAGTACACGCCCACGTTCAAACAGGTCTGGTTCCGTCTCGACCTGCCCGAGCGCCCGGTCGGCACCCGCACCGCGGGCCCCGCGCTCCCGGTAGACCTGCTGCCGGTCACCGACCCGCGCGTCCATGTCGCCGTCGTCCAGATCGACCGCGAGGGCGCGATCACCGCGTGGAGCGACGCCGCGGAGAGCCTTTTCGGATACGAGAGCGAGAAGGTACTCGGCCGCCAGCTGACCGATTTCGCGGCCTGGCCGCACACCCCGGGCACCGGCACGGGCATCGTCGAGGCGCTCCAACTCTCGCGCTGGGAAGGCAGTTACGGGATCCGCGGCGCCGACGGCCGAGTGATCCCGGTCTACGCCTCTCATCTGCGCGTACGGGACCCGGAGGGCGATCCGTCGACGGTCTGTCTGCTCGTACGGGACCACGAACGCGCCGTGCTGCAGAGCCCGCACCGCGGCCCGGCCCCCGACGCGGCGACGCTCCCCGACGCCGGCACGGCGGCCGACCCCTTCGACACCTTCATCGGCTCCCCCGCCCCCGACGATCTCGACGGCCTGCTTCAGCGCACGGTCGAGCGCGCCCGCGACATGCTGGACGGCGACGCGGCCTTCCTGCTGCTGGCCACGGACGACGAGACCGAGCTGGAGGTGCGCGCCTCGACCGGCCTGCCCTCCGCCCGCCAGCGCTTCGCCCGCGTCCCGGTCGAGGCCGGCACGGGGCGCTACGGTTCGGCGCGCATGCCCGCGGTCCACGAGGACCTCACCGTCGTACCGGGCGCGGCCCCGCTGCTCAACGGCACCGGGATGCGCTCGGTCGTCACCGTCCCGCTCAAGGTCGAGGGCCGGCTCACCGGCTCGCTCGGCGTCGCGGCCGAGGCACCGGGGCGGTACTCGAACGAGGAGGCGCTGCGCCTCCAGTTCGCCGCCGACCGCATCGCGCTCAACGTCGAATCCGCCCGCCTCGGCGAGCTGGAGCGCCTGCGCCGCGGCTCCCTGAGCTTCCTGGTCGAGGCCTCCGACCTGCTCGCCGGCACCCTGGACCGCGACCAGACCCTGGCCCTAATGGCCCAGATGACCGTCCCGACGCTGGCCACCTGGTGCGCGGTCTACACGATCGCGGACCAGTCCTCGGAGCCGTATCTCTCCTACGTCCTGCATGAGGACGAGGACCGTATCGACGGTCTCAAGGCCCTGCTGCAGCGCATCGATCCGCCGGACCCGGTGCCGACGCCGGGCGCCCGCGTCTGGAACGCGCCGTCGGAAGCCGCCCACCGCGCCGCTCTGCGCACCTCGATGCGCAGCCTGGGCCTCGGCGAGCCCACGCGCCTGGCCGCCGGTATCGGCACGACGCTCGCGACGGCCTCGGCGGTCGGCGGCGAGACGGTCGTGCTTCCGCTGGTCGCTCGTAACCGCGTCATCGGCATGCTCACGCTCGGCAAGCCCTCCGAGGAGCACTTCCGCCAGGAGATCCTCGAACTCGCCGAGGACCTCTCCCGCCGGGCCGCCCTCGCGCTCGACAACGCGCGTCTGTACTCGGAGCGCATGGCCATCAGCCAGTCCCTCCAGCGCAGCCTGCTGCCGCCCGGCCTTCCGCAGATCCCGGGCGTCGAGGTCGAGGTGATCTACCGCGCGGCCGGCGAGGGCAACGAGGTCGGCGGCGACTTCTACGACCTCTTCCCGATCCGCGACGGCGCGTACGGCTTCGCGATCGGCGATGTCTGCGGCACGGGCCCGGAGGCCGCCGCGGTCACCGGCCTCGCCCGGCACGCGCTCAGACTCCTGGCCCGCGAGGGCTTCGGCGGCCCTGCGGTCCTCGAACGTCTCAACGCGGCGATCCTCGACGAAGGCGCCCGCAGCCGCTTTCTCACTTTGCTGTACGGGGAGTTGTGGCCGCAGGAGGACGGCTCGGCGGTCCTGAAGCTGGTCTGCGCCGGCCATCCGCTGCCGCTGCGTCTGCGCCAGGACGGCACAGTCGAACCCTTCGCCGAACCCCAGCCGCTGCTCGGCGTGATGGACGACCTGGAGCTGTACGAGCAGACCATGACGCTCGAGCCCGGCGATGTGCTCCTGTGTGTGACGGACGGAGTGACCGAACGCCGCGAGGGCACACGGATGCTCGGCGACGACGGCCTGATGGACGTCCTGACCAACTGCACCGGCCTGACCGCGGGCGCCGTCGCCTCCCGCGTGATGCGCGCGGTGGAGCGCTTCGCGACGGACGCCCCGTCGGACGACATGGCGATCCTCGCGATGCGGGTGCCGGAGCCGCACAAGGACTGATCCCGGCACCGGGTCCGCAGCGGCCCCGGAACGCAAAGAACCCCGCCCGGTCACCGGGCGGGGTTCCTTCTGTTTGAGCCCCCATGCGGAATCGAACCGCAGACCTTCTCCTTACCATGGAGACGCTCTACCGACTGAGCTATAGGGGCCTGTTGACCTGCACGGTTTCCCGCTCGGCAACGACACAGATCATACCCCGAATCCCGGTCCCAACAGAACCACCGCTTCCTCTGGACCGACCCCTGCGACGCTGCCACCATGCGCGCATGTCGCCTACGGATTTACGCCGCGCACTCACCGCCGCCCTCCTGACGCTCACCCTCGCACTGGCCGGCTGCTCGTCCGGCTCGGGTGACGCGAAGGGCAAGAAGCCCAAGAAGCCGTCCAAGTCCGCCTCGCCGAAAGTAAGTCCAGGGCCCGGCGACCAGACCGTCACCCTCGACTGGAAGGGCGAGAAACGTACGTACGCGGTCCACGCGCCGCCCTCGTACACACCGGGCCAGAAGCTCCCCCTGGTGATCGTGATGCACCCGTACCCGAGCACCGGCACCCATGTCGCCAGGCTCAGCGCCCTGTCCGCGAAGGCCGACGAGGAGAACTTCCTCGCCGTCTATCCCGAAGGCCTCAACGGCGGGATGAACGCCCTGGTCTGCTGCGGCAGCGCGGACGACGTCGGCTTCCTTCGTACGATGACAAAGAGCCTTGTCGATACATGGGGCGCGGACCCGCAGCGGATCTATGCCACGGGCATCTCCAACGGCGGTGACATGTCCTTCAAGCTGGCCGTCGAACTCTCCGACACCATCGCCGCCATCGCCCCGGTCAGCGGCGGCTACAGCGGCCGCATCACCGATCCGGCGTCCTACGTGCCGAAGTCCCCGGTCTCGGTGATCACGTTCATCGGCGGCGAGGACAAGTGGTACCCGGTCTTCAACGCCGGCCTCACCATCTGGCAGGAACGACTGAAGTGCGAGGAGCAGCCGCCCGCGAAGCTGAAGCAGAAGATCACCCGCACCGCCGCGCGGTGTGCGGACGGCTCCGATGTCGTCGCGTACCGGCTGCCGGAGATGGGCCACAGCTGGCCGCAGGGCAAGGCCGACATGGCTGAGCGGGAAGCGGCGGTGAACGCCACGGACCTGATGTGGGAGTTCTTCAAGTCGCATCCCAAAAAGACGACTTGACGACCCGAGAAGACGGGGAGGGCCGATCAGTAGGCCACGGTCAGATGCCGGATCCCGGAGGGTTCCTGGAGCTCGTCGAGCACGGCGACGGCCAGATCCTCGGCGCTGATGTGCGACCGCCCGTCCGCGTCCACGAGCAGGGTGTCGCCGCCCCTGCGGTACGTTCCCGTGCGCTCGCCGGGGGCGAGCAGCGCCGGCGGGCTGAGGTAGGTCCAGTCGGCGCCTACGTGCCCGGTGCAGACACCCAGTTGCTCGGTGCTCGCCACCGCGATGGCCCGCCACTGCTCGGCCACGTACTGCGGATCGTCGACCACGAGCCCACGCGAGGCATCCGGGCTGCGCAACGGCCCCGCACCGCCCACGATCAACAGCCGTGTACCGTCGGCCACTTCGAGCAGCCGCGCCGTGAGCGGGGCGAGCGATGCCTCGGCTCCCGGCGCGGGCCGGATGGCCAGCACGGCCGCGTCCACGGACGCGAGGAGCGGCTCGATCCCCTCGGGCCGCGAGACGTCGGCGGACACCCACTCCGCACCCGCGGGCAGGTCCTGCGGCGCGCTGCGCGACACGGCGATCACCTCATGCCCTCGGCGTACGGCTTCGGCGGTGACGCGGCTGCCGACCATCCCGGTGGCGCCGATGACTGCGAGCTTCATGTCCGACTTCCTTCTGTCGCTGGGGCGGTACTCAGTGGGTGGGCTGTCGTCAGCGGAGCCGAGGCACCTGTGGACGAGGGCTTCGAGGGCTGAGCTGTCCGGCGACGAGCGCCCCGAGAGCGAGCGCCAGGCCGACGATCTGCCAGCCGGTGAAGGACTCGTCGAGCACGAGGGCCCCGATCACCGCCGCCACCACCGGCGACAGCAGAACGAGCAGCGCGGTCGCGGTGACCGGCAACCGGCGTATCCCCCGCAGCCAGAGACTGTGCGCGATGAAACCACCCACCGTCCCGAGCCACAGGTACCCCAGCACCGCCTGGCCGTCGATCTGCGGCGGCGCACCCTCGAACAGCGCGGTCAGCGGTACGAGGAACAGTCCGCCCGCCGTGAGCTGCCACCCGGTCATGGCCACGGGCCCGACTCCTGCGGGTGCCCGCCAGTGCTTGGTCAGTACGACCCCGAGCGCCATGGACGCCGTACCGAGCAGCCCGGCACCCACCCCGGCAAGGCCGAGTCCGGCGGCCGGCCCGAGCACGACGAGCCCCACGCCGACGGCCCCCGCCACCGCCCATCCGATCCGCCACAGGGACGGACGCTCGCGCAGCACACCGACCGCGAGTCCGGCCACGATCAAGGGCTGTACGGCACCGAGCGTGGCCGCGACCCCACCGGGCAGCAGCTCGGCGGTGAGGAAGAGCAGCGGATAGAACGCGCCGATGTTCAGCACACCGAGCACCGCCGCCTTCCACCACCACGCACCGTGCGGCAGGGCCCGGGTGAACAGGACGAGCAGCAGTCCACCGGGCAGCGACCTCAACAGCGCCGCGAACAACGGGTGGTCGGGCGGCAGGAACTCCGTCGTCACCGCATAGGTCGTGCCCCACGCCATGGGCGCGAGGGCGGTGGCCAGGATCAGGGCGACGGTGCCGCCGACAGCCAGGGAACGCGCCTTGGGCGCTGCCGGCTTCACCGGCCGCGGGGTCATCACTGTGGTCATACGGAGAGTCTCGGCCCGCACCCATCAATCGGTCCAACACATGGTTGTCATAGAACCGATCGCGCTGCACGATAGATCGTATGGAGCTCAGACAACTCCGCTACGCACTCGCCGTCGCCGAGACCCGCAACTTCACCCGCGCCGCCCGCCAGTGTTACGTCGCCCAGTCGGCGCTGAGCCACCAGATCGGCTCCCTGGAACGCGAGTTGGGCGTCCAGCTCTTCGCCCGCACCAGCCGCCGCGTGGAACTGACTCCGGCCGGCGAGGCCTTTCTCGTACGGGCGAAACAGTGCGTCGAAGCCGCTGAGCTTGCCGCGGCCGAAGCGGCGGCCGCGGTCGGCGAGGTCAGGGGCAGCCTCAAGATCGGCATCATCCCCACGGTCGCCGCCGTCGACATCCCCACCGTCCTTCAGCGCTATCGCGAGCGGTATCCGCAGGTCAAAGTCAGTCTGCACGTGGGATCGAGTGACGCCATGAGCGCCCAGGTGACCGCCGGCGAACTCGACGTCGCCTTCCTGGGCCTGCCGGCCTCACGCGAACCTCAGGGAGTGGAGACCCGCGAACTGGCCCGCGAGAAGCTGGTCGCCGTGGTGGCACCGGATCACGCACTCGCGGACCAGAGCAAGGTCACACTCCGCCGACTCGCCGAGTCGCCCTTCGCCGACTTCCCCGTCGGATCCCAAGGTCGCTCACAGAGCGATCTCGCCTTCGAGGCAGCGGAGTTGGAGCGCGAGGTCGCCTACGAGCTGATGTCGGCCGAACTGATGCTGCGCATCGTGAGCCGCGGCCTGGCCGTGGCCCTGCTCCCCTCTCCCATCGCCCACGCGTATCCGGACGTCCGGGTCCTGTCGGTCATCGACGGCCCGCGGCGCGCGGAGTACGTGGCGTGGAGCAAGTTCAACCCGACGCCGGCGACCCGCGCCTTCCTCGAAACGCTGCCTTGAGCACCCTTCAGAAGGCGGGCACCAGCAGCCCACCGAGCGCATTGCACGAGGACACGATCCGCTGCAGCTCGCGACGGCTCAGCTCCCCGCCGATCTGCAGCGCAAGCGTCTCGTCGGCGGCCCGCTCGGTCTCGGGCAGCGCCGCATCACGGCGGTACTCGGGCAGCCGGTGCACCGGCGTCTTCACCGGCACCGAACAGCGAACTCCCTTCGTCCGTACGGCGCGAGCGAAGGCATCACGATCAGGCCGCCCATTTCCCGGCACCCGCACCACATACTGCTGATACGTGTGTCCCGCGCTGTGCACCGGAGCATCGACGCCCCTGAGACGAGCCGACAGATAGGCGGCATGCGCCCGCCGCTGAGCCACCGACCCCGCACCGGCCGTGTCGGCCTCCAGAAGCACCAACAACCCCTTGCCGGTGCCGACTTCATGCACCTGCTGCAGCCCCGCGGACTCCCCGAAGCGCCGCACGGCGACGATCGCGGCCGTGCGCGGCCCTATGGCGGCGGTGACGGAGGAGGCATCCAGACAGTACGTATCGGGATCGATGTCGGCGAACACCGGCAGTCCACCGGCTGACACCACGGCGTCGGTGATCTCGGCGTTGCCGTACGCCGGCACGATCACCTCGTCACCGAGTCCGATACCCGCGGCCTTGAGCATTGCGACGGTACCCATGCCGCGGATGCTGTCCGGACAACGTGAACGGGAAGTGACGCAAAACAAAAAGACGCCGGTCCCCGAACCGAAGTTCGGGGACCGGCGTCTTATTATCAAATTTAGTTCGGCGGCGTCCTACTCTCCCACAGGGTCCCCCCTGCAGTACCATCGGCGCTGTGAGGCTTAGCTTCCGGGTTCGGAATGTAACCGGGCGTTTCCCTCACGCTATGACCACCGAAACACTAT
>NZ_JAAKZW010000090.1 GCF_011044995.1 Streptomyces mesophilus | reverse complement strand
ACCCCCACCCCACCGCGACCGCCCCGTCGATTACCCTGAACGTGGCCGCGACTGGCGCAAAAGGTGGAGCACCACCGGGGAGCGGCCGGAACCAACGCTGCCGCGCGCCTGGGCGATCGAGACCGCACCCGACGCTCAGGAGCACCCCATGACCAGCACCCCCCGCACCGCCCGCTTCATGGACGGCACCGCCCTCGCCCGCGAGATCGGCGACCGCACCGCCGCACGGGCCGCCGCACTCACCGCGCGTACCGGCAAGGCCCCCTGCCTCGCCACCGTCCTCGTCGGCGAGGACCCCGCCTCCGTCACGTACGTGAAGATGAAGCGCAACCGCTGCGCCAAGGCGGGCATCGAGTCCCGCCATGTGGAGCTCCCCGCGGACATCACCACCGAGCAGCTCGTCGCCACCCTCACCGAGCTGTCCGAGGACCCCGACGTGCACGGCATCCTGCTGCAGCACCCGGTCGGCGAGCACATCGACGAGCGCGCCGCGTTCGAGGCGATCGCGCCCGGGAAGGATGTCGACGGCGTGACCATGACGTCCTTCGCCGCGATGGGCTTCGGCCTGCCGGGCTTCGCCTCCTGCACGCCGGGCGGCATCATGCGGCTGCTCGACGCGTACGGCGTGGACCCGACCGGCAAGCGCGCGGTGGTCGTCGGCCGCAGCGCGATCCTCGGCAAGCCCGTCGGCCTGCTCCTGCTCGGGCGCAACGCGACGGTGACGTACTGCCACTCGCGTACGACGAATCTCTCCGAGGTGATCCGCGAGGCGGACATCCTGGTCGCGGCGGTGGGCCGTCCTGAGTTCATCCGCGGCGAGGACATCAAGCAGGGCGCGGTCGTCATCGACGCGGGCTACAACCCGGGCAACGTGGGCGATGTGCACTTCAACTCGGCCGCGGAGCGCGCGAGTCTGATCACCCCGGTGCCGGGCGGTGTCGGCCCCATGACGATCGCGGTGCTGCTCGAGCAGACCGTGGACGCGGCGGAGCGGCAGACCGCCTGAGCCGAACGCCCGTGAGGGGCGCGGGAGTCGACACCCCGCGCCCCTCGGGTGCGTCGACTCCCGCGTCCCTCAGGTGCGTCGACTCCCGCGCCCCTCACCGCACTCAGCGCAGCTCCTTCAGCGTCGCCTTCGCATCCGCGACCAGCCACTTCTCCACGTCCTCGGCGGACGGGACCTTGCTGTCGCCGGACGACGAGGCGCTGTAGTCGCTCCAGCTCATCCGGAAGGTGAACCAGCCCTCGCGGACGTTCACCTCCATCCGGTTGAGCTCCTTGTCGGTGTCGCCGGTCTCCGTCGTCAGCCACGCCTCGTCGCCCATGCCGTCGAGCCGCGTCACGACGGTCTTGGAGCCCTCGTAGTCGTAGTCCTCGTTCGACTTGGCGAGGTCCGCGTACTCCTCCGAGGGGTCCGTGGCCTTGTGCCAGGTGGCGTTGTAGGTGATGTACGTGCTCGAGTACTCGTCCGTGGACTCCTTGTCCTTCAGGTCGAAGCTGCAGTAGCTCTGATCGACCGTCGGCCGCTTCGAGGAGTACTTGGTCTCGTCGTTCTTCTCGGTCCCCTTCTCGTAGCGGCCCTCGAAGGAGGACAGCTGGGCGACCGAGCACAGATCCTTCTCGTACGCGTGCCCGCCGAAGTCACCGCTCGCCCACAGCGTGCCCGTGGCGAACAGCGTTCCGGCCCAGGCGGCCGAGGCGAGCACGACGCCGCCGATCCCCCAAGCCCAGCCGGGAATTCCCTTGCGCGGCGCGGGCGTCGGCACCGGAAACTGGGGCCCGAACCCGGGCGGGCCGGCGGGCGGGCCGCCCTGCGGCGTCTGCTGCGGGAACGGCGGCGGGGCCTGCTGCGCGTACGGATTCTGCTGGACCGGAGCCTGCGGAGGCTGGGTGGACGGCTGCTGATAGGGGTTCGGCTGCGGCGCTCCGCCGGGTCCGGGTATCGAAGACATAAGGGGAATCTATCCGCCGGGACGGGCAGTTCATGCGCCGGGCCGATGGAGCAGGAACCCGAGGGACTGAACGATCGAAACGATCAACTCAGTGCGAACTATTGAGCGTTTGAGCGCTTGCGTGTTAGAAACCGCTTGCTCCTGCCCCCCGTCGTACGTCCCTCCGGAGTTCTCCCATGACCGCACTGTCGACGTCCTGGTCCCGCCGCGGTTTTCTCGCCACCAGCGGCGGCACTGCGCTAGCCCTCGGTCTCACCGGTACGTTCACCGCCGGCAGCGCACAGGCGCTCACCGGCGAGGCCACCGCCGACGACTTCGCCGCGCTGCGCGCCAAGTGGCGGACGCTGATCCTCGGTGCGGGCTTCAGCCCGACCGCGGAGCCCTTCAAGTCGAAGCTCGCCACGCTCGGCACGAACGCCAAGGCCAACTGGGACACCATGGCCCCGGCCGACGGTTCGCTGTGGCCCGGCATGGTCTACAAGGACCCCGAGCCGGACACCGACCAGGAGTCGTACGGCTTCTCCAGCCAGATCCAGTCCAGCTTCGGCAAGCTCTACACGATGGCCGAGGCGTACGCGCAGCCTGGCTCGGGCCTGACCGGCGACGCCGGGCTCAAGGGCGCGGTGATCACCGGCGTCGAGCACCTGTACACGCAGGTCTACAACGAGAACCAGGCCCGCTACGGCAACTGGTACAACTGGCAGATCGGCGCCCCGCAGTCCCTGATGGACATCGCGGTGCTGCTCTTCGAGCACTTCACGGCCGAGCAGATAGCCAAGTACTGCCGGGCCGTGGACCACTTCGTGCCCGACTCCGTGATGGACAAGTACACGGGCACGTCCACCGGCGCCAACCGCGTGGACCTGTGCCGTTCGATGATCCTGCGCGGCATCGTCGGCGGCAGCGAGCAGAAGATCACGCTCGGCCGTGACTCCCTCTCGCCCGTCTTCCCGTTCGTCACCACGGGCGACGGCTACTACGCCGACGGCTCGTTCATCCAGCACACCTCGATCCCGTACATCGGCGGCTACGGCGCCGTGCTCAACGACGGGCTCGGCCGGCTCTTCGCGCTCCTGCGCGACTCGGCCTGGCAGGTCACCGACCCGGGTGCGCAGCAGTTCCTCGACACGGTCGAGATGGCGATCGCGCCGTTCGTCTACAACGGCCTGATGATGGACAACGTCTCCAGCCGCGGCGTCACCCGCGGCCTGGTCGCGAGCGACCCCTTCCAGCTGCCGCAGGACGACCACAACCGCTCGCACGGCGTGATGGGTTCGATCGTGCTGCTCGGCAAGGGCGCGAGCCCCGAGCAGCAGGCCCGCTGGAACGCGATGGTCAAGGGCTGGATGCGCCGCGACTACTACGGCACGGCCCTGGAGAACCCCAAGCTCAGCCTCCTTCGTACCTCGCAGTTGTACGAGCTGGAGGCCGACGACGCGATCAAGCCGGCGCCCGAGCCGGTCGAGCACCGGGTGTTCCCCAACATGGACCGCCTCACGCACCGCCGCCGCGACTGGGCCGCCTCGCTCAGCATGGCCTCGACCCGGATCTCGCACTACGAGACCGGCAACGGCGAGGGCCTGCGGATGTGGCACACCGGATCGGGCTGGCTGCAGTGGTGGGGCGCCGACCACGGTCTCGAGCAGTACGCGGACCACTACTGGCCGACCGTCGATCCGTACCGCCTCCCCGGCATCACCGTCTCCAAGAAGCCGCTGACCGACGGCCAGGGCGGCGACTGGGCGGGCCCGAGGCCGGACTTCGCCTGGGTGGGCGGGGTCACGGACGGCGAGTTCGGTACGACGGGTCAGCAACTGCGGGGCATCTTCTCGACGATGACCGCGAAGAAGGCCTGGTTCTGGCTGGACGACACGGTCGTCTGCCTCGGCGCCGGCATCAGCTCCGCCGACGGCGCGGGCGTGGAGACGGTGGTCGACAACCGCAACCTCGGCGCCTCGGGCGCGCCCCGGCTGCTGCTCGACGGCAGTGCGCAGCCCACCACGCAGGGCTGGAGCACCAAGCGCGCGGGCACGAAGTGGGCGCATGTCGCCGGGCACGCGGGCTATGTCTTCCCCGGCGGTACGACGCTCAACGCGCTGCGCGAGGAGCGCACCGGTGCGTGGAAGGACATCAACCGGGGCAGCTCGCCCAAGGCGTTCACCCGGCGCTACCTCACGCTGTGGCAGGACCACGGCACCGACCCCGCCGACGCCTCGTACGCGTACGTGATGCTGCCGGGCGCGAGCGTGGCCCGCACCGCCGCCCGCGCGCTGGACCGCGACTGGCTGGAGATCACCGCGAACTCCCCGCAGCAGCAAGGGGTCCGGGTCCCGTCGCTCGGCTTCACCGGAGTGAACTTCTGGGAGGCCGGGACGGTCGGCAAGGTCACGGCGAGCGCGCCGGCGTGCGTGCAGATCCGTGAGAAGCGGGACGGCACCGCGACGATCTGCGTCTCGGACCCCTCCCGTACGGTCACCGGCCTGACGCTCACCTGGAAGCGGCCGGTGAAGTCGGTGACGAGCAAGCCGGGCGCCGTGACCTCGGTGGAGACGGGCCGCGAGCTGAAGCTCACCTTCGGTGATCTGAGCGGCAGTTACGGCGCCACGCACAAGGTGCAGGTGCGCACCGTCTGATCATCGAGGCGGGACTCGACCTCTTGTGACGCGTGGTGGCGTCGGTGTACATCGAAGTACGCCGACGCCACCGCGCTCTGTGCACCACCCGGCCACTCCCCCGCTCCTCCACTCCCCCGCTCCTCACTCGCCCTCCGGAGACCGCAATGACGCGATCCTGGTCCCGCCGCACGTTCCTCGCCACCACCGGCGCCGCTTCCCTGGGCGCGTTCGCGCTCGGCGTCCCGCTGTTCACCGGGATCGCCCACGGCGCCACGGAACACGACACCCTGCGCGCCAAGTGGCGTGCGCTGCTCCTCGGTTCGGGCTTCAGCCCGACCGCCGAGCCCTTCAAGTCCAAGCT
Organism: Streptomyces mesophilus; assembly: GCF_011044995.1. Lineage (GTDB taxonomy): Bacteria > Actinomycetota > Actinomycetes > Streptomycetales > Streptomycetaceae > Streptomyces > Streptomyces mesophilus. The sequence goes on along the minus strand of NZ_JAAKZW010000090.1, from coordinate 25,041 downwards.
CGCCGAACTGGGCACGAGCGCGAGCGGCTACCGCACGAGCATGGCCCCGGCCACCGGCTCGCTCTGGCCCGATCTGGTCTTCGCGGACCCGGAGCCGGACACCGACCAGGACTCGTACGGCTACTCGGGCCGGATGGCGGAGAGCTACTACCGGCTGCAGACCATGGCCCAGGCGTACTGCCAGCAGGGCACGGGCCTGACGGGGGACGCGGCGCTCAGGACGGCGATCCTCACCGGGCTCGACCACCTCTACGCCCGGGTCTACAACGAGAACCAGGCCCGCTTCGGCAACTGGTACAGCTGGCAGATAGGCGCCCCGCAGGCGCTGCTCGACACCTGCGTCCTGATGTACGAGCACCTCTCCGCGACCCAGATAGCCAACTACTGCCGGGCCGTGGACAAGTTCGTACCGGACTCGGCGGTCGCCACCTACACGGGCACCTCGACGGGTGCGAACCGCGTCGACCTGTGCCGAGTCCTCATCCTGCGCGGCGTCGTCGGCGCCAACTCGGCGAAGATCGCGCTCGGCCGGGACGCGCTCTCGCCCGTCTTCCCGTACGTCACGGGCGGCGACGGTCTTTACGCCGACGGCTCGTTCATCCAGCACACCACCGTCCCGTACACCGGCAGTTACGGCTCCGTTCTGCTCGGCGGGCTCGGCATGCTGTTCGCGGTGCTCGCCGGGTCGACCTGGGCGGTGACGGATCCGAAGCGGCAGATCGTGTTCGACGCCGTGGAGAACGCGTGGGCGCCGTTCGTCTACAACGGCCTGATCATGGACAACGTGTCCGGACGCGCGATCAGCCGGGGCATCTCCGCCACCGACCCCAAGGCCGTGATGCAGAGCGACCATCTGCGCGGCCACGCGATCCTCGCCTCGATCGTGCTGCTCGCGGAGGGCGCGAGCGCCACGGAGAAGGCGCGCTGGCGCGGTCTGGTGAAGGGCTGGATCCAGCGCGACTACTACAGTCCCCCGCTGCAGAACCCGTCGATGAACGTGGTGAGCCTGTCCCGGCTGCACGCGGTCGCGAACGACTCCGCCGTCACCGCCCTCGCCGAGCCCACCGGCCACCGGCTGTTCCCGAACATGGCCCGCGCGACGCACCGCAGACCCGGCTGGGCCGCGTCGCTCAGCATGGCGGACAAGCGGATCACGTACTACGAGACCGGCAACGGCGAGAATCTGCGCGGCTGGCACACGGGCTCCGGAATGCTCTCCTGGTGGGGCTCCGACTACGCCAACGGGCAGTACAGCGACGCCTTCTGGCCGACCGTCGACCCGTACCGCCTGCCGGGCATCACGGCCTCGCGCAAGGTGCTCGCCGACGCGGCAGGCGGCGACTGGGGTGCGTCGATGCCGGACGTCAACTGGGTGGGCGGCGCGACGGACGGGCAGCGGGCCTCCGTCGGCCAGTACCTCAGGGGGCTCCAGTCCACGCTGATGGCGAAGAAGTCGTGGTTCTGCCTGGACGACGCGATCGTCTGCCTGGGCGCGGGCATCAAGTGCACGGACAACGTCAACGTCGAGTCCACGGTCGAGAACCGCAACCTCGGCCCCGCCGGCAGCAGCGGCTTCACGGTCGACGGCACGCTCAAGCCGGCCACGTATCCCTGGTCCGAGACGCTGACCGGTGCGAAGTGGGCGCACATCGGCGGGCACGGCGGCTATGTGTTCCCCGGCGGTGCGACGGTGAAGGCGCTGCGGGACTCCCGCAGCGGCAAGTGGAGCGACATCAACAGGGGCGGCTCGACGACCGCGCTCAACCGCAAGTACCTCACCCTGTACGTGGACCACGGCTACAACCCGACCGACGCGTCGTACACGTATCTGCTGATGCCGGGCGCGACCACGGCCCAGACCTCGGCGCGGTCGGCCGACACCGCCTGGCTGCAGATCCTCGCCAACACCAATGACCAGCAAGGTGTACGGGTGCCTTCGCTCGGCTTCACCGGCGTCAACTTCTGGTTCGGCGGGACGGTGGGGGCGCTGACCGCGAGCGCACCCTGCTCGGTGATGATCACGGAGAAGTCCGACGGTACGGCGGTCATCTGTGTCAGCGATCCGATGCGGATGCAGACCGCCCTGACACTGACCTGGAACCGGGCCGTCGCCTCCGTGACCTCCAAGCCGGCGACGGTGACCTCGGCGACCACCGGGTCCCAACTGAAGCTGGTATTCGGCAACTTGAGCGGGACGGCGGGTGCCACACAGAAGGTGACGGTGAAACTGGGGTGACCTGGCCGCGTCCGGCGGGTGTCCGGGACGCCACGGTTGCACCACACTGGGAGGCGGCCGAACGCCGGCCGCCTCCCGGGCGTCCTCGGGGTACTCCGCCGCGCGCCGGCGCGCGGCCCGCCGCCTCCTGGGGGACCTCATGCGCACCGCCATCGTCCGCCGCACCGTGCTCCTGCTGCCCCTCGCCCTGGTGGCCGCGCTCGCGGCCTGCGGCGACGAACGGGCCGGCGGCGCCGGCGACCGGTCCCGGATGTCACCGCCGGCCGCGTCCGCGGCCCCGCACCCGAGGGCCCAGGAGGTCGCCGCCGCCTGGAGCGGCTCGGGGGCCGCCGAGCAGTGGGCCGCCGGGTACCACCCGATGAGCCCGATCGTCCAGCTGCCCGATGGCGGCTTCCACAGCGCCGCGGACCGGCTCGCGTACGGGATGCAGAGTGCACGACTGGACGGCGAACTGCCCGCCACCGCACCGCCGTCGGGCCAGGCGCGCTTCGCCGACGGAACCACTCTCACCCGGCCGCACATCCCGGCGCGGGCCGCGTTCCGGGGCCTGTTCGGCAGCTTCGACGACAAGCATCACCTCACGGTGACCGGCGTCGAACCGGGCCGGATGACACTGGAGTCGAGCCGCGGCCCGGTGACCGTGCCCGCGTGGCTGTTCACCCTGAAGGGATACGACACCCCGCTGAAGCGGGCCGCGCTGGATCCGTCGAAGCTCCCCGAGCCCCCGATCGGCCCGGCGCGCGGCCTTGACCCCGGTGAACTCGGCCAGGTGCAACAGGTGCTGAAGTTCTCCGTCGACGCACGCACGCTGACGGTGCTCTCGACGCATGGCGACTGCGACGACGGGCCCCGGGTCGCCGTGTTCGAGGACGGCGACAGCGTGGTGCTCTCCGGTTCCGTGGCCGGGGTGAAGACCGACGGCCCCTGCACCACGGCGCTGCGGATCAAGAAGGTGACGGTACGGCTCGACCGCCCGGTCGGCGACCGCGTCCTGCTCGACGCCTCCACCGGCCGGCCTGTGCCGTACGGGGAGGGGTTCGGTCGTTCGCCGACCTGGAGCTGACCGACACGGCCCGAAGTTGACCGGTGGTCCGGCATGAGTACGGCTACTCATGCCGGACCGCCGCGTTCGCGCGACCATGCCCGCAGGAGCCGGCGGAGCCAAGGGGGCGTCATGGGCAAGGTGTTGGGGGCATTCGTCATCGCGGGAGCGGCAGTGCTCGCGCTCGTCATCGCCTACGCGGTGGGGGCGCCGCCCGAGCTCGTGCTCGGTGTCGGGGCGGCCGTCCTCGGCCTGCTGTGGTTGCTTCTGCTGCTGACCGCCCCCTGGAACCTCTACTTCCGCGCGCACACCGTCCTCGCCGAGATCGCGATCAGCCGCGAGAAGGGGCTCGCGGTGCCGGAGGAGCGGGACACCGAGGCCCGGCGGATCGCCCGCATGATGCTGCGGGTGGCCGTCGCCGGACATGTCGTGACGGCCGCCGTGGTGCTCGCCGCGGGCCTGGCCGCCGGCCGTGCCGCCGGTTACTGGGCCGCGGGCTTCTTCCTCCTGAGCACGGCGTTCCGCCCCGCGGGCGCCTACTTCTCCCAACTGCGCGGCAGACTCGGCCTGTTGCTGCGCGACGTGAAGTTCCCGCGGGACGACGTGGCCGAGTTGCGGATCCGGGTCGACCGCTCCGTATCCACGACGAAGCTGCTCGAGGAGAAGGCCGAGGAGCAGTACCGGGCCCTGGCCCAGCTGCGCGGCGCCGTCGACGCCCTGGGTCACTCGGTCCACCACCGCGCGGACGAGGCGGACCGCCGCTACGCCGAGCTGGCCCGGGAGTTCGAGGACAAGGTGAACCGGCTGTCGGACAACGAGGAGCTCATCGTGGGGCTGAAGGCGTTCCTGCGGTTGCTGCGGGCGCAGGATCCGGCGGGGCGATCTGCGGTGGAGGGGCCGGCGGTGTAGGGGGCCGACGGTTTCGGGGCCGACGGTTGAGGTGTCATGGCAGCATGCACGCCATGTCCACCCCCATACCGGCCCGCCTCGTGGCCGAGGTCCCCACCCCGTTCGCGCCTGGCACCGCGGACGCCCCGTTCGTCCTGCACTCGGGAGGACGTCGGCGGGTCGTGCAGCGCGGCGATGCCCGACTCGCGGTCCTCGACGTCGAGTCGGGTGACATCCGGTCCTTCCCCACCCCGTGGCCACGGACCTTCGGTACGGTCACGCTCTCGCCGAACGGTGACCTCGCCGTGTTCTCCGGGCTGCACGCCGTGCGAGCCGTGGACGCCTCGGGGGCGACGCGCTGGGAGGTGCGGCACGGGTGCTGGTCGGCGCGTGAGTGCACTCTGGTGCACGACTCGTTCGCCGAGTACGCGAACGACGAGGGTCACGACTACGCCGACTCCGGCTCGGCCGCCTTCCGCGCGGACGGAAAGCTGGTCTGGGCCCACGTACGGCAGGCGCAGGCCTGGGCCGACGAGGAGTGGCTGGTCCTCGACGCGCTCGACGGAACGGTCCTGGGGCGGGCCGGTACGGGGACGGTGGGGTCGGGCTCGTTCTCGTCTCCCCATCCGCACGGCCCGTACATGGGACTGTCCGTGGGCGAGGGCGACGAGGACTCCCCCGCCCTGTGGGGTCATTGGGACGGGACGCGCCTGACCTTCGAGCGCATCGACGGGGTGCTCATCCAGGACGTCTCCCCCTCGGGGCACGACTTCCTCTGCACCGACCCCGGGCAATGGGCCCTGTACCTCCACGCCGCCGCCGACGGCGCGGAGACGAACCGCCTCGACGCGGTGGACGCCGTGCCGCCGGCACCCGGTGAGGACACGGTGGAGTGGGATTACGAAGGCGCGTACCCCTACGAGGACGGCGCCGTGGTCGGCACGGAGGGCGACTGCGAGACCCCACGCCACTGGCTGGTGGATCCGCGCACCATGTCACTGCGCGGCCGGATCGCCTACCCCGCACCCGTCTTCGGCAGCCCCCGCCCGGCGGGTCCGGGTGTGTGGTGGACGGCGGCGGACGAAGGCAGGGCGGTGCGGCTGTGGACCCTCGGGGCCGAGCACTGACGTGCCCGGCCGTGAACTCGCTCAGGCACCCCACCGCTTGAACACCTGCGGCGGTACGTACGCAGCGGGCCAGACGTCGATCCGGATCCGTTCCATCGTGTCCTCGGACTCGTCGGAGTCGATGTCCGCCTCGACGGCCCGCGCCAAGTTGTACTTCTGCACCCGGATGCGGAGCGGCCCCGCCGGGACGTCGAGCCGGGCGGCGTCCGGCCCGTAGTCCGTGCAGCCCATCACCACCAAGCGGCCGGACGGGATGTCCAGGCCGGCCTCCACGACGTGGTCGAAGGACGAGACGTCGAGCTCGGGCGGCTCCGCGGCGAAGTACACCTCCACGTCCACATCCACGTTCACCTCGGTCCGGATCCCGCAGGTCGAGCCGGCGACCGCGATCCGGTCGGCCAGCGTCTGCTCCGTCCAGGCTGATTCCAGGCTGCTCTCGGACGCCTCGTCGGTGAGAACGAGCTGGTGGTAGTCGGCGAACAGGCGCAGTTTCATACGGGCCACCCTAACGACGGTGTGATCATAGAAGAAGAGCCCCCGAAGCGGTACGAGACCGCTTCGGGGGCGAACCGGCGGCAGCCGCCGGTCAGTTGGTGCACATGCTCACCGGCACTACGGAGTGCTGGAGTCGATCACCTTGATGAGGACCTTGGTCCCGTCCGGGTACGGACGCAGCAGGTTCCCGATCCGGGCACCCGAACCGCCGTTGTCAGGTCCGTCGATCGCCCGGACACTGGCTCCCGTTCCGCCTTCCTTGAACATCGCCGGCGGGTATTCGTCGAGCTGCTTGCCGGGGACCTTGCGGTGACCGCGCAGCGAGTCCTTGCGGTTCTGCTTGGCTCCGCCGCGGTTGATGGTCAGCACGCTCGGCTGTCCCGCCGCCTGCGCGTCGAGGATGTGCTGCGCCGACTCGGGGTGCGTCGCCTTGTCGATCTCGACGACGACCGGACATGCGGGGTTGGCGTTGTGGACCAGGACGGATGTGCCGCCCGCCGCCACGTAGTACGTGTGGACGCCTTGGACCGTCAGGTTGTAGACCTGCGCGGGCCGATGGGCCACATCGACCGCGGTGACCTGGACCCAGCTGCCGGATCCGGTCCGCAGCCACATACCGGCTTCGAGATCGCCGGCCTTCGACCAGCGGCCGAAGTCCGGCAGCCAGAAGAGGTGGGCGGCGGTCGCGGTGATCTTGCCGGACTTCGCCTTTCCGTTCTTGCCGTCCGCGTCCACCGTGAGCGTCACCAACGGCTCACCCGTCGCATGGCTGCGGGTGTCCGTCACGAGACGCGCGGCCGTGTCACCGGTCTCCGCGTCCGTGCCGAGCACCTTGTCGCCGGGCTTCAGCGCCTCGATGTTCTTGGTGCTGCCGTCGGCGAGAACCACCTGCGTGCCCGCCACGAAGCTGTTCTGCACGGGGCAGCTCTCGGCTTCGGGCTTCTTCGCCGGGGGTGCCTCCGGGTCGTCCTTCGGCTTCGTTGAAGGAGCGTCCGGCTCGGCCTTACGGGTCGTCGCGGCAGCGTCGCCCGCGTTCTCCGCCGCCTTACGGGCGTCGTTCGCCGTGTCGGCGGCGTCGAGCCCCTTCTTGGCGTACTTGCCGGCCTTGACCGCCGTGGCGGCGTAACCGACGAAGGGGATGGCGGAGCTCATGGACAGAGCGGCGTCGACGTAGTTGCCCTCGGCGGCGTACCAGATGCCGTTGGCGACGTCGGCGACCTCACCGACCACCGGGATCAGACCGACCACGTCGAGCGCGGCGTGGCCGATGTCCGAGAGCGACATGCCGAACAGGTGCCCGTCGAGTTCGACGAAGCTGATCGGGTTGCCGCCCGCGAACGCGTACCGGTTACCGGTGAACGGGTCGGTGGCCAGGGACATGTCGTCCAGGGCGCCGCTGTAGGAGTCCCGGGTCAGGAAGCGGTTCAGGCCCGGGTCGTAGTTGCGGAAGCCCATGTCGTACGTGCCGGATTCGCTGTCCCAGCGCGAGGAGTTGAAGCGGAAGGAGTTGTAGTCCTCCTTCTCCTCACCGCCCTCGCCGGGGGCGTCCGCGCCCGTCATCTGGGCGTCGTCGTCCTTGCCGTACGCGGTGTAGCCGTACGTGGCGCGGGTGTTGCCGTCCTCCTTGGTGATCGCCTCGATGTCGCCGCGCGGGCTCGTGACGTACTGCGATATCTCCTTGGCGCCGTCGTCCTTGTGCTTGATCTGCGTGGCACGCTGACCGCCGGCGAGGTACTGGTAGTCCTTGTCCGCCTTGCCGTCGACCGTCTCCCGAAGAAGCGTGGTGTCGAGGCCGAGGTAGGTGAACGCGGTCGTCTTCCCGTCGGTTCCGGTGGTGGTCTGGGAGACTGTCCGGTCGAACGGGTCGAAGGCGTACGAGGTGGTCACCGCGGCGGGACCGTTGCCGGCCCGGGTCTTCACGGTGCGGTCGAAGCCGTCGTAGTAGTACTTCTGCTGGGTCTGCCCCTCGGCACTGACGGTGTCCAGGCGGCCCAGCGGGTCGTAGTTGTAGGTGGAGGTGACCCCCGAGGTCGTCGTGGACAGGAGCCGGTTGCGGTCGTAGCGCTGCGCGGTCGTGGCACCGCCCACGCTCTGCTCGACGACGTTGCTGTTGCGGTCGTAGCGGTAGGTCTCGGTGGCGGGATCGTCACCGGCCTTGTCGACCTTGGTGATCCGGTCCTGGGGGTCGTAGGTGTAGGTGTAGGTGTTGTCGATGTACTCCGCGTTGTTGTCGGCGTTCATCAACTTCAGCGTGTCCTTGGAGCGGTGCCCGTTGAGGGAGTACTCCAGGTCGTGCTGAGCGACGACCTTGCCGCCCGACGCCTTCTCCAAGGACTGCTTGACGGAGCCGTCCAGGAAGTACTGCATGTCGAGCGTGTTGCCGTTGGGCTTGGTCTGCTTGAGCAGCTGGCCGCGCCCGGTGTAGGTCATCGTGGTGATCTGCTGATCGCCCGCGGTGGGCGTATCGGCGTTGGTCACCTTCTTGACCAGGTCGCGCTCGTCGTACTCGATCTGCGTCCAGGTGGCGTCGTGCGTCGACGTGACGGGGTTGCCGTTCACGTCGTACGTCAGCGCCGTGGTGTTCTTCACCGCGCCGCCGTCGGTCTCCTCGACCTTGGTGATCTGGTTCAGACCGTCGTACGCGATCTTGTACGTGTCGATCTTCGCGCCCGGTGAACGGTCGAGGACCTCGACCTTGTTGCCGTTCGCGTCGTACTTGTAGGTGAAGTCCTTCTTCTCCGTGTCCGTGTCACCGGAGGTGGAGCGCACCAGCTTCACCGCGTCGGCGACCACCGTGCCGTTCGCCTGGTCGGTGAGCGTGACCTTCTGCGGGCCGTCCTCCACGAAGGAGTAGGAACCCAGAGAGATCCACTCCCCCGAACGCTGGCTCTGGTCGACCGTCTTGGTGGCGCTGCCGCCGTCGTGGTCGACCTTGAACTTGGCGTCGGTCGCCGCACCCGTCATCGCCGAATGGCGGACGAAGACCTCGTAGCTGCCCTCCTGCGGGATGTTGAGCTGCCACGAGAACGACGCCGACCCGTTCCCTGCGGGGTGCGAGTAGGTGTCGTAGCCGTACTGCTTCTCGCCCTGCGTCTGCGCCCAACTGCCCTGGATCGCGCGGTTGTTGAAGTCCGAGCTGTCCACCAGGACCACGTGCTTGCCGACCGGGACGCCGTCGTCCGACTTGCCCTTCTCGTTTCCGGACGGGTAGTAGTCCCAGGTCATGGTGCGCTGCTGCGAACCACCGGCCGAGGTCAGCGTGTTGGCGGTCTGCTGGCCCATCACGTTGTACTCGTAGGAGGTCGTGATGTCCCACGGGTCCTTGGTACGACGGGTCCAGCCGTTGTCGAAGTACGCGTACTCGGTGACGTTGCGGACCGACTGCCCGTCCGACGGAGGCGCGGACACCGAGGCGAGGTTTCCGACCTCGTCGTAGGAGTAGAACGTGGAGTCCGCGGTCGCGTAGCCGGCGTCGTCCCTGTCGAAGGGCGAGCGCTCCTCCCTGACCCGGTTCAGCTCGTCGTAGACGGTCTCCGCCGTGAAGTCGGTGGCGTCGTCCGTGGTGGCGACTCCCCGCGGCGTGATCGTCTTCGTCTGGTTGCCGACCTGGTCGTACTCGTAGCGCGTCGTCTGGTGGACGACGTTGCCGGACCCGTCCTCGCGGACCGGGGCCTTGTACTCGACCAGATCGCCGCGCTCGTCGTACGTCGCCCGGGACTCGTTGCCGTCGGCATCGGTCTCGGCGACGACCAGACCGTCCAGGTCGTACGTGGCCGAAGTGGACCACTCGAGCGCGTCGATGGTGCGGACGACCTGGTGGTTCCGGTCGAACTCGTACTTCGTGGTGTAGTCGTCCGGATCCGCCGTGGCGTGCTTGCGCGGGTCCACGACCTTGGTGATGTTGCCGACGCTGTCGTACGTGGAGGTGTACTTGCCGCCCTCCGCGTCGATCACCTCGACGGGCTGGTACACCGCGTCGTAGCGGGTGACCGTGGTGTAGTCGCCCGCGGTCGCGGTCTCGTTGCCCTTGGGCTCGGTGACCGTGAGCACATTGCCGACGCGGTCGTACGTCCGCGTGGTCCGGCGCGGGGCGTCGCCCGCCTCGTCCCCCGGCACCGCGCTCTCGAGGAGCTGGTCCGCCTTGTCGTAGACGGAATCGGAGACCGCGGCGTTGGGCGCCGTGACGCGGGTGATGTTGTCGTTGGCGTCATAGACCGGGGCCGGGGTGACGATGAACTCGCCGGCGGTCTGGTCCTTGGGCTCCTTCTTCTCCAGCGGCCGGCCGAAGACGTCGTAGGTCTGGGAGACCTCCGCGCCCTTGGCGTTGACGACCTTCCTGACCTTGCCGCGTTCGTCGTAGACGAAGCGCGAGTCCTGCCGGGAGGCGTCGTTGATGATCTTCGGGAAGCCGACCGGGTCGTACTCGGAGTACCGGGTGTCGTGCCCGTTGGCGTCGATCTCCCGGATGACCTGGCCGTAGGCGTCGTACTCGGTACGGCTGGTGTAGTCGCCCTCGACATCCGTGGTCGCGACGCCCTTGGGGTCGGTGACCGAGGTCAGATTGCCCTTGGTGTCGTAACCGAACTGGTGGGTACGGCCCTGCGGCGACTTCTTCCGGAACAGGTCGGCTATGTGCCCGTCCAGACCGTACGCGTAGGTGAAGGTCCGGGCCGCCGTGCCGTTCTTGTTGGCCTCGGCGTCCTTCTTCTCCAGCGGGTAGCCGGTCTTGGCGTCGTAGACCCAGGTGGAGACGGCGCCGTTGGCCTCCTCCAGACGGGTCACGTTGTTGTCGGTGTCCCAGCCCATCTTGCTGGTTTCCGACTTGGCGTTGGTGAACTCGGTGACCCGGCCGTAGCCGTCGAGGGTCTGGAGCGTGGCGTTGTTCTCGGCGTCGGTCACCGTGGACTTGATGACCGAACCCGCCGAGCCGTCCGGATCCGCGTAGGCGTACTTCGTCGCCCCGCCGAGGCGGTCCGTGACCGTCTGCGTGTTCCAGTGGAACTTCGGGTCGTCACCCTCGCTCGGGTAGTAGTAGTCGAGCGAAGTGCCGTTGCCGCGCGGGTCGGTGACCTTGACCAGCTTGGCGTTCTTGTTGCCCTGCTCCATGTCGTACGTGAAGCCGAACACCTTCGGCTGGGACGAGCCCACGCCGTCGGTGAGCTTGGTGAGCAGGCCCTTGTCGGAGTACTCGAAGGCGACCTTGCGCCCGGAGATGTCCGTCATCGACTTGACGTGGTCGATGATCTTCGGGCTGTTGGTGTCGGCCTTTGTGTAGTACTCGACGGTGAGCGACTGGCGCTGCGCCGGGTCCTCGATGTACGTGAGGAACTTGACCGGCTTGTTGTTCGACTTGCGCTCGGCGTAGGTGTACGTCTGCGTGTTGCCGTTCTTGTCGACGATCGACGTCAGATAGCCGTCGCAGTCGAAGAAGAACTGGGTGCGGTCCGGGCGGGTCAGCGACCACGCACGCGGGTCGCCGTCCGAGCTCGGCTTGCAGTCCACGCCCGCGCCCTGGCGCAGCAGGTAGTGCACGCCCGCGGGCGCGCGCCAACTGCCGTCGTCCTGCTTGCGGAAGACGTGCGCGGTGCCGTCGCCGTCGGGGAGGGTGACCTCCGTCGGGTTCGGGTTGGGGTGGAAGTCCAGCGCGGCGCCGAGCCGCAGCGGCATGGCGAGCTGCGCCGACCAGCCGTGGCCGAGCACCGTGTCGGAGGTGTCCTGGGAGTTGTACGCGAACCGGGCGAAGGTGCCGATGCCGCGGCCTGGGTTGTTGAACGCGTTGTACTGCCAGACCGTGTTGCCCGCGTACAGGTTCGTCATCAGCGACGAGCCCGCGCCGGTGTTCTTGCCCGCGTACGAGTAGAACTTCTCCAGACCCAGCTGGTTGGAGGGCGGGTCCTCGGTGCGCACGTTCTGGGCGAGCGGCGCGATGGACTCCGAGGCCGACAGCCAGGTGTTGTTCGCGGTGTTCTTCAGGTCCCACTTCAGGACGTACTCGAGGCGCTTGTTGCCCGAGTCCGAGTTGATGGGGGCCTTGAGCTTGGCCGGGACGGTGATCGAGTCGCCGGGCAGCACCTCGGTGGCGAGCTGGGTGGCCAGCTGGTTGCCGCCGGTGGTGGCGTCCGTGCCGTCGGGCAGCGACCAGGTGTACGACAGGGAACGCTGCCCCGCCGGCCAGGTGCTGGTCGTGGTGTTGGTGAGGGTGACGTCGACCGTGTACTCGTCGCCGGGGATCATCCGCGCCGGGGTGTACGGCGAGAAGTAGGTGTTCTCCGTGGACTTGGACAGGTAGGTCACGACCAGCTGCGGCCGCAGCTGGGGCTCCTCGGCCTCCGAGGACAGGAACATGGTGCGTTCCTGCGGTCCGGCGGCCGACTCGTCCTTGAGGCGGACGGCGACACCGTGGTTGCTCGCCGGGTCCGCGACCCACTTCTGGGCCAGGGAGGTCAGCGACCAGCTCTGGCGCGCCGGGTCGTTGGTGACGGTGCCCACCGTGTCCGAGACGGCGGCGTCCATGTCACCGCCTGCCGCGGTCCAGTTGGTGGTGGCGTTCGCCTTGGTCCAGCTGGCGGCGGACTCGTCGAAGTCGCGGGTCAGACCGCGGGCTTCGTAGATCGCGCCGTTCGTGCCGGTCGAGGTGGTGAAGCCCCACAGGTCGAGCTGTGCGTCGAGCACCCGCGCGCCCGCCGGGATGGCTTCGGCGCCGGGGAAGTCGAGCAGGGCCCGAGTGGTGCCGTACGTACCGGAGTTGTTGCCGACCGAGAGCCACGACCGCTGGAGACCGGACTCGGAGATCGTGTCGTGTCCAGTGGCGGGCTGCGCGGAGGACAGCGTGGTGTCGCTCTGTCCGCTCTGCAGCACCACGGTGGTGCGGCCCGCCTTGGGAAGCCGTACGAGCTGCGTGGTGGACGGCAGCACACGGCCGTCCTTCAGCTTCACGGCGACCATGTAGTAGTAGGCGTTCCCGAACGGGTCGGCGGAGTCCGCCGGTGTCGGTGTCGCCGTGGTGTCCGTGAAGGCCCGCAGGTCCTTGGAGACCGGCGAGACCATGGTCTGCCAGGACGGCGTGAAGCGCTGGAAGACGCTGCGGTGGACCTGGTACTCGACGATGTCGTCGCCGACGTTCGCGGCCGACGGGTCGGTGTACGCGGGCCAGTTCAGCTCCGCGCCCGTGGAGTGCACGGTGCGCGGCGGGTCGACGTCGACGCCCTGCGTGCCGTAGGTGAGCACGAGCTTGGGGTAGTTGGCGATCTCGCCCTTGTACGCGTACTCGGCGGCCTCGTAGCGCGGGCCGCCCTTGGGCGCGGTGGCGGACTCGTCGCCGGCCTTCACCACGAAGCCGTTGTTGGCGTAGGTGCCGTCCAGCCACTGCTGCACGGTCTTGGTCACCGCGAAGCTGTGCCATGTGTTGCTGACGTCGGGCCGCTTGGTGACCACACCGCCCTTGGTGAAGCGGACCGCGTCCGCGAGCACCGTGGTCGACGTGGACGCGGGACCGTCACCGAGGACGACCTTGCCGGCCGTGCCCGCCTTGAACGGGTGCGAGCCGAGCGTCTTCCACTCGCCTTCGCTGCCCGTCTGCTGGTTGACGGTGTACGCCTTGCTGCCGCCGCTGTAGTTCACGGTGTACGGGGTGTTGGCGGCGCGGTCGGAGGCCGGGACGTAGTGCACGTCGACCTGGTAGTTGCCGTCCTCGGGGAGGTTCGGCTGCCAGGAGTACGTGTCGCCCGCGGTGGCGTCCTTGTTGTAGCGGTAGTCCAGACCGTGCGCGTACTGCGTGTACGCGGTGTTGGTCGAGGACGGCCAGGCGCCCTGGGCGGCCGTGGTGCCCGCGTCCCCGTCGTCGACGAGGACCGAGGTGCCGGACAGTTCGCCGGTCAGGTCCTTGGCGTTGTTCCAGGTCGCACCCGTCTCGCTCCAGGGGCCGGTGGCGCGGTGCGCCTCCAGACCCACCTCTTCGGAGCCGGTGGTGTGCGTCTGGTCGTAGTAGAGCTTCAGCTCGGCGTTGTCGAGCTTGGTGCCCGCGGGGATCCCTGCCAGGCCGAAACGCAGCAGGGCACGGCTGGATCCGGTGGCGGTGTTGCCGACCGAAAGCCGCCAGCTGCCGTCGTAATTGTCCGCCGGACCGTCCGAGGAGATCATGACGTCCTCGGACTGCGACGGGGTCGGCGCGATGGTGATGGTCGGGTCGACCGTCACGGGGTACTGGCGCGCGTCCGCCGTCAGCCACTTGGAGTCCGGCCGCAGACTCACCGCGTACGAGCCGTCCTTGCCGGTCAGCTTCTGCTGTACGGCGTCGGAGGACTTGGTCCCGTACGGCGAGGACGCGTCCTTCTTGGAGTCCGTCATGAACGGCGCGGGGATGACCAGTTCGGGCCGCTTCGGCCCGGCGCTCTCGCTGTAGAGCGCGATGCTGCCGTTGTTCTGCGCCTTGGCCTTCAGACCGTGGGTGTCGAGCGTGAACTCGTAGACCGGAGCGGTGGAGGGCCGCTCGCGCAGGACGATGCCCTCCTTCACGCTGCCGTTGCCGACGGTGTACTGGAGGTCGGCGCCTTCACCGAAGGCGTTCTTGTACGTGACGGTGTTGCCGTCGGTGACCGGGGTCAGCTTCTTGGCGGCCGGGTCCTTGAGCCCGAGGGACACCCAGTGACCCTCGTCGAGCTCGAAGCGCACCAGCTCGCCGGGGCGTGAACTGAAGTACGTACGGGCCAGGTTGGTCGTGTTGGCCTTGTCGAAGCCCTTGCGACCGGTGTCGGTGACCTCGGTGTCGATGGCCTTCCAGGAGCGCTTCTCGCCCTCGCCCGTGGGGTACGCGTCGGGCACGGACGCGACCTCGGACTGGATCCGCCCGTCGGACAGCTGCCAGTAGCGGGCGTGCGGGGTGCGGCGCTCCTTGAGCTCCTTGACCCGCTTGGGCTTGGCCGCGGCCTTGCCCTTCGGGAGGCGCTCACTGGCGGCGACGTCGGTGTCCGGGAGGCTCGGCGGGTCCGCCGGCTCCTCGTCTCCTTCGCTCAGGCCGAGGAAGTTCTTGATGCCGGATGCGAGTCGTTGGGTGTCCGGCGGTTGCGCGAACGCGGGTGTCGCGGGTGCGAGGGCGGTGACCACCGCCAGCACCACAGTCGTGGCCAGGAGCCGTTTGGCTCTCGGTCTCTGCATCGGTTTCCCTTCGCGAAGGAACCAAGGACCAACTGCCGGACGGCAGTTGGCGGGCGAGACCTTGTACACCGCCGCGTGATGCGCATGTCAACCGATCGGCGAAAAGGCTCACCTCGCTGCAAAGACAGGAAAATCAGGGTGAGTTGGGTGCGAAATCCGGCCACGCCCGCCAAATGCCCAGTTTGACCGACAACTTGACATGCACTGGTCGGTGGCCCTTGGATCTGGCGTCGTCGCACCGGCGAAGGGCCGTGCCGCCTCAGGTGGAGAGTCGCCATGACCACAGGGACCGAGGAACAGGTGGAGTCACAGACCGGATCGGACCGGCCGGCTCCTGATGAGCCGGCTGCGGCGCGTCGCAGCCTTGCCGACCGGCCGGGCATTGTGGCGGCCGTGGTGGTCCTGGCCCTGTGCGCCGGGCTCGTCCTCTACAGCGTGCTGCGGGGCGAGGAGAGCGATCCGCCCCGCAAGGTGCCGACCGCCGCGGTGACGTACGAGGTCACGGGCGAAGGCACGGTCGAGATCACCTACCAGGGCGCGAGCGAGAAGGGCACGGCCGAGACGGTCACCCGGGCCGAGCTGCCGTGGCGCAAGGAGATCAGGGTGCCGCTCGGCCGGGCGCCGGTCGTCTCCGTCGTCCTCGGCGCGAAGGGCGGTCAGGCGAAGTGCGCCCTCGCGATCAAGGGCCGCCATGTGCAGAGCGCCACGGCGGACGGCGCGTACGGGCGGACGAACTGCACGGGGGTGCTGCCGTCTCCCGCGCCGAGCGCGGGCTGAGCGGGCGCGGACTGAGCGGGCGCGGACTGAGCGGGCGCGGACTGAGCAGGTCGCGCCCAGCCCGCGCTCGCGATCAGCTCAGCGCAGCCGCAACCGGAAGACGTCGTCCGCCGCGTTGGTGTCCCCGGGCACGAAGTCCGTGGCCGCGGAGCTGAACACCACGCTGCCGTCCTTCGTGAACGCGGCGTGCCCGATGTCCCCGTGCTCGGCACCCTCGGTGCTCACCGGGACGAGCAGACTCGACGGACCCGTACCGTTCACCTCCCGCACCCTGATCCCGCCGTCGCGCCACGTCCGGTACGCGACGTACCGGCCGTCGGGGCTGATCGCGGCCGGGCTCCGGGTGTAGAAGTCGGCCTCGCCGCCGTGGTCGCTGTGCACGCGGGTCGAGGTGCCGGTGCGGAGGTCACGCACGAAGGCATTCCAGCTCTTGTCGTCGTCGCCGGGCACGATGTGGTCGTCGGCCGACTCGAAGGCCACATACCGGCCGTTGCCACTGATGACCGGGTCCGTCGACTCGCGCTTCATCGGGGTGCCGTCGTGGCTGACGTCCGCCCGGGTCAAGGTGCCGGTCTCTAGGTCACGCACATAGACCTGGGCCCAGTCGTCACCGCGCGGCCCGTTCGTGTAGTTGTACTGGTACGCCACGAAACGCCCGTCGTCGCTGATGGTCGGGTTCAGGGCGGCGCGCGGCTGCCAGTCCGGACGGTCGTGGCTGACCCGCTCGGTGACGTTCTCGCGCAGGTCGCGTACGTAGATCCGGCCGCCCTCGTCCACCGTGGGCTCGGGCGGATAGGCGGCGGTGAACGCGACATGGCGTCCGTCGGCGCTGATCGCGAAGTCCGAGACGGACGCGCCCTGGTAGCCCTCGGGAATCTCGACGTCGACGCGCTCGGGCCGGGAGGTGTCGCCGATGCGGTGGACGAAGTGCCCGGATTCCCCGTCCACTTGACCCTCGAAGAGAACGTGCCGTCCGTCGCCGCTGAGCGTGGCGGTGAGGTCGGCGCCTGCGGGCACGCCGGGGATGGCGAGCCGCCGTACGGTGCCGTTGGCGAGGTTCTTCAGGAACCAGGGCAGGCCGGCCGTGGGCGTACCCGTCTCGATATTGCCGGCCGTCGAGCGGAACAGGGTGGTCCGCCCGTCCCTGCTGACGGATGCGGCACCGCTCCCGGCGTTCGCCTGTGTGCCGCTCTTGGCGGTGCTGATCCGTGTGTACGACGGCTGCCGCTGGTCGTCGTCGGCGGCGGCGATCGGTGCGGTGAGCGCGGCCGTCGTGCCGAGTGCGATGGTCAGCGCGGTCATGGCGACCGTGCGCGTTGCGATGGGCATGCTTCCCCCGAAGCCCTCGATGGTCTTGATGGTCTTGACGTCCCCCGGCCCTGCGCCGAGGGCTCAATTCGATGCAAACCCACCATAGGTCACGGGTCAATACGCTCCTTTACGTACAACCCAGGCGGCTGCTCGTGCGTCCACGCGTCCCTTGTGGTGACTCACTTCCCGTACGGAACAGGCCTGTTCGGCATCGTGTCGGCCTGTTCCCGCAGCGCCTCGATCAGCGTCTGGGCCTGTGCGTGGCGGCGGCCGCGAAGTGTGGCGACGCCCAGGTGCCGGGTGGGCGCGGGCGGTCTGAGCGGGACGGTGCGGACGCCGGGGACCTTGGGCGTGAGGGCGATCGACGGGATCAGTGAGATGCCGAGTCCCGCGGCGACCAGGGAGCGGGCGAAGAAGTAGTCGGTGGTGGTGCTGCGGACGTCCGGGTCGAAGCCGGCCTGTTCCGCGTGCCGGCGCAGGAAGCCCGCCGTCTTGAGGCAGCCGAGGACCCAGGGTTCGGCGGCCAGTTCGCCGAGGTCGAGCTCCTCGCGCCCGGCCAGCGGATGGCGCCGCGGCAGCACCACATGCAGCGGGTCCTCGAGGAGCGGACGCCAGGACAGCCGGTCCTTCGACCCCGACCAGCCGGGCAGCGGACCGTCGAACTCGTAGGCCAGGGCCAGGTCGACGGCGCCCTGGCGGACCAGCGGCAGACTGTCCTCGGGCTCGGCCTCCCGTACGTGCACCACCGTGCCGGGGTGGTCGGCCGCGAGCCGGGCCAGCGCGCCGGGCAGCAGCAGCCGGCCGCCGCTGCTGAAGGTGGCGACGGTGAGCTGGGTGCGCCCGGTCTCCAGGCGGTCGATCTGCTGCCGGGCGTGGGCGAGTTCCGCGGTGACGGACTCGGCGGCGCCGACCATGATCCGGCCGGCCGGGGTCAGGGTGACGCCCCGGGTGCTGCGGGACACGACCTCCGTACCGAGACTGCGCTCCAGGGCGGCGATGTGCTGCGAGACGGCCGAGGGGGTGAGCCGCAGCTCGGTCGCCGCCCGGTTGAAACTGCCGTGTTCCGCCACTGCCCGCAGGACGCGGAGCCGCTGCACATCGATCAACAGTTTTCCTTAATACGAATTCATCAAGTGGCCACTTCTGCTGGTGACTGTAGAGGCCCACGATAAGGCCATGCAAAGAATCTGTGTGATCGGCGGAAGCCGGTACTTCGGCAAGCTCCTGGTCGAGCGCCTGCGGGCGGCCGGGCATCAGGTGACCGTGATCAACCGTGGTTCCACCGTGCCGCCCGCGGGAGTTGAGCACTTGGCGGCCGACCGGGACGACGAGGCCGCGCTCGTCGCGGCACTCGGCGCGCGCACCTTCGACGTGGTCGTCGACCAGGTCTGCTACACGCCGGTACAGGCCGCGATCGCGGCCCGTGTGTTCCGCGACCGGGCCCGGCGCTATGTGATGACCTCCACGATCGAGGTGTACGACCCGGCGACCGCCGACCTGCCCGTCCCGGACCAGGGGGTCCCCGTGTCCGAAGCGGCCGTGGACCCGGCGTCGTGGCGGGTCCGTGCGGACCTGCCGTGGCACGACGACGCGTATCTGGAGACGCACTACGCCGAGGGCAAGCGGCAGGCGGAGGCGGTGTTCACCCAGGACGGCGGGTACGCGTTCATGAGCGTGCGCAGCGCGCACGTACTCGGCGGCGGCGCCCTGGAGTTCACCGGCCGGCTGGCCCACTACGTCGACCGCGTGCTCGGGGACCGGCCGGTCGCGGTGCACGCCGATCCGCTGCCGACCGCCTTCGTCCACTACGCCGAGCTGGCGGCGCTGCTGCACTGGGCGGCCACCGGGACCGACGTCACCGGTCCGCTCAACGCGTGCTCGGGCGACGCGCTCGACGTGTACGGACTGGTCGACGTGATCGCCTCCCGTACCGGCCGCACACCCGCGTACGAGACCGTCGCAGCCGGGCAGGAGGCCTCACCCTTCTCCTTCGACCGGCACTACGCGATGAGCAACGCCCGCGCCGAGAAGGCGGGCTTCATCTTCTCCCGTACGCGGGACTGGCTGCCGCAGGCGGTCGACGAAGCCCTCGCAGTACACGGCCACTGACCTGCCCGCCCCTGCCCTGCCCATCCCTGCCCTGCCCGCAGACACAGACACTCCCGGAGGAACAACCACCGTGCAGTACCGCCGCACAGGAAGCACGCGCGTCAGCGCCATCGGCCTCGGCGCCATGCCGCTCTCCATCGAGGGCCGGCCCGACGAGGCGCGCGCCGTCGCGACGGTGCACGCGGCCCTCGACGCCGGGGTCACGCTGATCGACACGGCCGACAGCTACCACTGGCACGCCGGCGAGAGCGGCCACAACGAGCTCCTGATCGCCCGCGCCCTCGCGAGCTATCCGGGCGACACCTCCGCCGTGCTCGTCGCGACCAAGGGCGGGCGCGGGCGCCCGGGCGACGGCAGCTGGACCGTGAACGGTGCGCCCGGCCATCTCAAGCGCGCCGCCCAGGACTCGGCGCGGCGCCTGGGCGTCGAGGCGATCGGCCTGTATCAGCTGCACAAGCCGGACCCGGCGGTCCCGTGGGCCGAATCCGTGGGCGCGCTGCGCGAGTTGCTCGACGCCGGCACGATCCGCGCGGCCGGGATCTCCAATGTCACCACCGAGCAGATCCGCTCGGCCCACGCCGTGCTCGGCGACGGACTCGTCTCGGTGCAGAACCAGTACTCCCCCGCCGTGCGCGACAGCGAGGCGGAGCTCCGGCTGAGCGCCGAGCTCGGTCTTGCCTTCCTGCCCTGGAGCCCGCTGGGCGGCATCGCCCGCAGCGCCCTCGACGGCCCGTCGGGCACCACCTCGGCCGGTACGGCGTTCCACCGGGTCGCGGCCGCGCGCGAGGTGAGCCCGCACCAGGTGGCGCTGGCGTGGCTGCTGTCCCGGTCTCCCGCCGTGATCCCGCTGCCGGGCGCGAGCCGGCCGGAGTCGATCCGTGACTCGGCGGCGGCGGCGGAACTGCGGCTCAGCTCTGGGGAGTTGGCTCTGCTCGACGCGGCCTGAGCCCGGTGAGCGTGCCCGTCAGGGCGACGGCCACGACCGCGAGACCGACGAGCAGGCAGGTGGTCGTCACGCCCAGTCCTGCCGCGGCCGCCGTGACCACACCCGCGCCGAGCGGGCCGAGTGCGGTGTGGATGGTCCAGAACGAGGAGGTGACCCGGCCGAGCAGATGGCTCGGGGTGACCTCCTGGCGCAGCGACATGGAACTGATGCCGGCGATGCCCGTGCACATCATCGTGAGCAGCATCAGCGCGCCGACCAGCGGAACGCTGTCGACGAGGCCGATCGTCGCGATGGACAGCCCGGCGAGGACGACCCCGCTGATCCAGACCACACCGAACGCGAGTCGCTTGCGGATCCGGGCCACGACGGCCGCGGCGATGAACGAGCCGACGGTGCCGGCCGTCAGGACGTAGCCGACCGTGGTGTCGGGGCGGTCCAGTTGGTGCTTGATCAGGAAGATCACCAGGTCGGTCAGGCCGTACGTCAGGAAGGTGAAGAGCGAGAGCAGCAGCGTCAGGGGGCGGAGCATGGGGTGGGCCCAGAGGAATTTCGCTCCGGCCAGGAACTCCTCGCGCACTCCGCCGCGTTGGGCCTTCTCCCCCTCCGTCCTGGGCTCGGCGTCGTCCCGCCGGGGCCGGGAGTCGAAGCGGACGAAGAGAATGCCCAGCGCGGAGACCGCGAAGGTCGCCGCGTCGATTCCGATCGCGGCGGCAGGACCCGCGGCCGAGGCCACGAAGCCCGCGAGCGCGGGTCCCGCGACACCCGCGGCGGCATAGGTGGCGAACAGATGCCCGTTGGCCTTGGTGATCTGGTCGCGCCCGACCAAGGACGGCACGACGGTCACATACGTGACCTGGAAGAGCATCGAGAAACAGCCCGCGACCGGAACGATCGCATAGATCAGCCAGATCGGTTCGCCGCGCAGCCAGGCCAGCGGAATCAGCAGATAGAGCAGACAGCGCGCCCCGTCGGCGAGCATCAGCAGTCGTCTGCGGTCGAAGCGGTCGGCGACCACGCCCGCGAAGAGACCCATCACGATGGACGCGATGCCGGTGAGCGCGGTGACCAGGCCCATCTGCAGCACCGAGCCCGTGGTGTGCAGCACCAGGAGGGGCAGGGCGACATACGAGAAGGAGTCACCGAGCGCGGAGAGGGTCTGCACGCCGAGAAACGTGCGGTACGCCGGGTTCCGCCACAGTCCGGGGGTTTCGCCGCCTTCTCCGTCGGCCGGTTTCTTACGGGTTCCGGATATGTCCTCTGACGGCACGCAGGCCCCTCCTGGCTTTCTTTCGATCGAAACGCTCAATTCCGTTTGCTGTATTGAGCGTTCAATCATCTCGCTGTTAGATGGCGCTCGCCCGTCGCCCCCTCCGCCCCACCGGGACGGGCAGCGATGAGTTCCTCCCACCTCTCGCCGAAGGAGCCTACGTATGCGCACGCGTCTCGGCACCGCACTTTTGGCCGCCGCATCGGCCCTGACCCTGCTCGCCTCCTCGCCCGCCCACGCCTCCGTCATCTGGGACGGGGACGCCTCCGGCGGCACCGGAGTCTTCTCGTCGATCCTGTGCGACTCCCCCGGCAGCGTCGTCGCCCAGGACAACAACGACGGCCGCGGCCAGGTCTTCAAGTTCAACAAGCCGCTCGGCCTCGAGCGTTGCGAGGCGCACGGCATCACCGTGGGCGGCTCGCGGTACACGTTCAAGAACAACTCGACGTACTACATCGGCTGGGACACCTCCACCAACACCCCCGACGCCGGCACGATCTTCCAGTGGAAGTCGTACGGGACCAACGACCAGCACCAGCAGAACTACCCCGTCCTGATGAAGGTCGAGGGCGGGGTGCTCAAGCTGTTCCACATCAAGGTCGGCGAGGTCTGGACGCTCGCCTGGTCCACGCCCGTCGAGACCAGTACGTACAAGCGCGTCGTGCTCGGCATCCACACCTCGACCGACGCGTCGAGCGGCTGGGTCGAGGCGTACTACAACGGCACCAAGGTGGCCTCCTTCAGCGGCCGCACCTGGGACGACCTCGGCAACGACACCCGCTTCGGCACGTACGGCAACGAGGTCACCGACAAGCGGGTCATCAACTGGATCGACGGCCTCAAGGTCGGCACCAGCTACGCGGACGTGGACTAGCGACGCGGACGACCAACGACGCGGACGACCAGCGACAGAGAGTGGGACCAGCACATGACCAGCGCGCAGCCCGCCGTACGCCCGGTGACCCTGCTCGTCATAGGCGCGGGTGACCGGGGAACGGGCCATGCCCGCTGGGCCCTCGACCACCCCGGCCGGGCGCGCGTCGTCGCCGTCGCCGAGCCGCGCGCGGTACGCCGCGAGCGGTTCGCGGCGGCGCACGGCATCGCGGACGCGGACGCGGTCGACGACTGGCAGCAGCTCGCCGCCCGTCCGAAGATGGCGGACGCCGTGCTGATCTGCACGACGGACCGGATGCATGTGGAGCCGGCCGCGGCCTTCACCGCGCTCGGCTACCACATCATGCTGGAGAAGCCGATGGCCCTGGACGAGGAGTCCTGCCGCGGGATCGTCGACGCGGTGGAGCGGACCGGGGTGATGCTGGCCATCGGCCATGTGCTGCGCTACACGCCGTACACGAAGGCCCTCAAGGAGATCGTCGACTCGGGTCGGCTCGGCGCGGTGATGAGCGTGCAGCATCTGGAGCCGGTGGGGTTCTGGCATCAGGCGCATTCGTTCGTACGGGGCAACTGGCGGCGCGCGGACGAGTCCACGTCGATGCTGATGGCGAAGTCCTGCCATGACCTCGACTGGTTGCAGTACGTCATCGGGCGCCCTCCGGAGCGGGTGTCGAGCTTCGGCTCGCTGACGCATTTCACGGCGGCCCACCGGCCCGAGGGCGCGGCGGACCGCTGCATCGGCTGCGAGGTCGAGGCCTCCTGCCCGTACTCGGCCGTGAAGTTGTACGGCGGGATGCTGGAGCGCGGTGAGCACGCGTGGCCGCTCGGCGTGGTGGTCGACGACTTCACGCCCGAGGCGCTCCAACTCGCCCTCGCCGAGGGCCCGTACGGGCGCTGCGTCTACGCCTGCGACAACGACGTGGTCGATCACCAGGTCGTCTCGCTCGAATACTCGGGCGGCGTCACCGCGGTGTTCACCATGACCGCCTTCGCTCAGGCCGGTCACCGCAGCACCCGGATCTTCGGTACGCACGGGGAGCTGATCGGGGACGGACGCACCCTGACCGTGCGGGAGTTCGCCTCCGGCCGCGAGGAAGTGACCGACACCGCCGCGGCCGGCGACATGAGCGCGGCCGGTGGTCACGGCGGCGGGGACGTGGGCCTGATGGACGCGTTCGTCGCGGCGGTGGCGAGCGGTGACCCCACGCTGATCCGCTCCGGCCCGCGCGACTCGCTCACCAGCCACCTCACGGTGCTTGCGGCCGAACGCGCCCGGCTGGCGGGGACGGTGGAACGGGTGCCGGGGCCCGGTCGCTGAACCACCGCGGTCCGGCCGTGCGCCTCGCGTACGCCGGACCGTCTTTTCGTTGTCGTACGGGAAGGAAGTGCCGGCAGGGACGGCTGCGGTGTGACTGTTCACCGGCCCGGGTGAGACGGGGCTTGGCACGGCTGTGAGCTGGGGAGTTGACGCTCTGCCCAGTCATCGACCAGTTGTCCAGGGGGAACCCGTGCGAGTCCGTACCGCAGTGTCCGTCGTGGCCGCCGCCGCCTTCGTCCTCGGCCCGACCACCATCGCCCCGGCCCAGGCCGGCCAACAGCCCGCACGGATCGAGGGCCAGGTCTGCTTCTGGGCCGAGCCGAACATGATGGGCCCGGGCGGCGGGTGGTGTTACTCCGGCACCGGCTACGCCGACGTGCCCCAACGTATCCACGACCACGCAGGCTCATTCGAATCGCGCAGCAACGACAGCGTGTTCGCCATCGACCACCCCCGTTGGGGCGGCTGCGTGGCCCGCGAGATCCGCGGGCGCGACTACAACATGAACTGGATGGCGAACAACGACTTCGGCAACAAGATCGACGGTGTCTCGCACGAGAAGGGGAACTGTCAGTCGGGCTGACGGGCACCGGAGATGACTTCCCCGCGCACCACCATCGCGGCCCTGCTCGCCGCCGTGTGCCTGCTGTCCGGCTGCGGCACCCAGCGCCAGGCCCTACCGCTGAGCCCCGACGACACCGTACGGGCCGCCCAACTCGTCCTCACCGACCGGTGTCTGCACCGTCAGGGTCTGACGCCGCCGAGACCCGACCGCAGTCCGCCGCCCGCGGCCGAGCGGCGGCGTGTGGTGCGTGCGCTGTTCGGGGCGGGCCGCACGGAACTGCGGGTGCGGCTGCCGAACGGCTATGTCGTGCGCCGCCACACCGACGGCTGCCTGGCCGCGGCACAGCAGCGGCTGTACGGGGACCAGCCGCGGTGGTTCAAGGTCTCGACGACCGTCGACAACCTCAAGTCCAAGGCCCCTCGCGGCGATCGCGCCGCCTACGCGGAGCTGCGCTCCCTGGCCGTGCGCAACGCACGTGCCGTCCTCTCCTCCACTTTCGCGAAGGGAACAACCCCATGAAACACGCTGTCACCCTGCTCGCCGCCGTGCTGCTCGCGGCCGGCAGCGCGCTCGCCACCTCGTCGACCGCCTCGGCCGCGGACTGCCCCAGCGGCGATTTCTGCGCCTGGACGGCCGCCGAGTTCGGCGGCCAGCGCGCCAACTGGTCCGGCGACGACAACTGGTGGGAGGGGAACATCGCGGACCAGGACTCGTCCTGGGCCAACCACGGCCTCTCGGGCCCGGGTGTCAAGGACCACGTCCAGGTGTACGAGGACGCCAACACCCCGATCGAGGACCCCGACGCCATGACCATCTGTCTGCGCCCGGGCGACGAGGTCGGCTACAACGCGACGGCCAACGACCGCGGCGACTCCCACACCTGGGCCATGGGCTGCTGACCCCCCACCCAAAC
>NZ_JAAKZW010000008.1 GCF_011044995.1 Streptomyces mesophilus | reverse complement strand
GGGGCGGGGTGGGGGAAGAGAAATCAGGCCCCGGCCACAGCGGACCGCACCTCATCGGCGAACCGCGCCGCAGACGACCGCAGCGCCTCAACAGACGGCCCATGCCGCAGCACCCCACGGCTCACATTCGGCACAACGTTCCGCACCGCAGCCCCGAACACCGAGGGCAGATCCGCAGGCGTAGCCCCCTGCGCCCCGATCCCCGGAGCAAGCAACGGCCCGTTGATATCCAGGTCATACGAGGACAGATCCCCGAGCGTCGCCCCGACCACCGCCCCGAACGACCCGAGCGGCGACTCCCCCGCGTTCTCCGCGGCCAGATGCCCGAGCATCGTCGCCCCGACGTTACGGCCGTCGGCCCGCACGGCGTGCTGCACTTCGCCGCCCTCGGGGTTGGAGGTGAGCGCGAGGACGAACAGACCGGCCCCGTTCTCGCGCGCGAGGTCGACGGCGGGCTTCAACGACCCGTATCCGAGATACGGCGACACCGTCAGCGCATCCGAGAACAGCGGCGAGTCCTTGCGCAGGAAGGCCTCGGCGTACGCGGCCATCGTGGACCCGATGTCCCCGCGCTTGGCGTCCATGCAGACCAGCGCACCCGCGGCCCGCGCCTCCGCGACGGTGGTCTCGAGCACCGCCACACCCTTCGACCCGAACCGCTCGAAGAACGCCGCCTGCGGCTTGAACACCGCGACCGTCTCACCGAGCGCCTCGACCACCGTGCGCGAGAACCGCTCCAAGCCCTCGACCGTGTCGGGCAGGCCCCACGAGTCGAGCAGCGAGGCGTGCGGGTCGATGCCGACGCACAGCGGGCCGCGCGAGTCCATCGCGCGCCGAAGGCGGCTGCCAAACGATTCGATGCTCATACGGAGACCTTTCGCGTGTCGGCGCCGACCGCTTCGGCGAGCGTGGCGTACGGGGAGGTATTCAGGCGGGCGGCAAGTCCCTTGTGCATGGCGCGCATCCAGAACGGGCCCTCGTAGATGAAGGCGCTGTAGCCCTGCACCAGCGTGGCGCCCGCGAGGATGCGCTGCCAGGCGTCCTCGGCATTCTCGATGCCGCCGACACCGACCAGGGTGATCTGGTCGCCCACGCGGGCGTACAGACGGCGCAGGACCTCCAGGGAGCGCTCCTTGAGGGGCGCGCCGGACAGTCCACCGGTCTCCTTGACCAGCTCGGGGTCGGAGAGCAGACCTTCACGGCCGATCGTCGTGTTCGTGGCGATGATGCCGTCGAGCCCGAGCTCCACGGCCAGGTCGGCCACCGCGTCGATGTCCTCGTCGGCGAGATCGGGGGCGATCTTCACCAGGAGCGGGACGCGACGGTCCCGTACGGCCGAGTCCGCGGCCTCGCGTACCGCCGAGAGCAGCGGGCGCAGCTGGTCGACGGCCTGGAGGTTGCGCAGACCGGGGGTGTTGGGGGACGAGACGTTCACGACGAGGTAGTCGGCGTGGGCGGCGAGCCGCTCGGTGGACTTCACGTAGTCGCCGGTGGCCTCGGCCTCCGGTACGACCTTGGTCTTGCCGATGTTGACGCCGACGACCGTCTTGAAGGCCGCCTTACGGGACCCGAGACGCTCCGCGACCGCCGCCGAGCCCTCGTTGTTGAAGCCCATCCGGTTGATCAGCGCACGGTCGGGGATGAGCCGGAACAGCCGCTTCTTGGGGTTGCCGGACTGTGCTTCGCCGGTGACCGTGCCGATCTCGATGTGGTCGAAGCCGAGCATGGTCATGCCGTCGATCGCGACGGCGTTCTTGTCGAAGCCGGCCGCGAGCCCGAACGGGCCGTGCATCCGCAAGCCCAGTGCCTCGGTGCGCAGTTCACTGAAGCGCGGGGCGAGCACGGCCGCGACGAACGTCCGCAGGACGGGGATGCGGGCGGCGAGCCGGATCCAGCGGAAGGCCATGTAGTGGGCCTGCTCCGGGTCCATCCGCTTGAAGACGAGGTTGAAGAAGAGTTTGTACATGTCGCAAGTCCTAGGTCTGGTCGCAAGCTGGGGGCCGCATGAACAGCTGGGGGCCGCATGAAGAGGGGGACACCGTTTCCGGTGTCCCCCTCCTGGGCTGCTAGTCGCGACCCGCGGTCAGATGCTCGGCGTGTTCCTGCAGTGAACGCACGCCCACATCACCGTGGTTGAGCGCGTCGATGCCTTGGACGGCGGCGGCGAGGGCCTGGACCGTGGTGAGGCAGGGGACGCTGCGGGCGACGGCGGCGGTACGGATCTCGTAGCCGTCGAGACGGCCGCCGGTGCCGAACGGGGTGTTGACGATCAGGTCGACCTCACCGTCGTGGATCAACTGCACGATGGTCTTCTCACCGTTGGGGCCCTCGCCCTCGCTGAGCTTGCGCACCACCGTGGCGTTGATGCCGTTACGGCGCAGGACCTCGGCCGTGCCGGAGGTCGCCATCAACTCGAAGCCGTGCGAGACCAGTTCACGCGCCGGGAAGATCATGGAGCGCTTGTCGCGGTTGGCGACCGAGATGAACGCCCGTCCCTTGGTGGGCAGCGGGCCGTACGCGCCGGCCTGTGACTTGGCGTAGGCGGTGCCGAAGACGGAGTCGATGCCCATGACCTCGCCGGTGGAGCGCATCTCCGGGCCCAGGACGGTGTCGACGCCGCGGCCGTGGATGTCGCGGAAGCGGCTCCAGGGCATGACGGCCTCCTTGACGGAGATCGGCGCGTCCATCGGCAGCGTGCCGCCGTCGCCGGTCGCCGGGAGCAGGCCCTCGGCGCGCAGTTCGGCGATGGTCGCACCCAGGGAGATGCGGGCGGCGGCCTTCGCGAGCGGGACCGCGGTGGCCTTCGAGGTGAAGGGGACGGTGCGCGAGGCGCGCGGGTTGGCTTCGAGGACGTAGAGAATGTCGCCGGCCATCGCGAACTGAATGTTGATCAGCCCGCGGACCCCGACACCCTTCGCGATGCCCTCGGTTGAGGCGCGCAGCCGCTTGATGTCGAACCCGCCGAGGGTGATCGGCGGCAGGGCGCAGGCGGAGTCGCCGGAGTGGATGCCGGCTTCCTCGATGTGCTCCATGACGCCACCGAGGTACAGCTCCTGCCCGTCGTACAGGGCGTCGACGTCGATCTCGATCGCGTCATCGAGGAAGCGGTCCACGAGAACGGGACGATCCGGCGAGATCTCGGTGGACTCTTCGATGTACGTGGCGAGGCGGGCCTCGTCGTACACGATCTCCATGCCGCGCCCACCCAGCACATACGAGGGGCGCACCAGGACCGGGTAACCGATCTCATCCGCGATCGTCTTCGCCTCGGCGAACGTCGTCGCCGTGCCGTGCTTCGGCGCCGGCAGACCGGCCTCCGCCAGGACCCGGCCGAACGCGCCACGGTCCTCCGCGGCGTGGATCGCCTCCGGGGATGTGCCCACGACCGGGACGCCGTTGTCCTTGAGCGCCTGCGACAGACCCAGCGGGGTCTGGCCGCCGAGCTGCACGATCACACCCGCGAGCGGGCCGGCCTGCTGCTCGGCGTGCACGATCTCCAGCACGTCCTCGAGGGTGAGCGGCTCGAAGTACAGGCGGTCGGAGGTGTCGTAGTCGGTGGAGACGGTCTCCGGGTTGCAGTTGACCATCACCGTCTCGTAGCCGGCGTCGCTCAGCGCGAACGAGGCATGCACACAGGAGTAGTCGAACTCGATACCCTGACCGATCCGGTTCGGACCCGAACCCAGGATGATCACAGCCGGCTTGGTACGCGGGGCGACCTCGCTCTCCTCGTCATACGAGGAGTAGAAGTACGGCGTCTTCGCCGCGAACTCGGCCGCGCAAGTGTCCACCGTCTTGTAGACCGGACGGACGCCCAGCGCATGCCGGACCTCGCGCACGACGTCCTCGCGCAGGCCGCGGATCTCGGCGATCTGCACGTCGGAGAAGCCGTGCCGCTTGGCCTCGGCGAGCAGATCGGTGTCCAGACGCTCGGCGGCGGCCAGCTCGTCGGCGACTTCCTTGATGAGGAAGAGCTGGTCGACGAACCAGGGGTCGATCTTCGTGTACTCGAAGATCTCCTCCTGCGTGGCGCCCGCGCGGATCGCCTCCATGACGGTGTTGATCCGGCCGTCGGTCGGACGCACCGAGAGCTCCAGGAGCTCCTTCTTGTCGCCGACCGGGCCCACGAAGGAGAACTGCGAGCCCTTCTTCTCCAGCGACCGCAGGGCCTTCTGGAACGCTTCGGTGAAGTTCCGGCCGATCGCCATCGCCTCACCCACCGACTTCATGGTCGTGGTGAGCGTCGAGTCGGCAGAGGGGAACTTCTCGAACGCGAACCGCGGAGCCTTCACCACGACGTAGTCGAGCGTCGGCTCGAAGGAAGCCGGAGTCTTCTCCGTGATGTCGTTCGGGATCTCATCCAGCGTGTAACCGACGGCCAGCTTCGCCGCGATCTTCGCGATCGGGAAACCCGTCGCCTTCGACGCCAGCGCGGACGACCGCGACACACGCGGGTTCATCTCGATCACGATCACCCGGCCGTCGACCGGATCGATCGCGAACTGGATGTTGCAACCACCGGTGTCGACACCCACCTCACGGATGATCGCGATACCCACGTCCCGCAGCCGCTGATACTCACGGTCGGTGAGCGTCATCGCCGGCGCGACCGTGATCGAGTCACCGGTGTGCACACCCATCGGGTCGAAGTTCTCGATCGAGCACACGACCACGACGTTGTCGTTCTTGTCGCGCATCAACTCCAGCTCGTACTCCTTCCAGCCAAGGATCGACTCCTCCAGGAGCACCTCAGTGGTCGGCGACAGCGTCAGACCCTGACCGGCGATCCGCCGCAACTCCTCCTCGTCATGCGCGAAACCGGAACCGGCACCACCCATCGTGAAGGAGGGACGGACCACGACCGGGTAACCGCCCAGTTCCTCAACGCCCTTGAGGACGTCGTCCATGGAGTGGCAGATGTACGAACGGGCGGACTCGCCATGCCCGATCTTCTTGTTGACCTCTTCGACGACACCCTTGAACAGGTCGCGGTCCTCGCCCTTGTTGATCGCCTCGACGTTGGCGCCGATCAACTCGACGCCGTACTTCTCCAGGACACCCTGCTCGTGCATGGAGATCGCAGTGTTGAGCGCGGTCTGACCACCGAGGGTGGGAAGGAGAGCATCGGGGCGCTCCTTGGCGATGATCTTTTCGACGAACTCCGGGGTGATCGGCTCGACATACGTGGCGTCGGCGATCTCCGGATCGGTCATGATCGTGGCCGGGTTCGAGTTGACCAGGATCACCCGCAGACCCTCGGCCTTCAGCACCCGGCAGGCCTGGGTCCCGGAGTAGTCGAACTCCGCGGCCTGACCGATCACGATCGGGCCGGAGCCGATGACCAGGACGGACTGGATATCGGTGCGCTTAGGCACGCTCGGCCTCCATCAAAGAAACAAAACGGTCGAACAGGTAGGCGGCGTCATGCGGACCCGCGGCCGCCTCAGGGTGGTACTGGACGCTGAACGCCGGCTGGTCGAGCAGCTGAAGCCCTTCGACGACCTGGTCGTTCAGGCACACATGGGAGACCTCAGCCCGCCCGAAGGGGGTGTCGCTCACCTTGTCGAGCGGCGCGTCCACAGCAAACCCGTGATTGTGCGCAGTGACCTCAACCTTGCCGGTGGTGCGGTCCTGCACCGGCTGATTGATGCCACGATGCCCGTACTTGAGCTTGTACGTACCGAACCCGAGCGCACGGCCCAGGATCTGGTTGCCGAAGCAGATGCCGAACAGGGGCGTCCTGCGCTCCAACACCGCCTGCATCACAGCAACCGGACCATCAGCCGTAGCCGGATCACCCGGACCATTGGAGAAGAACACCCCGTCCGGGTTCACCGCGTACACATCCTCAACCGTCGCGGTCGCCGGCAGCACATGCACCTCGATGCCCCGCTCAGCCATCCGATGCGGCGTCATCCCCTTGATGCCCAGGTCCACAGCCGCCACCGTGAACTTCTTCGTGCCGATCGCGGGAACGACGTACGCCTCCTTCGTCGCCACCTCCGCCGACAGGTTCGCGCCCTTCATCTGCGGCGCCTCCTTCACCCGCGCCAGCAGCGCCGCATCATCCGCGACCTTCTCGCCCGAGAAGATGCCGACGCGCATCGCACCGCGCTCGCGCAGGTGCCGGGTCAGCGCCCGGGTGTCCACGCCGGAGATCCCGACGACGCCCTGGTTCGCGAGCTCCTCGTCCAGCGTGCGCTTGGCCCGCCAGTTCGACGGGACGCGGGCGGGGTCGCGTACGACATAACCGGCGACCCAGATCTGGCCCGACTCGGGGTCTTCGTCGTTCACACCCGTATTACCGACGTGCGGAGCCGTCATCACGACGACCTGCCGGTGATACGAGGGGTCGGTCAGGGTCTCCTGGTAGCCGGTCATGCCGGTGGAGAACACGGCTTCGCCGAAGGTCTCCCCCACGGCCCCGTAGGAACGGCCGCGGAAGATCCGGCCGTCCTCCAGGACGAGTACGGCGGGAGCGGCCTGCGTGCGGGCTCCCCTGGTGGAGGTCGTCATCGTGCGCCTTCCGTGCTGGTGGTGGTCATGGAGTTGATGGCTTCGACCCAGGCCGCGTGCTCGGCGGCGTGGTCGGAGCGGAAGCCCGAGTCGAGGAGCTTGTCGCCGTGCGCCCAGGTGACGACCAGGAGGCCGCCCTCGGCGAGCACCTTGCCCGCGATGCCCTTGTCGAGCCGGGCCTCGCGCAGGGATGCGGCCGGGATGAAGAAGTCCTGTGCTCCAGGGCGTACGACCTCCAGACCGGCGTCCGTGAGCGTGAGCTCGACACGGCTGCGCGTGCCGAGACCGTGGGCCACGATCCGGTCGAGCCACTGCCCGGCCGTGGTGGACGCGTGGTACCGGCCGCTCAGCTCAAGTTTCGCCGGACCTGCCTGATCGGGCGCGGTGGGCAGCTCGGGCAGATCGCTCTGCAGCGTGCCGCGCCACTTCCAGCCCTGGCGCATCAGCCAGTAGAGGAGCGCCACGAAGAGCAGGAGTCCGACGACCCAGCCGATCCGTGCGGCCCAGTCGGTGACCTCGGCAGACTTCTGCTCAGCGGCAAAAGTGATCAGTGTGCTCACGCCAGCTTCCCGTCGATGACCGTCGCGCGGCCCCGCAGGAAGGTGTGGGTGACGCGCCCGGGCAGCTCGAGACCCTCGTACGGGGTGTTGCGGCTGCGGGAGGCGAATTCCGCGGAGTCCACCGGACCACGGTATGCCGGGTCGACCAGCGTGAGGTTGGCCGGCTCACCTGCCGAGACGGGACGTCCATGGCCGGTCAGTCGGCCGATGCTCGCGGGGTTCACGGACATGCGCTGGGCGACGCCCGCCCAGTCGAGCAGCCCGGTGTCGACCATCGTGTGCTGGATCACGGACAGCGCGGTCTCCAGGCCCACCATGCCCATGGCGGCCGCGGCCCACTCGCAGTCCTTGTCCTCGTGCGGGTGCGGGGCGTGGTCGGTGGCGACGATGTCGATCGTGCCGTCGGCCAGGGCCTCGCGCAGCGCCATCACGTCGTTCTCGGTGCGCAGCGGCGGGTTGACCTTGTAGACCGGGTTGTACGTACGCACCATCTCGTCCGTGAGGAGCAGGTGGTGCGGGGTGACCTCGGCGGTGACGTCGATACCGCGGGACTTGGCCCAGCGGACGATCTCGACGGACCCGGCGGTCGACAGGTGGCAGATGTGCACCCGGGAGCCGACGTGCTCGGCGAGCAGCACATCGCGGGCGATGATCGACTCCTCGGCGACGGCCGGCCAGCCGCCCAGACCCAGCTCGGCGGAGACGACGCCCTCGTTCATCTGGGCGCCCTCGGTGAGGCGGGGCTCCTGGGCGTGCTGCGCGACGACACCGTCGAAGGCCTTCACGTACTCCAGGGCGCGCCGCATGATCACGGCGTCGTCCACGCACTTGCCGTCGTCGGAGAAGACCACGACACCGGCCGCGGACTCGTGCATCGCACCGAGCTCGGCGAGCTGCTTGCCCTCCAGGCCCACGGTGACGGCGCCGACGGGCTGCACATCGCAGTAGCCGGACTCGCGGCCGAGCCGCCAGACCTGCTCGACGACACCGGCGGTGTCGGCGACGGGGAAGGTGTTGGCCATCGCGTGCACGGCGGTCCAGCCGCCGCGTGCGGCGGCCTTGGTGCCGGTCAGGACCGTCTCGGAGTCCTCACGGCCGGGCTCGCGCAGGTGGGTGTGCAGGTCGACGAGACCCGGCAGGAGCACTTTGCCGTCGGCCTCGACGACCGTCGCGCCTTCGGCACTCAGCCCGGTGCCGACCGCCTCGATGGTCTCGCCGTCGATCAGGACGTCCTGCGCTTCGCCGCCCAGGACCTTCGCGCCACGGATAAGGATCTTGCTCATGGTTACTTGCTCTCCGATTCGACGGGCCGGGCGTGGGAGACGGCGGGCTCATTGCCGCCCAGAAGCAGATAGAGGACCGCCATGCGCGTGTGCACGCCGTTGGCGACCTGTTCGATGACGGTGCAGCGCGGGGAGTCGGCCACCTCGGCGGTGATCTCCATGCCGCGGACCATCGGGCCGGGGTGCATCACGATCGCGTGCTCCGGCATCTTCGCCATGCGGTCGCCGTCCAGGCCGTAGCGGCGGCTGTACTCGCGCTCGGTCGGGAAGAAGGCGGCGTTCATGCGCTCGCGCTGGACGCGCAGCATCATCACGGCGTCGCTCTTCGGCAGCGTGCTGTCCAGGTCGTACGAGACGTCGCAGGGCCAGGAGTCCATGCCGACGGGCAGCAGCGTGGGCGGCGCGACCAGGGTCACCTGGGCGCCCAGGGTGTGCAGCAGATCCACGTTGGAGCGGGCCACACGGCTGTGCAGGATGTCGCCGACGACCGTGATCCGCTTGCCGGACAGGTCCTGGCCGATGCCCGCGTCGGGGCCGAGCAGCCGGCGCCGCATGGTGAAGGCGTCGAGCAGCGCCTGGGTGGGGTGCTGGTGGGTGCCGTCACCGGCGTTGATGACGGGGGCGTCGATCCAGCCGGAGTTCGCCAGGCGGTACGGGGCGCCGGAGGCGCCGTGCCGGATGACGACGGCGTCGACGCCCATCGCCTCGAGGGTCTGGGCGGTGTCCTTGAGGGACTCGCCCTTGGACACCGAAGAACCCTTGGCCGCGAAGTTGATGACGTCCGCGGAGAGCCGCTTCTCGGCGGCCTCGAAGGAGATCCGCGTACGGGTCGAGTCCTCGAAGAACAGGTTGCAGATCGTCCGTCCGCGCAGCGCGGGCAGCTTCTTGATCGGCCGGTCCGCGACGCGGGCCATCTCCTCGGCGGTGTCGAGGATCAGGACGGCTTCGTCGCGGGTGAGATCGGCGGCCGAGATGAGGTGACGCATCATCTGGAAGGCTCCGTAAGGCAGTTCAGAAGGTCCGGGTCTCCCCGGATTCACGGGCATGCGGGCGTGCGGAAGCACACAACGGTCCGGAAAAGGACCGCGGGGTGCTAGCGCTCGCCTGCCGGGGAGGCCTGCTTCTCGCCGAGCAGCACGGCGTCGCGGCCGTCCTCCTCGTCGAGCTGGACCTTGACCGTCTCCCGCAGCGACGTCGGGAGGTTCTTGCCGACGTAGTCGGCGCGGATCGGCAGCTCGCGGTGGCCGCGGTCGACCAGAACGGCGAGCTGCACGGCGCGCGGCCGGCCGATGTCGTTCAGGGCGTCGAGGGCGGCGCGGATGGTGCGGCCGGAGAAGAGCACGTCGTCGACGAGGACGACGAGCCGGCCGTCGAGGCCGTCGGAGGGGATCTCGGTGCGCGCGAGGGCCCGCGGCGGGTGCATCCGCAGGTCGTCGCGGTACATGGTGATGTCGAGCGAACCGACCGGGATCTTGCGTCCGGTGATCTCTTCGAGCTTGGCGGCCAGGCGCCGGGCGAGGAAGACGCCGCGGGTCGGAATGCCGAGGAGCACCACATCGTCGGCGCCCTTGGCGCGTTCGACGATCTCGTGGGCGATGCGGGTCAGTACCCGCGCGATGTCCGGGCCCTCGAGAACGGGCCGGGCAGCATCGGAGTGCGCGCTTGAGTCCATGAAAAGGACCTCCTTCTCCGCCTCACGGGACGGACCTTAAAGGACGTCTTAATTGCGCCCACCACGTTACCAGCACCTGGCAACAGCCCAGATCACACCCCCTCCGAAGGGGCGGTCCGGACCTTTCGGCTTGACGCATGGACGTAACGCTGCGTAACCTCACAGTGAGTTACCAGCCATGCGGCAGGCTTGGACCGGCCGCAGATCGAATCGGTGTCCGGGAGCTATATGTCCAGCGAATACGCCAAACAGCTCGGGGCCAAGCTTCGAGCGATCCGCACCCAGCAGGGCCTCTCCCTCCACGGTGTGGAGGAGAAGTCCCAGGGACGCTGGAAGGCGGTCGTGGTCGGGTCCTACGAGCGTGGCGACCGCGCCGTGACGGTGCAGCGCCTGGCCGAGCTGGCCGACTTCTACGGGGTGCCGGTGCAGGAGCTCCTTCCGGGCACGACCCCCGGTGGCGCCGCCGAGCCGCCGCCGAAGCTGGTCCTTGACCTCGAGCGCCTCGCGCACGTCCCGCAGGAGAAGGCCGGACCGCTGCAGCGCTATGCCGCGACCATCCAGTCGCAGCGCGGCGACTACAACGGCAAGGTCCTCTCGATCCGTCAGGACGACCTGCGCACCCTCGCCGTGATCTACGACCAGTCGCCCTCGGTCCTCACCGAGCAGCTCATCAGCTGGGGCGTCCTGGACGCCGACGCCCGCCGCGCGGTGGCCCACGAAGAGGCCTGAGCCTCTCTGCAGAAACGTACCGCCTGGGCGGGACCAACCGGTCCCGCCCAGGCGGCTTTTCGTTGGCCTGAACTCCCCGCCACCCCCACACCCCCTTGGCCAGAGCTTGGTACGCCAAGGCACCTGTTATCGGCTGGTGTTCGCAGCGGCGGCACTGTGATGATGAGCGCGTGACGCACGACCCGGCGCCCGTCATCCTCGGCATCGACGACCTCCGCCCGCTCCCGCACGCGACCCGCATCGCCCGGACCAGCCGCGAAGGCGTCGAGCTCCTGCGTGAGCACCGCGACACCTACATCGACGAGCTGTGGCTCGACCACGATCTCGGCGGCGAGGACAGCATCATGCCCGTCGTGACCCTCTTGGAGGAGGCAGCCTTCAGCGGCCGCCCCTTCCGCATCGGAACGGTCTTCGTGCACAGCGCCAACCCCATCGGCGCCGAAACCGTCGTCCGCTCGCTCACCCGCTGGAACTACCGCGTGCGCCGGACGGCGGCCTGACAGCAGCGCGAAAGGCCCGCGACGCAGCAAGCGTCGCGGGCCTTTCGTGTGCCGACCGGTAGAGGACTACGCCTCGTCCCGGCGCAGAGACGGCTTGAGGTCCTTCAGGCGGCCCAGGAGGCCGTTGATGAAGGACGGCGACTCGTCCGTGGAGAACTCCTTGGCGAGCTGCACGGCCTCGTCGAGCACGACGGCGTCCGGCGTCCCGTCGACCCAGACCAGCTCATAGGCACCGAGCCGCAGGATGTTGCGGTCCACGGCGGGCATGCGGTCGAGCGTCCAGCCGACGGAGTACTGGGCGATCAGCTCGTCGATACGCGCGGCATGCTGCACGTATCCCTCGATGAGCTCCATCGTGTACTCGCTGACGGGCGGCTGCCGCGTGTCCGACCTGGAGAGCCGGATCCAGTCCGCGAGGACCGTGGGCACGGAGGCATCGCGCTGGTCGGCCTCGAAGAGGATCTGGAAGGCGCGCTTACGAGCCGTATTACGGGCAGCCACGGTTAGCTGTTCACCCGGCCGAGGTAGCCGCTGTCACGGGTGTCGACCTTGATCTTCTCGCCCGTGGTGATGAACAGCGGGACCTGGATCTGGTGACCGGTCTCCAGCGTCGCCGGCTTGGTGCCACCGGTGGAGCGGTCGCCCTGGACGCCCGGCTCGGTCTCCTGGATGACGAGCTCGACGGCGGCCGGCAGCTCGACGAAGAGCACCGAGCCCTCGTGCTGCGCGACGGAGGCGGTGAAGCCCTCGATCAGGAAGTTGGCGGCGTCGCCGACAGCCTTCTTGTCGACGTGCAGCTGGTCGTAGGTCTCCATGTCCATGAAGACGAAGTACTCGCCGTCCATGTAGGAGAACTGCATGTCGCGCTTGTCGATGGTGGCCGTCTCGACCTTCACGCCGGCGTTGAACGTCTTGTCGACGACCTTGCCGGACATCACGTTCTTGAGCTTGGTGCGCACGAAGGCCGGGCCCTTGCCGGGCTTGACGTGCTGGAACTCGACGACGGACCAGAGCTGGCCCCCGTCGAGCTTGAGCACCATGCCGTTCTTGAGGTCGTTCGTGGAAGCCACGGTTGCGGATCTCCTGGACTGGACTGGGTGGGACCAAGGGCACGCCGCGCTACAGCGCGAGCAGCTCCTTGGTCGTAATGGTGAGTAGCTCGGGTCCGCCGTCCGCCTCGGGGCGCACGACGAGCGTGTCATCGATCCGGACACCACCCCGTCCCGGGAGGTGTACCCCTGGTTCGACGGTGACCGGCACGCAAGCGTCCAGTTTACCCATGGCCGTGGGGGCCAACTTCGGGTCCTCTCCGATTTCGAGCCCGACGCCGTGTCCGGTGAGCGCGGGGAGCTGTTCCGCGTACCCGGCGGAGTCCAGTACCTGCCGGGCCGCATGGTCCACATCGCGGTAGGCCACACCGGGTGCGAGGGCCTCTCGCCCGGCCCGCTGCGCAGCGAAAACCAGGTCGTACAACTCGATCTGCCAGTCGGCCGGAGACGTACCGATGACGAAGGTGCGGCCGATCTCGCAGCGGTAGCCCCGATAGTTGGCGCCGAGGCAGACGGAGAGGAAATCGCCCTCCTCGACCCTGCGGTCGGACGGGCGGTGGCCGCCGCGCCCCGAGTTCGGCCCGGTGCCGACGGAGGTGGCGAACGCCGGGCCGTCGGCTCCGTGGTCGACGAGGCGGCGCTCGAGTTCGAGGGCCAGATGGCGTTCGGTGCGTCCCACGAGGATCGATTCGAGGAGTTCGCCGAGCGCCTGGTCGGTGATCTCCGAGGCGATACGGAGATACGAGATCTCCTCGTCGTCCTTGACGAGGCGCAGCTGCTCGACCGCGCACCCCAGGTCGGCCAGGCGCAGCCGGGGCGCGACGGAGGTGAGCGCACGGTGGCGGGCGACCGTCAGATGGTGTTCCTCGACGGCGAGCGACTCGGCGCCCGCGGCCGCGGCGAGGTCGGCGGCGGCGACGACCGCGTCACCGTCCGGGGCCCCGAGGACCTGGAGCCTCAGGTGCTCGTCCGGCCTGCCTTCCACGGGCTCCCCGGTCGGCACCTTGCTGCAGAGCAGCAGATCCTCGCGGGGGCCGAGCAGCAGCACGGCTCCCCGGGGCGAAGCGCCCGCGAGATAACGGACGTTGGCGGGCTGGGACACGACGGCCGCGGCGCTGCCACCGGCCGTGCACTGTTCCCTCAGCCGCTCCCTGCGAGCCGCGTACACCTCTGACATGAGCCGAGCGTACGAACGATGGCGCGCGGCTGCCCGGTCAGCGCGTCCGACCGGGCGCCACGGGCCCGGAGGCGGAGCCCTCAGGCCCTCACCACTGCGGCGGGCTCGCTATCGACCGGGCAAGGACCTCGTCCAGGACCCGCGCCGTGGTCGGCACGTCATAGTGCGAGTTGTCGATGATGGGCAGCCCCGAGCCGTACCAGCCGGCCATCCGGCCGTGGATCCGGGCGACTTCCTCGTCCGTGAGCCGCCGGTTGCCGCTGCGCTGGGCATTGCGCTCCAGGACGATCTCCAGGCCGGGCAGCAGGACAACGGGCAGCAGCCCGGGCCCCACGTGCCGCTTCCAGCCGCCGAGGCCGACAACCGGCCGGTCGGGGAAGACCGCGTCGTCGAGGATGCAGGAGATCCCGTTGGCCAGGAAGTTGCGCGCCGCGAAGCCGCAGGTGCGGCGGGCGAGGCGGTACTGGGCCTCCGAGTGGTCGTTCCACCCGGTCTGGGGGTCGGCGAACCCCGAGCGCACCCATTCCCGTACGTCGTCGAGGCTGATGTGCGCCGTGGGCACCCGGCGGTGCTCGGCCCAGTACTTGGCGACGGAGGTCTTGCCGGCGCCGGCGGGACCGATCAGGAGCACGGCCAACGTTGTCGCCCCGGTGTCGACCGGCGCCTGGCCCTGCGGCGGACTCGGTACGGCGACAGGGCCGCCGGGCGGCAGCTGCACATGTCCGGTCGTGTCACGCGACGGCGGCGCCTGCTGCAGAGGCTGGTGCGGGGCGGGAGCGCGCTGCGGGGCCGGTGCCGGCTGCGGCGCGGGACCGTTGTGGAAGGTGGCCGCGGGCGGGCCGGCCGGAGGCGGCGCCACCACGGGCGGCGGCGGTCCGACGGGGCCGGGCGGCGGCACGGATCCAGGTGGCGGCGGCCCCGGCGGGGTCACGGAACCCTGGGGCATCGATCCGGCCCCCGGCGGAACCTGGTGCGGTCCGGCCGGTCCATGCCCCGGCTGATGGGGCGGCGGCAGCGGGTTGCCCACTGCGTGCTGCATCCGGTGCCACTCCGTCTCGTAACTGCGACCGGCGCTGGTCGGGCGCCTGGTCGGGCGGAACTCGGCGTCGGGTCCCAGGGTGTCTCCTCGCGGCCGCCGGACGCTTTTCCGACGACAGGGTCTACGGAACGGTACCGCCCCCGGCCGCCGTTGTGTGAACGTCCGGGGGCGGACAGAAGTGCCCGAATGCCTTGATTACGAAGAAACTTCGCCGTACGCGGCGAGCAGAATCGCCGGGTCGGGACCTTCGAGAACCGACGGCTTGGCCAGCCCGTCCAGGACGATGAAACGCAGCAGGTTGCCGCGGGACTTCTTGTCCACCTTCATCGTCTCGAGCAGCTTGGGCCACTGGTCGTAGCGGTACGTCAGCGGCAGTCCGACGGACTCGAGGACGCTGCGGTGCCGGTCGGCCGTCGCGTCGTCCAACCGGCCCGCGAGACGGCCGAGTTCGGCGGCGAAGGCCATGCCGACGGAGACCGCCGCGCCATGCCGCCACTTGTAGCGCTCGTTCTTCTCGATCGCATGGGCCAGCGTGTGCCCGTAGTTGAGGATCTCGCGCAGCCCGGACTCCTTGAGGTCGCTGGAGACGACCTCGGTCTTGACGCGGATCGACCGCTCGATCAGCTCGGCGGTGTGCGGACCCGCGGGCGTACGCGCCGCCTCGGGGTCCTGCTCGATCAGGTCAAGGATCACCGGGTCGGCGATGAAGCCGGCCTTGATGATCTCGGCGAGCCCGGACACGTAGTCGTTGACCGGCAGCGAGTCGAGCGCGGCGAGGTCGCAGATGACCCCGGCCGGCGGATGGAAGGAGCCGACGAGGTTCTTGCCCTCGGCGGTGTTGATCCCGGTCTTGCCGCCGACCGCCGCGTCCACCATGCCGAGCACGGTGGTCGGCACGGCGACCCAGCGCACGCCGCGCAGCCATGTGGCCGCCACGAACCCGGCGAGGTCGGTGGTCGCGCCGCCGCCGATGCCCACGATCACATCGGTGCGCGTGAAGCCGGTCTGGCCCAGGGCCTTCCAGCAGTACGCGGCGACCTCGGCGGTCTTGGCCTCCTCGGCGTTGGGCACCTGGATGGCCACGGCCTCGTAGCCCTGCTCGGCGAGGTCGGCCCGGATGGCGTCACCGGTCTCGGCCAGCGCCTCGGGGTGGATGACCGCGACGCGCTGCGCCGTCCGGCCGATGAGGCCCGCGAGTTCACCGAGCAGCGAGCGGCCGACGAGCACCTCGTACGCGTCGCTTCCGGCCGTAGCGCCGACCTGGATCCGGGTCACCTGCTGCTCGGTCATGCCTGCTTCAACTCCAGTGCTTCGAGGACCGCTTCGGCGACCTCTTCGGGGGCCCGGCCGT
The DNA here is from genome assembly GCF_011044995.1 of Streptomyces mesophilus. Lineage (GTDB taxonomy): Bacteria > Actinomycetota > Actinomycetes > Streptomycetales > Streptomycetaceae > Streptomyces > Streptomyces mesophilus. The sequence goes on along the minus strand of NZ_JAAKZW010000008.1, from coordinate 69,328 downwards.
CGGTGGCGACCACCACGCGGGCGACTTCCTGGTACAAGGGGCGGCGCGCTTCCATGAGTTCACGCCACTGCTTGCGCGGATTGATCATGAGCAGCGGGCGGGCCGCGTTCAGACCGGTGCGCTTCACGGCTTCGTCGACGTCCATCGACAGATAGACGACCGTGTGCTCGCCGAGCAGCGCACGGGTGCCCTCGTCGAGCACGGCGCCGCCGCCCAGGGCGAGCACCCCGGCGTGACCGGCGAGCGCATCGCGTACCGCCGCACGCTCGAGCTCGCGGAAGTGCGGTTCGCCTTCCTCGAGGAAGATGTCCGAGATCTCCCGGCCGCCGGCGGCCACGATGTCCGCGTCGGTGTCACGGAAAGTGCAGCCGAGCCGCTCGGCGAGCAGTTCGCCGACGGTCGTCTTGCCCACGCCCATCGGGCCGACGAGGACGATGCGGGGACTCGTCGGGCTCATCGGATCTGCAGGTTGTCGAGGTACGACTGCACGTTGCGCCGCGTTTCGGGAACGCTGTCGCCGCCGAACTTCTCGGCCACCGCGTCCGCGAGCACCAGAGCGACCATGGCCTCGGCCACGATGCCGGCGGCGGGCACGGCGCACACGTCGGAGCGCTGGTGGTGCGCCTTCGCGGCCTCGCCGGTGGCGACGTCGATGGTGGCGAGCGCGCGCGGCACGGTCGCGATGGGCTTCATCGCGGCCCGTACGCGAAGGAGTTCACCGGTGGTGAGACCACCCTCCGTACCGCCGGAGCGGCCGGAGGAACGCTTCACACCGTCCTCGGTCTGCACGATCTCGTCGTGCGCCTGCGAGCCGGGTACACGCGCGAGATCGAAGCCGTCGCCGACCTCGACGCCCTTGATGGCCTGGATGCCCATGAGCGCGGCGGCAAGCCGCGCGTCGAGCCGCCGGTCCCAGTGCACATGCGAGCCGAGCCCGACGGGCACGCCGTACGCGAGCACCTCGACCACACCGCCGAGGGTGTCGCCGTCCTTGTGGGCCTGGTCGATCTCCGCGACCATCGCCTTCGACGCGTCGGCGTCGAGGCAGCGCACCGGGTCGGCGTCGAGCTTCTCGACATCGGCCGGGGTCGGGTAGACGCCGTACGGGGCCTTCGCCGCGGCGAGTTCGACGACATGACTGACGATCTCGATGCCGGCGGTCTCCTTGAGGTACGACCGGGCGACCGCACCGAGCGCCACACGAGCCGCGGTCTCGCGCGCCGAGGCGCGCTCCAGGATCGGACGTGCCTCGTCGAAGCCGTACTTCTGCATGCCCGCGAGGTCGGCGTGGCCGGGACGCGGACGGGTCAGCGGGGCGTTGCGCGCGAGACCGTCGAGGATCTCGGGGTCGACCGGGTCGGCCGACATGACCTGCTCCCACTTGGGCCACTCGGTGTTGCCCACCATGATCGCGACCGGGGAGCCCATCGACAGACCGTGGCGCACCCCGCCGAGGAACGTGATCGCGTCCTGCTCGAACTTCATCCGCGCGCCGCGTCCATAGCCGAGCCGCCGCCTCGCCAGGTGGTCCGCCACCATCTCGGTGGTGATCGGGACGCCCGCGGGCAGCCCCTCAAGGGTCGCCACGAGTGCGGGGCCGTGGGACTCGCCCGCGGTCAGCCAACGCAACCTGCTCAACGGTGCTCCTCATGCTCGCGCCTGGTACAGCGGCGGCGCGACCGGGTGCGCGGCCCTGGCCCGCCTGCCTAGATCCTCCCACGACCGGCACCCTGCACCGGCCGCCGGTCCAGCAGGCGGACGGGCGTCTCAGCCCTCGCGGCGCGTGGAGTCCTGCTGCGGGGCGTAGCTGCCGAGGAAGTCGGCGCCGCTGCCCTGGCTCGGCTGAGGCGGCGCGCTCTGCTGGGCACCGGGTGCGTAGGGGCCGAGATAATCGGCTCCCGACCGCTGCCCGGTCTGCGCGGCCGCCTGAACCGGCAGTCCCTGCCTCCGCGCACGACGACGGTCGATCTTCCGCTTGATCTTCACGACCCAGCTCGCGACGAAGGCGAGCAGGATCAGCGCCACCACGGTGATCTGGATCCAGTCGGGCAGAAACCCGAGCAACCCGTCGAAAATCCTGCTGCCGATCGAGGCCAGCGACACACCTGTATCCATGAACGTCCCCCCCACGGGATCACAACGCGAACGCCGGGATCCTAGCGCTCCGCCAGCGCCCGCTCCCCCGCGGCCCGCATGGCGCCGAGCGGGGCGGGCGAACGCCCCGTCATCTGCTCGACCTGCAACACCGCTTGGTGCACCAGAAGATCGAGACCACTGACCACCGCGCCGCCGAACATCGACCAGCGCGCGGCCAGTTCGGTGGGCCACGGCTCGTAGAGGACGTCGAAGAGCGTGCCCGGCCGTTCGGGCACGGACTGCGCCAGTTCGTCGGTCGTCCCGGCGGGCGTCGTGGCGATCACCAAGGGCGCCTCAAGAGCCGACGCGGCATCGCTCCAGGAAGCCGTACGCACGTCGACATCGAGCCGCTCGCCCCACTGCTTCATCTCCAAGGCGCGCGCCTCGCTGCGTACGTACGCGACGACCTCACCCGTACAGACGCGGGACAGCGCCGCGAGCGCCGAGGAGGCCGTGGCGCCGGCGCCGAGGATCGCCGCCGACTCCACCTGCTCGACGCCGTGTTCGCGCAGCGCATCGACGATCCCGGGGATGTCCGTGTTGTCACCGACGCGACGGCCGTCCTCGGTGAAGACGACCGTGTTGACGGCCTCCACCGACGCGGCCGTCTCACTGACCTCGTCGAGCAGCGGCAGCACGGCCCGCTTGAGCGGCATGGTCAGCGAAAGCCCGGCCCACTCCTCGCCGAGCCCATCGAGGAACCCGGGGAGCCCGGCCTCGTCCACCTCGAAGCGCTCGTACGACCAGTCCCGCAAGCCCAGCCGCTCGTACGCCGCGCGGTGCAGCACGGGCGAGAGCGAGTGGGCGATGGGCGAGCCGAGAACCGCGGCTCGCCGTCGCACCTCTGCCATCAGTCGTTCTTCTTCTGTTCCTCGAGGTACTTCTGACGGTTGCGCTCGTGCTCCGCGTTTGTCACCGCGAACAGCGTCTCGTTCGCGTTGATCGAGACGAAGTAGTTCCACTTGCCCTTGACCGGGTTGATCGCCGCTTCCAGCGCATCCTTGCTGAAGGTGCTGATCGGGCCCGGCGGCAGACCCTTGGCGCCCGCCCAGTACGTGTTGTACGGGTCCTTGATCTGGCGCAGTTCGTCGACGGAACCGGTGCCGAGCTTGGACTCGCCGCGTACGTAGTTGACCGTCGAGTCCATGTCCAGGAGGCCGTAGGTCTCCGGGTTGTCGAGACTCTTGCGGTTGTAGATGACCCGCGAGATCTTCCCGAAGTCCTGCTTGTGGCCTTCCTTCTGCACGATGCTCGCCACGGTGAGGACGTCGATCGGGTTGTCGAGGCCCAGGTCCTTCGCCTTGGTCTCGAGGTTGTAGCCCTCGAGCAGCGCGGTCGTACCCGCCACCATCTTCTTGAGGACTTCCTCGGACTTCATGCCCTCGGACACCGCGTACGTGTCCGGGCGCAGGAAGCCCTCGAGCGGGTCCTTGACGTCCTTGTTCGGGGACTCGGCCCACTTGGGCAGGCCGAGTTCCTTCCAGTTCTCCTTGGCGTAGGCGGCCGTGGTGCCCGCCTTCTGGCCGGTGCGCTTGTCGATCTCCTTGTAGATCTTGGAGTTGCGGTCACCGGGGATGACCATCAGGTTGTTGCGGCTCTTCGGGTCGAGCATCAGCGCGACCGCGGACTCGGCGGACATCTCCTTCTGGAGGGTGTACGCGCCTTCCTGGATGCCCAGGCCCTTCGGGTTGTCCGCCTGGGCGGAGGCGAACGCCTCGACGCTGGCGACCACCCCGGCGTTCTTGAGGATCGAGCCGATCTGGTTGCCGCCCGCACCCTTGGGGATGACCACGGACACCATCTCGCCGTTGCCACTGCCCGAGTAGTCCTCGGCCGCCCCGAAACGGTCCTGGTAGAACTGGTAGCCGAAGTAGCCGACGCCGCCGATACCGCCGGCGAACACCGCCGCCACGACCAGGCAGGCGCAGCCGCTGCGGCGCTTCTTGCCGCCCTTGCCGCCGCGGCCTCTGCGATCGCCGCGGCCACCACCGCCGCCGCGTCCGCGGTCGTCATCGTCGTAGTCGTCGCCGTCGTCCCCGCCGCCGGCGAAGAACGCGTGCTCGCCCTGGTCGGGACCCGGGTCCCAGTCGGGCTTCTGCTCGGGCACCGCACGACGGCGGCCCGGAGGCTGCGGCGGCGGGTAGGCCTCGGGCGTGCGGTAGTGGTCGGGCTGCTCGCCGCCGCCGTACTGCGCGGGCTGGCCGTAGGGGTCGGCCCCCGCTCCGTACGAGGCCTGCTGACCCGTGTCCCAGCCGCCGTTGTAGTCGTGCTGCGGGTAACCGCCCTGCGCACCGCCGCCGTAGGAGGCCTGCTGACCCGTGTCGTACGACTGCTGGTTCGAGCCCCCGCCGTACGAGGCCTGCTGGCCGGTGTCGTACGACGGATAGCCGTGCTGGCCCGTGTCGTACTGTTGCGGATTGTGCTGCTGCGGCTGCTGCGGGTAGTGCTGCTGCGGCTGGCCGCCGTACGGACTCTGGCCACCGGCGGCCTGCTGTCCTGACCATCCCTGGTCCCCGTACAACGGGTCCTCGGGATGCCACGGTTCGGGACCTTGGCCCCGGCCATACTCAGTCATCGATCCCCTACGAGCCGCGAGGCGGCCGCCGGACGCTGTGCGACCGGATCCCTCCGCCTCTCCTGCTGCACGCCCACTGTGTTCGAACACCGGCGCATCGCGCGGAACGTTACCGTATCGCGATCAGATGACCACTTCGACGCCCTCGCCCGGGGCTTTACCTGACGCCCGTTCGGACTCCAGAGCGTTCTGGAGGATCACCACAGCGGCAGCCTGGTCGATGACAGAACGACCCTTTTTGGACTTCACGCCCGAGGCGCGCAGTCCCTGACTGGCCGTCACTGTGGTCATCCTCTCGTCCACCAGGCGTACGGGAATCGGTGCGATCCCCTTCGCGAGCTCCTGGGTGAAGGCCCGCACCTTGGCCGCGGCCGGACCCTCGCCCCCGTTCAGGGAGCGAGGCAGTCCGACCACCACCTCGATGGGTTCGTACTCCTCGACGAGCTGCTTGAGCCGACGGTGGGCGGCCGGGACATCGCGTCCCGGCACGGTCTCCACCGGGGTGGCGAGGATCCCGTCGGGGTCGCACGAGGCGACCCCGATCCGGGCGTCCCCGACATCGATCGCCAGCCGGCGACCGCGCCTCAAAAGTGTCATCAGGCGGTCTCGGCCACGAGGCGTTCGACGGCGGCCATGGCCTCGCCGATGGCGGCCGGGTTCTGGCCGCCGCCCTGGGCGACGTCGGGCTTGCCGCCACCGCCGCCGCCGAGGGTCTTGGCGGCGGTGCGCACCAGGTCGCCGGCCTTGAGGCCGCGCTCGCGGCCCGCCTCGTTGGTGGCGATGACGGTGAGCGGCTTGCCGTTGACCGTGGTGAACAGGGCGACGACGGCCGGACGGTCGCCCGGGATGCGGCCGCGCACGTCGAGGACCAGCTTGCGCAGGTCGTCGGCGCCGGTGCCGTCGGGCACCTGACCGGTGACGAGGGCGACGCCCCGTACATCCTGGGCACCCTGGGCGAGGCCGCCGGCGGCCTGCAGGACCTTCTCGGCGCGGAACTTCTCGATCTCCTTCTCGGCGTCCTTCAGCTTGCCGAGCATGGTGGAGATCTTCTCCGGGAGCTCCTCGGGGCGGCCCTTGACCAGTTCCTGGATCTGGGCGACGACCGTGTGCTCACGGGCGAGGAAGTTGTACGCGTCGACACCGACGAGTGCCTCGATACGGCGCACACCGGAGCCGATCGAGGACTCGCCGAGCAGCTTGACCAGGCCGAGCTGTGCGGTGTTGTGGACGTGCGTACCGCCGCACAGCTCCTTGGAGAAGTCGCCGATGGTGACGACGCGCACGCGCTCGCCGTACTTCTCGCCGAACTCGGCGATGGCGCCCTGCTTCTTGGCCTCGTCGATGCTCATGACCTCGGCCTGGACGTCGAGTTCACGCGAGAGGACTTCGTTGATCTTCTGCTCGACGTCGGTCATGACGGCCGTCGGGACGGCGGACGGGGAGCCGAAGTCGAAGCGGAAGCGGCCGGGCTGGTTCTCGGAACCGGCCTGTGCGGCCCCCGGGCCGAGCGCGTCGCGCAGTGCCTGGTGGGTGAGGTGCGTGGCCGAGTGCGCGCGGGCGATGGCGCGGCGGCGGGTCACGTCGATGACGGCCTGGGCCGGGGCGCCGAGGGTGACCTCGCCGACCTGGACGACGCCCTTGTGCACGTAGACACCGGGCACGGGCTTCTGGCAGTCGCGGACCTCGACGACGGCGCCGGAGTGCAGCCGGATCTTGCCGGTGTCGCCGATCTGGCCGCCGCCCTCGGCGTAGAACGGGGTGCGGTCGAGCACGATCTCGACCTCGTCGCCCTCGACGGCGGCGGGCGAGGGCACGCCGTTGACGAGGATGCCGACGACCTTGGACTCGCCCTCCAGGGACGTGTAGCCGATGAAGTCGGTGGCGCCGGCCTCGTCCGCGATCTCGCGGTAGCCGGACATGTCGGCGTGACCGGTCTTCTTGGCCTGGGCGTCGGCCTTGGCGCGGTCGCGCTGTTCCTTCATCAGGCGGCGGAAGCCGTCCTCGTCCACCGAGAGGCCCTGTTCGGCGGCCATTTCGAGGGTGAGGTCGATCGGGAAGCCCCAGGTGTCGTGGAGCAGGAAGGCCTTGTCGCCGGCGAGGACCGTGCCGCCGGCGGCCTTGGTCTCGGTGACGGCGGTGTCGAGGATGTTCGTGCCGCCCTTGATGGCCTTGAGGAAGGCGGCCTCTTCGGCGAGCGCGACGGTCTCGATGCGCTTGCGGTCGGTGATGAGCTCCGGGTACTGCAGGCCCATGGTGTCGATCACGACGCCGATGAGGTCGTTGACGACCGGCCCGGTGGCGCCCATCAGGCGCATGTTGCGGATGGCGCGGCGCATGATGCGGCGCAGGACGTAGCCGCGGCCCTCGTTGCCGGGGGTGACGCCGTCGCCGATGAGCATCGCCGAGGTACGGATGTGGTCGGCGACCACGCGCAGCGAGACGTCCGAGCCCTGTTCGGCTCCGTATCGGACGCCGGTCAGCTCGGTGGCCTTGTCCATGACGACACGGAGGGTGTCCGTCTCGTACATGTTCCGCACGCCCTGCAGGATCATGGCGAGGCGCTCGAGACCGAGACCGGTGTCGATGTTCTGCGAGGGCAGGTCACCGAGGATCTCGAAGTCGTCCTTGCCGGTGCCCGGGCCGCGCTCGTACTGCATGAAGACCAGGTTCCAGATCTCCACATAGCGCTCGTCGTTGACGGCCGGGCCGCCCTCTTCGCCGAACTCGGGGCCGCGGTCGTAGTTGATCTCGGAGCAGGGGCCGCAGGGGCCGGGGACGCCCATGGACCAGAAGTTGTCCTTCTTGCCCAGGCGCTGGATGCGCTCCTTCGGTACGCCGACGACCTCGTGCCAGATGCGCTCGGCCTCGTCGTCGTCGAGGTAGACGGTGATCCAGAGCTTCTCGGGCTCCAGGCCGTAACCACCCTTGTCCTGGGGGCTGGTGAGCAGCTCCCAGGCGTACTTGATGGCGCCTTCCTTGAAGTAGTCGCCGAAGGAGAAGTTGCCGCACATCTGGAAGAACGTGCCGTGCCGCGTGGTCTTGCCGACCTCTTCGATGTCCGGCGTGCGCACGCACTTCTGCACGCTGGTCACGCGCGGGGCCGGCGGCTTGGTCTCGCCCAGGAAGTAGGGCTTGAACGGCACCATGCCGGCGGGGACGAGGAGCAGCGTCGGGTCGTCTGCGATCAGCGACGCCGACGGCACGACCTTGTGCCCACGCTCCTCGAAGAAGCTCAGCCAGCGGCGGCGGATTTCAGCCGACTCCATCAGTGGTCCTCATTCCGGTTGTACGTGTACGAGCCGTTCTCGTACGTCGAGTTCGGGTTCTTCTTGTCCTGCTTCGCGGCAATCAGCTTGTGGTTCTCGATCGCGACCACACGCCGCTGCGGGGGCAGTTCGGCGTCCGGGTCGTGTTCGAGGCCGAGCGCCTCGCCGAGTTCGGCCTCGCGCTGGGCCATGCCGTCGCGGACGTCGAGTGCGAAGTCCTTGAGGCGGTGGCCCGCGTCGATCGCCTTGTTCGCGGCCTGGGCCGCGAGGCTCTCGGGGGTCAGCTGCTTGATCTTGCGATTGACCTTGGTGGTGGCCCACACGCCGGCGGCTGCGCCCGCGGTGAACCAGAAGGTACGGCGGAACATGGCTGCGTCAGTCCCTCGCGTTCCTGTCGTTCCGCTTGCCCCGGCGGGCGGCAGGCACCGCCCGGCCCACGATCACGGTACGCCTGGGTGCCTTGCGCGGCACGTCCGCGTCGCCCTTGCGCCCGGCGACGGCCCGCCGCACCCCGTATCCGAAGGCCGCGACCTTCACGAGGGGGCCGCCGAAGGTGGAGGCGACCGTGGTGGACAGCGCGGAGGCGTTGGAGGTGACTTCCTGGACGTCCGTGGCGATGGCGTCGACCCGGTCGAGCTGGGTCTGCGCGGAGCGTACGGTCGCCGAGGCGTCGGAGAGCAGCGGCACGGCCTGCTCGGTCACGTCCGCCACGAGCTTGGTGGTCGCCTTGAGCGTCTGCGCGAGTCTCGCCAGCGCGACGGCGAGGAACGAGACCAGGATCGCCCAGAAGACGGCCACAAGAATCCCGGCCACCTCTCCACCGGTCACGCTGCACCGCTCTCTGCTGTCGGGGCCCGGAGCGCTGAGCTCCTGGGGGCTTGCGAGCCTTGTCGGCCATTGGATAAGTCGTCGTCAGACCTTATCGCGCCGCGCCTGGCGGACCGTACCGGATTCCCGCTCACCGCGAGGGGAGTTGCGGGATCCGATTGTACGGAGTGCGCATGGCTGAGTACGCTGCGTTCCCCATGCGACGGTCTCAGCGCCCTTTGCCGGGCCCGCCCTCAAGCAATCTCCCTCTGGAACTCGACACCTTCGTCGGACGCACGACCGAACTGGCCGAGCTCGCCGCCCTGATGGGCGCGGCGCGGCTGATCACGGTGGTCGGCCCCGGCGGTGTCGGGAAGTCCCGCCTCGCGCTGCGGGCGGCAGGGGTGCGCCGCGGGCAGGCCGACGGCGTCTGGCTGCTGGAGCTGGCGTCGGTACGCGAGGCGGATCTGGTCGAGCACGCGCTCATCGAGACGTTCGGTCTGACCGACCACACCGGGCGCCCGCCCCGGTCCGTCCTGCTCGACCATCTCGCCGACCGTGAACTGCTGCTCGTCATCGACGGGTTCGAGCACCTCGCCGACGCCTGCGGCCCGCTGGTGCGTGACCTGCTGCGCCGCTCCCCCGGGCTCACGGTGCTCGCTGCGGGGCGCCGCGCGCTGAACGTCGAGGGCGAGCGCGTGCTCGCGCTCGGCCCGCTGCCCGAGCGGGACGCGGCCGCCCTGCTCGTCGAACGTGCGGCTCTGACCGGCCCCGTCGCCGAGGACGACGCTCTGGTCGAGGTCTGCCGTCGCCTGGACGGCATCCCGCTGGCCGTGGAACTGGCCGCCGGCCGGCTGCGTGCCCTGTCCCCGGAGCAGCTGCTCGAGCGCCTCGACGACCGTTTCGCGCTCCTGACGGGCGGCAGCACCGGAGCACTCCCCCGCCACCAGACCCTGCGGACGACGATCGGCTGGAGCCACGAGCTCTGCAGCCCCGTCCAGCGTCTGCTCTGGTCGCGCCTGTCGGTGTTCTCCGGCCCGTTCGATCTCGATGCCGCGGAGTACGTGTGCGGCGGTCACGGTCTGCCCTCCGAGGACGTCCTCGACGTACTCGGCGAGCTGCTCGACCGGTCCGTCCTCACCCGCGAGGAGTCACCGACCGGTGTGCGCTACCGGATGCTCGACACCGTGCGGGCATACGGCGGTGAATGGCTGGAGTCGACCGGGGACGGCGGCCGGATGCGGCGTCGGCACCGCGACTGGTACATGGGCCTGGCCACCTGGTGCGAACTCGACTGGTTCTCACCGCGGCAGGCCGCCGTCGCCACCCGTATCGAGAGTGAACTGCCCAATCTGCGGACCGCGTTGGAGTTCTGCCTGACCGAGCCCGAGGAGACCCATCTCGGTCAGTATCTGGCGGGCACGCTCTGGTTCTACTGGGTCGGTTGCGGCCGTCTCGCGGAAGGCAGGCACTGGCTGGACCGCAGTGTCGAACTCGACGGCGCCGAGGACTATCCGGAGTCCCGCCTCAAGGCGCTGTGGGTGCTCGGTTACGTGGCGATCCTGCAGGGCGACACCGTCGACGCACTGGCCGCGTTGCAGGAGTGCCGCGACGAGGCCGACCGCACCGGCAACCCCCTGGCCGCCGCGTACGCCATCCATCGCACCGGCTGTCTCGCGCTGATCTCCGACGACATGGAGCGCGCGGAGCTGCTGATCCGCGAGGCCATCGAGCGCTACCGGGAACTCGGCGAGCTCAACAGCAATGTGCTGATGGGGCAGGTCGAGCTGGCCATGTCCCTGGTCTTCCAAGGGGACTTGGCGGGTGCGCTGAGGCTGTGCGAGGAGGTCGAGGAGATCTGCCGCGAGCACGGTGAGCGCTGGACGAGGGCGTACGCGCTGTACGTGCTGGCCTATGCGGCCTGGACGCGCGGCGAGTTCGTGCACGCCCGCGCACTGCTGCGCGAGTGCATCACGATCGACCACGCCTTCCACGATCTGGTGGGCCTGGTGCTCGCGATCGAACTGCTCGCCCTGGTCACGGCCAGCGAGGGCGACCCCGCCGAAGCCGCCGTACTGCAGGGCGCCGCCGAGCCGGTGTGGGGTTCGGTCGGTCTGCCGCTGTTCGGCTCGGGCTACTTCAGCTCGCCGCGCGCGCTGTGTCAGCAGCAGGCGGGCGAGCTGCTCGGGCGGGCTCGGTACGAGAAGTGCATCGCGAAGGGCAAGGCCCTCACGCTCGACGAGGCGGTGGAGCGCGCGCTGGCCTCGCAGCGGCCCCCGGCCCCGCACACGCCGCAGGTGAGTGTGCCGCGCCCGGGCCGCGCAACGCGAAAGCCCGCCGGCTCCCCCACCAAGGGCGGGGAAGCGGCGGGCTGACCGCTGAAGGGTCCTACGCGCGCTGGATCAGCGGGCGTAGTACTCGACGACGAGCTGCTCGTCGCAGATGACCGGGATTTCCTTGCGGTTCGGGTCACGGTCCAGGCGGAAGGCCAGGGCCTTCAGGTTGACCTGGAGGTAACGCGGGGTCTCGCCGTCGGGGGCGAAGCCACCCTCACGCGCGACCTGGAACAGCGGCTTCTCACGCGAGCGCTCGCGGACGGTCACGACGTCGTCGGGACGGACGCGGAACGACGGCTTGTCGACCTTGCCACCGTTGACCTGGATGTGACCGTGCACGACCATCTGACGGGCCTGGTAGATGGTGCGGGCGATGCCCGAACGCAGGACCAGGGCGTCGAGACGGCGCTCGAGCTCGATGACCAGGGCCTCACCGGTCTTGCCCTGCGTCTTGGCGGCACGCTCGTAGGCGCGGACGAGCTGACGCTCCGAGACGTCGTACTGGGCGCGCAGACGCTGCTTCTCGAGCAGACGGACCTTGTAGTCCGAGGTCTGCTTGCGGCCACGGCCGTGCTCGCCCGGCGGGTACGGACGGGCCTCGAAGTACTTGACGGCCTTCGGCGTCAGCGCAATGCCGAGCGCACGAGACTTCTTGACCTTGGGACGCGACTGGTTAGGCACGTTCTCCAGACCTCCGAAATAGGTTAGGTTAGGCTCACCTTACTTAAGGAGACCGCATGTCTCGCCCAGGGAAAACCACACCCATCACGGACAGCACGAAGAACGCCGATGCAGCCCCTGAGGGACCTATGCACACACAGGACCAGGGCGTCGAAGGCATCGACATGACGGCGGGCCGATCAGATCGTGGTCAGCCGCATCCCAGCAGGCTTGAAGTCGCCCGACTGCCGTCAGCAGCCGAACGCACACGAACTCTCGTACAGAGTACATGCTCGGCGGTGGTGCTTGTCCCGGGCGCCGTCCGCGCACCCCAGGACCTGCTGATGCCGCTGGCCCGTGAGGTCACGCCCGAAGGGGACATCCACCTGCTGTTCCCGGCGGACGCACCGCCGGTACGAGCGGCGACGCACGCACAGGACGACGAGCTGTCGGCCGTGCTTGAGCTCACAGACGTGGCCCCGGTGGCCGTCCCTCAGCGTATCCGGGGACGGGCCTGGCTGTCGGGCTGGCTGACGCGCGTACCCGGGCAGGCCGAACCGGGGCGGATGATGCTGCGGCTCGAGCTCGGCGAGATCTCGGTCGACGACCTGTGGGGCTCGGCCAAGGTGGAACCGGAGGCGTTCGCCGCCGCGGCCGCCGATCCGCTCGCCGAGCACGAGGCCGAGCTCCTGCAGCATCTGCACGCGGCCCACGGCGACCAGGTCCAGCTCCTCGGTTCCCTGCTCGGCACCCGGGTCGGCCTGACGCGTACGGAGCGGGCGGTGCCGTTGGCGCTCGACCGGTTCGGGCTGCGGATCCGCTTCACCGGCGAGGGTCAGTGCTTCGACGCGCGCTTCGACTTCCCCGAGCCGGTACGGGACATCACGGATCTGCGCCGCGCGATGCACCAGTTGTTCACGGCCGCGGCGAACTGAAGTCACCGGCGTGCGGGGACACCGGACGCTCGAAGAAGGTCTCCAGGGCGACCGTGGCCTGTGTGCCGCTGACGCCGTCGATCGCATAGATCCGGCGCAGCACGTCCTGGAGCTGCTCGGTGGTCGCGGTCCTGACCTTGACCAGAACAGAGGCGCTGCCGGCGATGATGTGCGCCTCCAGGATCTCGGGGATCGCCGCGAAGTCCGCGCCCGAATCCCCCATCCATGCGGCCGAGTCGACCATGACGTACGCCAGTACACCGGCGCCCAGCGCCGTCGGGTCGACGTCCACGGTGGTGCGACGGATGACGTCGCGTGCCCGCAGCTTGCGCACCCGCTCATGAGCCGCGCCCGCGGAGAGGCCGACCGCCTCCCCCAGCGCGGCGTAGGACTGCGTGGCGTCCTGCTGCAGCTGCACCAGCAGCGCGCGGTCAATGTGATCCACAACTCTCCCTTCGGCGTTCCCTTGTCTGGACCATAGCTCATCCTGCAATCTGCTCATCGAACCGAATGCTGTTCAGTGAGGAGCGGCTCGGTGCAGACCGGGAGGGGTCCCATGGCAGTCGATGAGCGTCCTTCGCTGTACGAGATGTTCGACGAGCGGTTCCGCACCGGGCGGTGCATGAACGGGGACGCCGATCTGGAGGTCCTGTTCACCGGGTGCCGTTGGGCGGAAGGGCCCCTCTATGTGCCCGCGTGGCGTCAGGTGATCTGGAGCGACATCCCCAACGACCGGATGCTGCGGTGGGACGAAGAGACCGGAGCCGTCAGCGTTTTCAGGCGCGGCGCCGGGCACACCAACGGCAACACACTCGACCGCCAGGGCCGGCTGGTCACCTGCGAGCAGGGCAACAGGCGGGTGAGCCGTACCGAGCACGACGGGACCGTCACGGTCCTGGCCGACCGCTGGCAGGGCAAGCGGCTGAACAGCCCGAACGACGCGGCGGTGAAGTCCGACGGCTCGGTCTGGTTCTCCGACCCGGACTTCGGCATCACCAGCGACTACGAGGGCTACCGGGCCGAGAGCGAGATCGGGGCCAACAACGTCTACCGGATCGACCCGGACAGCGGTGAAGTGCGCCTGGTCGCCGACTGTTTCGGGGCGCCGAACGGTCTGGTCTTCTCCGCCGACGAACGGCAGCTGTTCGTCTCCGACACCAGGGCCGGCTTCATCCGCGTCTTCGACGTACGGGAGGACGGCAGCCTCTCGGACGGCAAGGTGTTCGCCGAGGCACGGGCGGGCGCCCGGTTCGACAATCTGCGCTTCGACGACGGCGGCCGGCTGTGGGCCGCCGCGATGGGCGACGGGGTGCACTGCTACGACCCGGACGGCACCCTCATCGGCCGGCTCGTGGTCCCCGAGGACGTCGCGAACATCTCCTGGGGCGGCGCCAAGCGCAACCGCCTCTTCGTCACGGCGGAGACCAGCCTCTACTCCGTGGTCATGGGTGTCACGGGCATCCATCCGACCGGGCCCGGGTACCAGCCGTACCGCTGACGCGTACCGCTGACGAGCTCTACTTGCAGGTCGCGAGCAGGTCCTGGAGAGCGAGCTTCTCGGGGGCCGTGACCGTCAGCTTGTACTTGGCCTTGATGCCGGTCCAGCGGCGGGCGTACTCACACCAGTACGCCTGCCGCGGCGGCTTCCACTTGTCCGGGGTCTGACTGCTCTTGGCGGTGTTCGTCTCCTTGTCGGTCGCAAGGAGTACGTCCAGGTCGTTGGCGTAGTTGAGGCGCTGCTGCGGAGTCCAGGTCCAGGCCCCCGCGCGCCAGGCCGCGCCGAGCGCCACGATGTGGTCGGTCTCGATCTGCGAGGCGCGGCGGTAGTAGTACGGGAGTTCCTTGCCGGAGTACGGATCGGCCAAGGTGCCGGAGACCACGACGCACGGATTGCGGTCGCCTTCCTTGAGGTTTTTCAGGTCCCGGCGCAGGACGTCGTCGCGGGTGTCGCAGCCGTTGCGGCCGCCGGGGACATCGACCGCGTCCGACCAGGTCTCGCCGAACTCCGCCCTTTTGTACGTCTCCCAGTTCTTCCCCCACGCCACGGAGAGCTTGGCCAACTGCGCCCGGGCAGTCTTGGCGTCGGGCGGGAAGCCCTTGCTCGCGAGGGTCTGGGTGGGGGTTGGCGTGGGAGTCGGCTTTTCCGTCTTCGCCGGTGGCGTCTTCCCTGTGGGCGACGCGGTGTTGAAGCGGCCCTCGGCCCGTTCGACCTGGAGCGGGGTGCAGCCCGCGGCCACGGTCAGCGCCGCGGACGCGGCGAGCAGCAGCGCGCGGAACCGCCCGCGTCGTCCTGCCGTGCTGCCTGCCATGTCGCCGAGCGTAGGCGGGGGTGACGGCTATCGCCCGTCGGCCGGTCCCTCCGGGCCCCTCTCGCCGGTGAGCCGCTCGCGCACGCGGTCGACCACATCCGCGTACCGGGCCTCGGCTCCGTAACGCGTCGGCTGGTAGTAGCGCTTGTCCTTGATCGCGTCGGGGGCGTACTGCTGAGCGGCGATTCCACCCGGCACATCGTGCGGATATACGTAGCCCTGCGCGTGGCCCAGCTTGGCCGCGCCCTTGTAGTGCCCGTCGCGCAGGTGCGGCGGTACGGGTCCGGCGAGCCCCTTGCGTACGTCCTCCATCGCGGCGCCGATCGCGATCGTGGCCGCATTGGACTTGGGGGCGAGGGCCAGCGCGATCGTGGCGTGGCTGAGGGTGAGGGCCGCCTCAGGGAAGCCGATCATCGCGACCGCCTGGGCCGCGGCCACGGCCGTGGGCAGGGCGGTGGGGTCGGCGAGCCCGATGTCCTCGCTCGCGGAGATCATCAGACGGCGGGCGATGAACCGGGGGTCCTCACCGGCCTCGATCATGCGGGCCAGGTAGTGGAGTGCGGCGTCCACGTCGGAGCCGCGGATGGACTTGATGAGCGCGCTGGCCACGTCATAGTGCTGGTCGCCGTCGCGGTCGTACTTCACCGCGGCCCGGTCGACCGACTCTTCAAGGGTCTGCAGGGTGATCTCCTGCTCGCCCTTCGCGAGGGCCGCACCGGCGCCTGCCTCCAGCGCGGTGAGCGCGCGGCGCGCGTCGCCGCCGGCGATGCGCAGCAGATGGGCCTCGGCGTCCTCGGTCAGGGTGACCGCGCCGCCCAGGCCGCGCTCCTCGGTGAGGGCGCGCTGCAGCAGACCCTTGAGGTCGTCGTCCGTGAGCGGTTCGAGGGTGAGCAGGAGCGAGCGGGACAGGAGCGGGGAGATCACCGAGAAGTACGGGTTCTCGGTGGTGGCCGCGATGAGGGTGACCCAGCGGTTCTCCACCGCGGGCAGCAGGGAGTCCTGCTGGGCCTTGCTGAAGCGGTGGATCTCGTCCAGGAAGAGGACCGTCTCCTTGCCGTAGCCCCCGGTCGCGCGGCGGGCGCCCTCGATGACCGCGCGCACTTCCTTGACGCCCGCGGTGATGGCCGAGAGCTCGACGAAGCGCTTGTTGGTGGCCTTGGAGACGACGTAGGCGAGGGTCGTCTTGCCGATGCCGGGCGGGCCCCAGAGGAACACGGACGAGGGTCCCGCGGGACCGCCGCTGCCCTCGCCGACGAGTCGGCGCAGCGGTGATCCGGGCTTCAGCAGATGCCCCTGGCCCACGACTTCGTCGAGGGTGCGCGGACGCATCCGCACGGCAAGGGGACTGCCGGCCGGGTCCTTCTCCTGGCGCTCTTCGGCGGCAGCGGTAAACAGATCGGGCTCCACGACGCCAACCCTAGGTCACAGGTCTGACAACCCGGCCAGAAATACCCCCGGGGGTACCCATGATACGGTGGGGGGTATCGGGGCAAAGGGGGCTAGCGAAGCGGAAAGCGTCAGGAGTGGCTGCAATGAAGGTGATCGTCATCGGTGGTGTCGCCGGCGGGATGTCCGCGGCGACCCGGCTGCGCCGGCTCGACGAGCGGGCCGAGATCGTGGTCCTGGAGCGCGGCGCCCACGTCAGTTACGCGAACTGCGGGCTGCCGTACTACCTGGGCGGCACCATCGAGGAGCGCGACGCCCTGCTCCTGCAGACCCCCGAGTCGCTCGCCGCCCGCTTCCGCATCGACGTGCGGGTGCGCAACGAGGTGGTCCGGATCGACCGCGCCTCCCGCACGGTCGAGGTCCGGGACTTGACCACCGGCCGCACTTACGAGGAGTCGTACGACCGCCTCGTCCTCAGCCCCGGCGCGCGGCCCTTCGTCCCCGACGTCCCGGGCATCGAGCGCGCCCACACGCTGCGGGACGTGAGTGACGCCGACCGGATCGCCGAGGCGCTCGCGGGCGACGTCCGCAGCGCCGTCGTCATCGGTGGCGGTTTCATCGGTGTCGAGGCGGCCGAGAACCTGCGTGAACGCGGCCTGGACGTCACGCTCGTGGAGCTCGCCGACCAGGTCCTCACCCCGCTCGACCCCGAGATGGCCGCCCCGGTCGCGGACCGGCTGCGCACCCATGGCGTACGGGTCGAGCTCGGCGCGCAGGCCGCGAAGGTGCCCGCCGGCAGCGTGGAGCTCACCGACGGCCGGTCGCTGCCCGCCGACCTCGTCCTGCTCTCCATCGGGGTCCGTCCCGAGACCTCCCTGGCCCGCGACGCCGGACTCGACCTCGGCCCGCGCGGCGGTATCGCGGTCGACGAGACGCAGCGCACCAGCGATCCGGACATCTACGCGGTCGGCGACGCCGCCGAGAAGCGGGACGCGCTGACCGGCGAATCCGTCCTCGTACCGCTCGCGAACCTCGCCAACCGCCATGGCCGACTGGTCGCCGACGCGATCGCCGGGCGCGAGGTGCGGGCGCGGGCCGCCACGTCCACGGCCGTCGTGCAGGTCTTCGACCTCACGGCGGCCGCCACGGGCTGGAACGAGAAGCGGCTGCGGGCGGCGGGCCACCCGTACCAGGCGATCCACCTGCACCCCGGTTCGCACGCGGGCTACTACCCGGGCGCCTCCCTGATCGCGCTCAAGGTGCTCTTCGACCCGCGCGACCAGCGCATCCTCGGGGCGCAGGCGGTCGGCGATGACGGGGTGGACAAGCGCATCGACGTGATCGCCACGGCCATGGCCGGCGGCCTGACCGTCTGCGACCTGGCGGATCTGGAGCTCGCGTACGCACCGCCGTACGGTTCGGCCAAGGACCCGGTGAACATGGCCGGCTTCATCGCCGAGAACCTCACCAACGGCACTGCCCGCACCGTGCAGTGGCATGAACTCGACGGAGCCGAGGGCACACTGGTCGATGTCCGCTCCCCCGCCGAGCACGCCGCCGACGCCATCCCGGGCGCCGTGAACATCCCCCTGGACGAACTGCGCGACCGCGCAGCCGAACTGCCCGAGGGCAAGCTGATCGTCCACTGCCAGGTGGGGCTGCGCGGGCACAACGCCCAGCGTCTGCTCACCGGGCTCGGCCGCGAGGCGGTCAACCTCGACGGCGGATACGCGACATGGGCTGCGGGGCGGTCGGCCACGGCTGCGTGATCTCGTACGACTTCGGCGCCTCATCCCCGTACCACCGCAAGAAACCGCGTACCACCGCAAGAAGCCGCACGAAGCCCCACCCGACAACCAGGGAGAATCCCCCATGAGCCTGCCCCTCACCCCCGCCGAACTCGACGCCAAGGACACCGGCACGACGCTGATCATCGACGTCCGCGGCCCCGGCGAATACGCCGCAGGACATGTCCCCGGCGCCCTCAACCTGCCGCTGGACAGCCTTCCCCAGCTGCTCGACGAGGTGCGTGCGGCCGCCGCCAGGCGCGAGTTGATCGTCGTGTGCGCCGCCGGGATGCGCTCGTCGACCGCCTGCGCGCAGCTCGCCGCGGCGGGGATCGAGGCGCGGAGCCTCGACGGCGGCACCGACGCCT
This sequence comes from Streptomyces mesophilus, assembly GCF_011044995.1. Classification (GTDB taxonomy): domain Bacteria; phylum Actinomycetota; class Actinomycetes; order Streptomycetales; family Streptomycetaceae; genus Streptomyces; species Streptomyces mesophilus. The sequence continues at coordinate 50,763 of NZ_JAAKZW010000008.1, read as the reverse complement.
GGCGGGCGGCGGGCCTGCCCGTCGAGACCGCCGCGCTGCCGGAGCGGAACGTGTGGGCCATGGACCGGCAGGTGCGGTTCACCGCCGGATCGCTTGTCCTGGTCGGGCTCGCCGGCTCCCTGGTCACGCCCTGGGCGGCGCTGCTCTCCGCCGGGATCGCGGGCGGGCTCGTCTACTCGGGCGTGAGCAATACCTGCGGCATGGCCGTCATGCTCGGCAAGCTCCCCTTCAACCGTCCGCAGCCCGCGGCTCTCGCGCCCGTACGCGAGGCGCTGCAGAACGCCTGAGCGCCCCACGCCGGACCGACAAGGAGCCGCATATGAAGGTCAACGAAGACACCCGGACCCCCGTCCTCAACCGGCTGCGCCGCGCGCAGGGTCAGCTGGCCGGGGTGATCGCGATGATCGAGGACGGGCGGGACTGCAAGGACGTGGTGACCCAGCTCGCCGCCGTATCGCGTGCGCTCGACCGGGCCGGGTTCAAGATCATCGCCTCGGGGATGCGGGACTGCGCGGGCGCCGCCGAGTCCGGCGAACAGGCGCCGCTCACCGAGGAGGAGCTGGAGAAGCTGTTCCTGGCGCTGGCTTGACCAGGTACTGGCGCCGGCCTGACCAGGACGCTCAGCTGGTCCAGAAGTCCCACCAGCGGGTCAGGATCAGCATGCCGATGATGCCGATGTGCATCACCGGCAGCACCCAGGTGAACTCGTCGAGGAAGCCGCGCAGACCGCGCGGCGCGGGCAGCAGGCCGTGCCGGACGTTGTGCGAGGTCGTGTACCAGAACATGGTGATCGTGGCGACCCAGGCCAGGCAGCACCACAGGCACAGCGAGTTGATGTTGTACAGGGACTGGTACATCAGCCAGGTGCAGAACCCGACACCGAAGAGCATCCCGGCGTTCATCGTCAGCCAGTACCAGCGCGGGAAGCGGGCGCGGGCGAGCAGGCTCACGCCGACACAGACGATGATCGCGTACGTGACCAGGCCGAGCATCGGGTTGGGGAACCCGAAGGCCGAGGCCTGGTCGCTCTTCATGATGTTGCCGCAGGACACCACGGGGTTGAGGCTGCAGGCCGGGGTGAAGTTCGGGTCCTCGAGGAGCTTGAACTTGTCGAGGGTGATCACCCAGGAGGCGAGCAGTCCGGCGAGGCCGGTGATCACAAGGAGGATCGCGTAGGCACGGCTGCCGCCGACGCCCTCTCCGGCCGGTGCGGGCCGCGGACCCTCGTCGATGGCGCTGTCGCGTTCCGTGGTCGTCTTGCTCATCGCACCGTTTCCATCACTTTCGGGAGTCTGCGGTGGGGTCATTGTGCCGTACGAACCTTGGTGTCCGTCATTCGGTGGACACGGGCCGGTACGGACGGTGGTGCCGGAGCGTTCGGCCCGCGGCGACGCTGAGTGACATGACGACAACCACCACCGAACTCGCGGTCCGGACCGCCGGGTTGCGCAAGCGCTACGGAGACGTCGATGCGGTCGCCGGTATCGATCTGTCGATACGGACCGGGGAGGTCTTCGGCCTGCTCGGCCCCAACGGCGCCGGCAAGTCCACCACCGTGGAGATCCTCCAGGGCCACCGCACCCGCGACGCCGGCGAGGTCGAGGTGCTCGGCAGCGATCCGTCGAGGAGCTCGCGCGCCTGGCGGGCCAAGGTCGGCATCGTCTGGCAGGACGAGTCGGCGCCCGCCGAGTTGACGGTACGGGAGACAGTGGAGCATTTCGCCCGCTACTACCCGAGGCCCCGGAACCCCGATGAGGTCATCGCCCTGGTCGGCCTGGAAGAGAAGGCCGGCAGCCGGATCAAGGCGCTCTCCGGCGGTCAGCGGCGCCGGCTCGATGTCGCGCTCGGCGTGATCGGCGGCCCCGAGCTGCTGCTCCTCGACGAGCCGACGACCGGGTTCGATCCGGCGGCCCGCAGGCAGTTCTGGGGACTGATCCGGCAGCTCGCGGCCGAGGGCACCACGATCCTGCTCACCACCCACTACCTGGAAGAGGCCGAGGCGCTCGCCGACCGGCTCGCGATCATCACGGGCGGACGGATCGCCGCGGAAGGCACACCGGTGGCTCTGCGGCAGGCGCACAGCGGCGAGGCCACCGTCGAGTGGACCGAGGCGGACGGTTCACCGCGCAGCGAGCGGACCGGGACGCCCACCCGCACCGTCGCGGAACTCACCGGGCGCTTCGACGGCGAGATCCCCGGGCTGCGGATCAGCCGCCCCACCCTCGAGGACGTCTACCTCCGGCTGACCGGACAGGAGAGCGCGCGATGACGACCACGGCCGCACCCACCCGTAAGGCCACCGGCGAGCGACTGCCCGGGGTCTGGAACCTCGGACTGCACCAAGGTGCCCTGGAATTACGGCAGTTCTTCCGCCAGCGCGAGCAGGTGGTGTTCACCTTCGCGTTCCCGATCGTGTTCCTCTTCCTGTTCGCGTCGATCTTCAGCGACGACGTCCAGGGCGCCGGCATCACCGCCTCGCAGCTCTACGTACCGGCGATGATCGCCGCGGGCATCATGTCGACCAGCTTCCAGTCCCTCGGCATCTCGATCGCGATCGAACGCGACGAGAAGGTGCTGCGCCGGCTGAGCGGCACCCCCATGCCGCCGAGCGTGTACTTCCTCGGCAAGATCTGGCTGGTGCTCGTCACGGGAGTCCTGGAGACGATCGCGCTGCTGATCGTCGGGACGGTCTTCTACGACGTGGACCTGCCCGGTGACACGACGGCCTGGCTCACCTTCGGCTGGGTGTTCCTGCTCGGGCTCACCGGCTGCGCCCTGCTCGGCATCGCGATCAGCAGCGTGCCGAAGTCCGGCCGCAGCGCCACCTCCGTGGTCGTGCTGCCCTTCCTGGTCCTGCAGTTCATCTCCGGTGTCTACATCGCGATCGACACGCTGCCGGACTGGATGCTGAACCTCGGCGCACTGTTCCCGCTCAAGTGGATGTGCCAGGGTCTGCGCGGGGTGTTCCTGCCGGAGTCCGCCAAGGTCCTTGAGATGACGGACAGTTGGGAGTACGGGCGCATCGCCCTGGTGCTCGGCGCCTGGTGCATCGGAGGATTGCTGCTGTGCCTGGGAACCTTCCGGTGGAAGAGCCGGCGCGACGGCTGAACGGACCGGCCGGACCGCGCGAGATCGACGTGGACGTCCACAGCCGGGTCTGGCTCGGCTGGGACGCCTACTTCGCGGTGGTGTGGGTGGGGACCGTCCTGTTCGTGGTCGGTGGCACGTTCCCCGCCCCGCTCGCCGTACAGCTCACCGCGTGCGGCCTGTTCGTCCTGCTCGTGCCCTGGTATCTGTGGCGCGGCCGGCCCGCAATGCACACGGACGGCGAGGACGAACGCGCCGCGATGCGCTACGTGGTCGTGGCCACCGCGCTCTTCACCGCGACGACCTGGATGCTGCCGGAGAGCCGTCTGGCGACCTTCGCTCTCGTACCGCAGTGCTTCATGGTGCTGCGGTACCGGCAGGCGATGATCACCGTCGCGCTGATCAACATCCTTCCCATCGTGGGCTGGGCAGCGATCTGGCGGCCGGAAGCCGGGCTGGTGTACTTCAACGGGGTGTCGGGGATCGTGACCCTGGTCTTCTCGCTCGTCTTCGGCAGCTGGATCATCAAGGTGATCGAGCAGAGCAAGGAACGGGGCGTGCTGATCGCCGAGTTGGACGCGAGCCGCGAGGAGATCGCCAAGCTCTCGGCGGAACGGGGCGCGCTCGCCGAACGCGAGCGGATGTCCCGCGAGATCCACGACACCCTCGCCCAGGGCTTCACCAGCCTCCTGATGCTGGTCCAGGCCGTGGACTCCGAGCTGGAGCACGATCTGCCGGGCGCGCGGCGGCACTTGGCCCTGATGGAACAGACCGCACGGCAGAACCTCGCCGAGGCCCGCGCCCTGGTGGCGGGCCGCGCGCCCGCCGACCTCGACGACGGTTCCCTGGCGGACGCCCTGCGCCGGCTCGCGGACCGCCACCACGCGACCCTGACCGTCACGGGCACCGCGCGCGACCTGTCCCCCGGGCTCGAGGTCGTGGCCCTGCGCTCCTGTCAGGAGGCGCTCGCGAATGTACGGAAACACGCAGGTCCGGACGCCGACGCGACCGTATGCCTGAGCTATGGCGAGGAGTGGTTGGTGCTGTCGATACGGGACACGGGGTGCGGCTTCACCGCCCTCGACGAGGGCTACGGGCTGCGCGGCCTGCGTGCCAGGGCCCGGGAGGTGCAGGGCACCGCCGAGGTCAGTGGCCGGCCCGGCGAGGGCACCACCGTGACCGTACGACTGCCACTGCCCCGGCCCGCGAGGAGCACCGGATGATCCGTATCCTGCTGGCCGACGACCATCCGGTGGTACGCGAGGGCCTGCGCGCCATGCTCAGCGCCGAACCCGATCTGGACGTCGTGGCCGAGGCCTCCAGCGGCCCGCAGGCGGAGGCGCTCACCGCCCGGCTCTCCCCCGACATCGTCCTGATGGATCTGCGCATGCCGGGCGGTGGGGGCGTCGAGTCCATCGAGCGGATGGCGGCCGCCGGACTGACCTGCCGGATCATCGTCCTCACCACGTACGAGACGGACCGCGACATCCTCCGGGCGGTCGAGGCGGGCGCGGCCGGCTATCTCCTCAAGGACCTGGCGCGTGGTGAACTCGCCGACGCGGTACGGGCCGCGGCGCGCGGCGAGACGGTGCTCGCGCCCTCGGTCGCGGCCCGCCTGGTCGACCAGCTGCGCACCCGGCCCGAGCGGCCGCGGCTGTCCGAGCGGGAGACCGCGGTGCTGCGACTGGTCGCCGAAGGGTGCACCAATGCGGAGATCGGGCGTCGGCTGCACATCGGCGAGTCCACGGTGAAGACCCATCTGCTGCGCACCTTCGGCAAGTTGGGCGTCGACGACCGGACTTCGGCGGTGACGAGCGCCATGCGCCTCGGGCTGCTGGAGGCGTGAGGGCTCGGCCTGACGGAGGCATGAGGAAGGCCCCGGAGGCGCACCTCCGGGGCCTTCACCGCACGACTGCGATCAGCCGAGCTTGGCCTTCAGCGTCTCCAGGACCGCGTCGAGCGCGACCGGGCCCTGCTCGCCCGACTCCATGTCCTTGAGCTGGACGACACCGTCGGCGAGATCCCGCTCACCGGCGACGAGCGTGAAGCGCGCACCAGAACGGTTGGCGTTCTTCATCGCGCCCTTGAGACCCTTGCCGCCGTACGAGAAGTCCGTGGCGATCCCGGCCTTGCGCAGCTCCGTGACCTTGCCGAACAGCACCCGCCGTGCCTCCTCGCCGAGCGGCACCGCGAACACGCTGGTGGTGGCGGGCAGTTCGAGATCGACGCCCTCCGCCTCCAGGGCGAGCACCGTACGGTCCACGCCGAGCGCCCAGCCGACGGACGGCAGCGAGGGGCCGCCGATCATCTCGGACAGACCGTCGTAGCGACCGCCGCCGCCCACCGCGGACTGCGAGCCGAGACCGTCGTGCACGAACTCGAAGGTGGTGCGGGTGTAGTAGTCGAGGCCGCGCACCAGCTTCGCGTCGTCCTCGTACACCACTCCGGCGGCGTCCAGGAGCTCCCGTACTTCCTTGTGGTAAGCGGTGCACGCGTCACAGAGGTAGTCCGGCATCGACGGCGCGCCCGTGAGCTGCTTCTGCACATCGGCGCGCTTGTCGTCGAGCACCCGCAGCGGGTTGATCTCCGCGCGGCGCAGCGTCTCCTCGTCGAGGTCGAGTCCGCGCAGGAACTCCTGGAGCGCGGCCCGGTAGACCGGGCGGCACTCCTTGTCGCCGAGCGAGTTGAGCAGGATGCGGAAGTTCCGCAGCCCGAGCGAGCGGTACGCCTGGTCGGCCAGGATGATCAACTCGGCGTCCAGCGCCGGGTCCTCGGCACCGATGGCCTCGGCACCGACCTGCGAGAAGTGGCGGTAACGGCCCTTCTGCGGGCGCTCGTAGCGGTAGTACGAGCCCGAGTACCAGAGCTTGACCGGCAGGTTGCCGGCCTTGTGCAGGTTCGCCTCCAGGGCGGCGCGCAGCACGGACGCGGTGCCCTCGGGACGGAGCGCGAGCTTGTCGCCGCCCTTGGTCTCGAAGGCGTACATCTCCTTGGTCACGATGTCGGTGGACTCGCCGACACCGCGCGCGAACAGTTCGACGGCTTCAAAACCGGGGGTCTCGACATAGCCGTATCCGGAGTTCTTCAGCGGCGCCGAGATGGCCTCGCGCACCGCCAGATAGGTCGCCGAGTTCGGCGGAAGCAGGTCGTACGTGCCCTTGGGGGCCTGAAAAGTGCTCACGGGAAAACTCTCGTCACATTCCTCGTCGGGGAGCATTCGTGCTCCCGAAGCCGGCGGCCACCTGTCGCAGATACGGGTTGGTGGCGCGCTCCTGGCCGATGGTCGTCTGGGAGCCGTGGCCGGACAGGACCACGGTGGAGTCGTCCAGGGGCAGGCAGACCCGCTCCAGGGAGGCGAGCATGTCGTCCATGTCGCCGCCCGGCAGATCCGTGCGCCCGATGGAGCCGGCGAACAGCAGGTCGCCCGAGAAGAACACCGACGGAATGTCGGAGGCCTCGGGCATCCTGAAGGTCACCGACCCCTTCGTATGCCCGGGGGCATGCGCGACGGAGAACTCCAGGCCCGCGAGGTCCAGGGTGGCGCCGTCGGCCAGCTCCTTGACGTCGTCGGGCTCCCCCACGGTCAGCTCGCCCATCAGCGGCATCCCGATCGAGCGGCCGAGCGCCTTCTCGGGATCGCTCATCATGTAGCGGTCCTCGGGGTGGATCCAGGCCGGTACGTCATGGGCTCCGCACACCGGGACGACCGAGGCGACATGGTCGATGTGGCCATGGGTGAGAACGACGGCGACGGGCTTGAGCCGATGCTTCTTCAGCGCTTCCTCGACCCCTTCGGTGGCCTGGTGGCCCGGGTCGATGATCACGCACTCCTCGCCTGCGGCGGGGGCGACCAAGTAGCAGTTGGTCCCCCAGGCCCCTGCGGGGAACCCGGCAATCAGCACGATCGTCCTTACCTTCGGTCCGACGGAAGAAGCGGAAAGCTGCGGAAAGAAACCAGAATTCCGAAGAATCCGGATGATTCCAGCAGCCGCAGGTCAACGCCGTACAACGGCTGCGGATCAAAGCGTACCGGCGCGGCTCGGCTCACAGCGAACCCGTATACGGTACGGGCAGGCTTCGGACTGGCAGATCAACACGTACGAGGAGAGACCCGGTGGTCAGCAACGAACAGCGGCGGAAGCAGCTCGCGCGGGAGAAGTTCCTGCGTCAGCAGCAGCGGCGCGAGTCGGCACGGCGCAAGGCAAAGCAGCGCAACGCGATCATCGCGACCACCCTCGTGGTGGTGCTCGCGGCGGGCGGCGGCGCCTGGGCGGCCGGAGCGTTCAAGGGCGACGACAAGAAGGACGTCACGTCCGGCTCCACCCCCTCCCCCACGCCCACGCCCACGGAGTCGCCGGCCCCGAAGATGGCCATCGACAAGAAGGCGAAGTACACCTTCGACATCAAGACCAACGAGGGTGACATCTCCATCGCGATGGACGCGGCGAAGACGCCCCAGACCGTCAACTCGTTCAAGCACCTCGCCGACAAGGGGTACTTCGACGGCACGAAGTGCCACCGCCTCACCACCCAGGGCATCTACGTCCTGCAGTGCGGCGACCCCCAGGGCACCGGCGCGGGCGGCCCCGGCTACTCGATCCCCGACGAGAACCTCGACGGTCTCGGCAAGCCGGGCGCCGACGGTTCGGTGACGTACCCGGCCGGCACGGTCGCGATGGCCAACGCGGGCCCGAACACCGGCGGCAGCCAGTTCTTCCTGGTCTACAAGGACTCCAAGCTGCCGCCCGCGTACACCCCGTTCGGCGAGATGGACAAGGGCGGTCTCGAGATCGTCGAGACGGTCGGCAAGGCCGGTGTCGCCGAGGGCGGCCAGAGCCCGGGCGACGGTGCCCCGAAGAAGGCCGTCACGCTGGAAAAGGCGACGGTAAAGAAGAGCTGATCGCCGGGGATTCTGTAGCGCTGGATGCGGACAGCCGCCCTGCTCGTCGCCTATGTTGGCGTTGTGCAGGGCGCTGTGTGCGGCTGCCCTGAGGAAACTGTGGACGATGCCCCGGGCCGAGTGCCCGCGAGCGCATCATGTGGAGGAGGCGCTGTGAGCAGCGACCCGTGGGGACGCGTCGACGAGGCGGGGACCGTGTACGTGCGTACGGCCGACGGCGGTGAACGAGTCGTCGGATCGTGGCAGGCAGGCTCTCCGGACGAGGCGCTGGCCTACTTCAAGCGCAAGTACGACGGTCTCGTCGTCGAGATCGGCCTCCTCGAGCGCCGGGTGCAGACGACGGATCTGTCGGCCAAGGACGCCATGACCGCCATCGAGCACCTGCGCGAGCAGGTCACCGATGCGCATGCGGTCGGCGACCTCGAGGCCCTGGGCAAGCGTCTGGACAAGCTGGTCGCGTCGGTCGAGTCGCGCCGTGAGGAGCGCAAGGCACAGAAGGCCAAGCAGACCGACGAGGCGCGGCACTCCAAGGAGGCGCTGGTCGTCGAGGCCGAGGAGCTGGCCCAGAGCGACCAGTGGCGCCATGCCGGTGAGCGCCTGCGGGCCCTGGTGGACACCTGGAAGGGTCTGCCGCGTCTGGACCGCAAGTCCGATGACGAGCTGTGGCACCGCTTCTCGCACGCGCGCTCCGCCTTCTCCAAGCGCCGCAAGGCCCACTTCGCCGCCCTCGACGCGCAGCGCGAGGACGCCCGTAAGGCCAAGGAGAAGCTGGTCGCCGAGGCCGAGTCGCTGTCCAACTCGCAGGACTGGGGCCCGACCGCGGCCCGCTACCGCGACCTGATGACCGAGTGGAAGGCCGCGGGCCGCGCGCAGCGCGAGCACGAGGACGAGCTGTGGAACCGCTTCCGCGGCGCCCAGGACGTGTTCTTCTCGGCCCGCAGCTCGGTCTTCGCCGAGCGGGACGCGGAGCAGGGCGAGAACCTCAAGCTCAAGGAGGAGCTGGCCGACGAGGCCGAGAAGCTCCTGCCCATCGGTGAGCTGAAGTCGGCCCGTGCCGCGTTCCGCGCCATCAACGAGCGCTGGGAGGCCATCGGCCACGTCCCGCGGGACGCGCGCCCGAAGGTCGAGGGCCGGATGCACGCGGTCGAGCGCGCGCTGCAGGAGGCCGAGGAGACCGAGTGGCGCCGGAGCAACCCGGAGGCGCGTGCACGTGCCGCGGGTCTGACCGGTCAGCTGCAGGCCGCGGTGGACAAGCTCCGCGACCAGGTCGAGGCGGCCCGTGCGTCGGGCAACAACGCCAAGGCGGACAAGCTCCAGCGCGAGCTGGACGGCCGTCAGGCGCTGCTCGACCAGGCACTCAAGGGTCTTGAGGAGTTCGGCGGCTAGTCGCCCTCAATCCTCTTCATACGAAAGGGGCTTGCGTACCGAGGTACGCAAGCCCCTTTCGTATGGCTGGAGTTGGCCGGTGCTACGGCCGTCGCGCCGACGTCACGCGGTACACGTCGTACACGCCCTCCACGCCCCGTACCGCCTTCAGGACGTGCCCCAGGTGCTTGGGGTCGCCCATCTCGAAGGTGAAGCGGGAGGTGGCCACCCGGTCGCGGGAGGTCTGCACCGCCGCGGACAGGATGTTGACGTGCTGGTCGGACAGGACGCGTGTGACGTCCGAGAGCAGCCGCGAGCGGTCGAGGGCCTCGACCTGGATGGCGACCAGGAAGACCGAGGACTGGGTGGGCGCCCACTCGACCTCGAGGATCCGCTCGGGCTGCTGCGAGAGCGAGTCCACATTGACGCAGTCCTTGCGGTGTACGGAGACACCGGCGCCGCGCGTCACAAAGCCCATGATGGGGTCGCCGGGCACGGGGGTGCAGCAGCGCGCCAGCTTCACCCAGACGTCGTCGACGCCCTTCACGACCACGCCGGGGTCGGCGCTGGAGCGGCGCTTGGAGCGGCCGCGGGTCGGCGGGGCGGTCTCGGCGATGTCCTCGTTGGCCTGGTCCTCGCCGCCGAGGGCCTGGACCAGCTTCTGCACGACGTTCTGCGCGGCCACATGGCCCTCGCCGATCGCCGCGTACAGAGAGGAGATGTCCGGATAGCGCATCTCGTGCGCGAGCGTCACGAGTGAATCGCCGGTCAGGATCCGCTGGATGGGCAGGTTCTGCTTGCGCATCGCGCGGACGATGGCTTCCTTGCCCTGCTCGATCGCCTCGTCGCGGCGCTCCTTGGAGAACCACGCGCGGATCTTGTTGCGCGCCCGTGGCGACTTGACGAAGCCGAGCCAGTCGCGGGACGGGCCCGCACCGGCCGCCTTGGAGGTGAAGACCTCCACCAAGTCGCCGTTGTCCAGGGTGGATTCGAGCGGTACGAGCCGCCCGTTGACCCGTGCTCCTATGGTCCGGTGGCCGACCTCGGTGTGCACGGCGTACGAGAAGTCGACCGGGGTCGCTCCCGCCGGAAGCGCTATGACATCGCCCTTCGGCGTGAAGACGAAGACCTCGTTGCGCGACAGGTCGAAGCGCAGCGACTCGAGGAACTCGGACGGGTCCTCGGTCTCCTTCTGCCAGTCGAGCAACTGGCGCAGCCACGCCATGTCGTTGAGGTGGTCGTCCTTGCCGGTCTTCTTGGGTACGTCGCTGCGCACCTTCGAGGTGCCGGCGACGGCCTCCTGCTTGTACTTCCAGTGCGCAGCGATGCCGTACTCGGCGCGGCGGTGCATGTCGAAGGTACGGATCTGCAGCTCAACAGGCTTGCCGCTGGGGCCGATCACGGTCGTGTGCAGCGACTGGTACATGTTGAACTTGGGCATCGCGATGTAGTCCTTGAACCGGCCGGGGACCGGATTCCATCGCGCGTGCACCGTGCCGAGCGCCGCGTAGCAGTCCCTGACCGTGTCGACGAGGACGCGGATGCCCACCAGGTCGTAGATCTCGGCGAAGTCGCGGCCTCGCACGATCATCTTCTGGTAGACGCTGTAGTAGTGCTTCGGCCGGCCGGTGACCGTGGCCTTGATGCGGGCCGCGCGCAGATCGGCCTGGACCTCGTCGGTCACTATGGCCAGATACTCGTCGCGCTTGGGGGCCCGCTCGGCGACGAGCCGCACGATCTCGTCGTACATCTTGGGGTAGAGGATCGCGAACGCGAGGTCCTCCAGCTCCCACTTGATGGTGTTCATGCCCAGGCGATGCGCCAGCGGAGCGTAGATCTCCAGCGTCTCGCGGGCCTTCTTCTCCTGCTTCTCGCGCTTGAGGTAGCGCATCGTGCGCATGTTGTGCAGGCGGTCGGCGAGCTTGATGACCAGGACCCGGGGGTCCTTGGCCATCGCGACGACCATCTTGCGCACGGTCTCGGCCTGCGCGGCCTCGCCGAACTTGACCTTGTCCAGCTTGGTCACGCCGTCGACGAGCAGCGCGACCTGGTCGCCGAAGTCACGGCGCAGGGTGTCCAGGCCGTACTCGGTGTCCTCGACTGTGTCGTGCAGCAGCCCGGCCATCAGCGTGGCCGGATCCATGCCGAGCTCGGCGAGGATGGTCGTCACGGCGAGCGGGTGCGTGATGTACGGGTCGCCGCTCTTGCGCTTCTGCCCCCGGTGCCAGCGCTCGGCGACCTGGTAGGCGCGCTCGATCTGGCGCAGCGTCGAGGTCTCGATCTTGGGATCGTTGCTGCGCACTATCCGCAGCAGGGGCTCGAGGACCGGGTTGTACGGGTTGGAGCGCTGCACGCCGAGGCGGGCGAGACGGGCCCGTACGCGATTGGACGAGGAATTCGACCGGGAGCCGCCGGACGCCGCGGTCGAGCCCGCACGGGCAGGCGCGGTCCCGGCCGGGCGCATCGGAGGGGCCGCGGGCCGTTCGGTGGGCGTCGCCGGTTTCGGGGAGTGCTTTTCGGCCGCCGGGTCACTCTTGGCGGGCAGGGCAGCGGCCGCCGCGGCCTTGGGGTCCGCAGGCTGGTCGGCCTGGGACTTCGCGGCGGTGAGTGGCTGTCGGGCCTCGTCTGGCAAGAGCGCTCCTCAGGCAGGATCCGGCCCCCCGATCAGGTCCGGACTGCCATGGTATCGACCCTGGGCCATCCGCTCGTGCCCGACGGTTCACGCTGTGGTCCGTCGCACGTCCGTCGCCCTGCGCGAAAACGCAGCGGGGACTGGGCGAGAACGCCGCGAGGGCGGGTTCCGGAAGTCTCCGAGAACGCCGCGAGGACGGGTCCCGGAAGTCTCCGAGACGGCCGCGAGGGCGGGCCCCGGAAGTCTCCGGAAACCCGCCCTCGCAGGGCTTGCAGCTGGGTCGGACTGGTTCAGACGACGAGCACCGCGTCCAGCGGCGCGCCCTTCAGGGCCGGCTCGAGGCGGGCCCTGCCGCCCAGGAAACCGAGCTCCATCAGCACGGCCACACCCGCGACCTCGGCGCCCGCCCGCCGCACCAGGTGCAGCGAGGCCTCGGCCGTGCCGCCGGTGGCGAGGACGTCGTCGATGACCATGACGCGGTCGCCCGCGGCCAGATCCTCGGCGTGCACCTCGATCTCGGCGCTGCCGTACTCCAGGTCGTACGCCTGCTTGAGCGTCGCTCCGGGGAGCTTGCCCGCCTTGCGTACGGGGATGAAGCCGAGCCCCGCGCGGATGGCGACCGGAGCCGCGAGGATGAAGCCTCGCGCCTCCAGGCCGACGATCTTCGTCGCGCCGTGCCGTACGCACAGCTCGGCGAGCTCGTCCGTGAGGGCCGTGAACGCGGCCGGGTCAGCCAGCAGAGGCGTGATGTCCTTGAACACCACGCCGGGCTGCGGATAGTCCGGTACGTCGCGGATACGGCTGAGCAGCAGCTCCGCCGCCCCGGTCATCGGCGCTTCCCCGAGGGACGGCCCTTGCCGCGCGCACGCGACGAGGGCTGGGTGCGGGCAGCGGGCTCGACGCCGCGCTGGCCGACCACGGCCGGGGTCGCGTCCGCGGGCACCGCGTCGTCGAAGGTGCCGGCGGCGTCCGGTCCCTCGGACGATTCGCCCTTGGCAGCGGCGGCCGCGCGCTTGGCGAGCACCCGCTTCTTCAACTGCTTCATCGCCGGCTCGCGCTCCTTGAGGTCGGCGACGAGCGGGGTGGCGATGAAGATCGAGGAGTACGCACCGGCGGCGAGACCCACGAACAGGGAGAGCGAGATGTCGTTCAGCATGCCGGCACCCAGGACACCGCCACCGATGAACAGCAGGCCCGCGACCGGGAGCAGCGCCACCACGGTGGTGTTGATGGAGCGGACCAGCGTGGAGTTGATCGACTTGTTGGCGATCTCGCTGTACGTGTAGCGGGTCTGCTTCGTGATGTCCTTCGACCCCTCCTTGAGGGAGTCGAAGACCACGACCGTGTCGTAGAGCGAGTAACCGAGGATCGTGAGCAGACCGATCACCGTGCCCGGGGTGACCTCGAAGCCCACGAGGGCGTAGATCCCGACGGTGATCGTGATGTCGTGGATCAGGGCCACCAGGGCCGCGACCGCCATCCGCCACTCGAACGCGATCGCCAGATAGATCACACACAGGATCATGAAGACGATGCAGCCCGTCCATGCCTTCTGTGCGATCTGCTCGCCCCAACTGGGGCCGACCAGCTCCGAGTTGATCGACTTGGCAGGAACGCCGAGCTCGTCGGCGAGCGCCTGCTTGATCTCGCTGGACTTGGCGACGTCCACACCGGCGATCTGGACGCGTGTGCCGCCCTTGCCCAGCTTCTGGGTGATCGCCTGGTGACCCGAGGCCTTCTCGGCCACTTCCGTGATCTTCTCGACCGAGACGGATGTCGTGGGCGTATTGAAGACCGCGCCACCCTTGAACTCGATGCCCATGTTGAGGCCCTGCACCGCGAGGGCCACGATGGCCGTGATGGTGATCAGGACCGAGACGCCGTACCAGATGAACCGCTTGCCGATGAAGTCATAGCCGACTTCGCCGCGGTACAGCCTGGCGCCGAGGTTGCCGAGCTTCGACATCTCACGCCTCCTTCGGGTCGACGGTACCGGCGGCAGGGCCAGAGGTACGACGGGAACGGCGCAGCGGGGGCTTGGCGCCCAGACGCTTGGGGTCGAGACCCGACCACGGGTGGCCGCTGCGGAAGAACTTCTTGCGCGCCAGGAGCGTCATCAGCGGCTTGGTGAACAGGAACACCACGACGACGTCGAGCAGCGTGGTCAGACCCAGCGTGAACGCGAAGCCCTGCACCTTGCCGACGGTCACGATGAACAGCACCGCGGCGGCCAGGAACGACACGAAGTCGGACACCAGGATCGTGCGCCGCGCACGCGGCCAGGCACGCTCGACGGCCGGCTGGATCGTCCGGCCCTCGCGCACCTCGTCCCGGATGCGTTCGAAGAACACGATGAACGAGTCCGCGGTGATACCGATCGCCACGATGGCGCCACAGACGGCCGGCAGGTTCAGCGCGAAGCCGATGGCCGGGCCGAGCAGGGACATCAGGGTGTACGTGAGGATCGCGGAGGCCGCGAGCGACAGCAGCGCGATCAGAGACAGGCCGCGGTAGTAGACCACCAGGTAGATGACGACCAGGGCGAGACCGATGGCGCCGGCGATCAGACCGGCCTCCAGCTGCTCGCCGCCGAGCGCGGCGGTGACGGTGTCGACGCTCTGCTCTTCGAAAGTCAGCGGCAGCGAGCCGTACTTCAGCATGTTCGCCAGCTCTTCGGCGGACTCCTGCGTGAAGGAACCGGTGATCTCGGCGTTCGAGCTGAGCGTCTGGTTGACGGTCGGCGCGGAGACGACGTTGTTGTCGAGCACGATGGCGAACTGGTTCAGCGGGGGCTGCTGCTTGGACAGCTCACCGGTGATCTTCGCGAACTTCTTCGAGCCACCGCTCGAGAAGTCCATCGTGACCTTCCAGATGCCCTGCTGCTGGTCGATCACGGCCTTGGAGTCGTCGACGTCCTTACCGGCCACGGCGGCCGGGCCGAGCACGTACTTCTCCCACTGGCCCGCGTTGTTGGTGCCACAGGCAATGATCGTGTCCTCGGGCTTGGTGCCCTGGGCCGCCTCGGTGCGCTGCTTCTTGTCCGTGCAGTTCAGCGCGGCGAACTTGGCAGCGAGGTCCTTGGTCGCGGGGTCCACGGACTCACTGGCGCTGGGGCTCGGGGACGCCTTGGGGTCACCGGAGTCGCTCGCCGAGGGAGACGGGGTGGTGTCCTTCAGGGCGTCCGTGACGGCGCGGCCCTGCGGCGTGGAGCTGGAGCCGGCGGAAGGCGAGGCCTTCTCGTCCTTGTCCTTGTCGTCCTTCTTGCCGCTCTCCGAGGCGGAGGGCGTCGCCGACGGTGACGCGGCCGGGTCGGCCTTCGGGTCGCCGGCCGCGAGCTGAAGCACCGGGCGGAAGAAGAGCTGAGCGGTCGTACCGACCTGCTCGCGCGCCTGCTCCTCGTCAGTCCCCTTGGGGATGTTGACGATGATGTTCTTCTCGCCCTGGGTCTGAACCTCGGCCTCGGAAACGCCCAGACCGTTGACACGGCGCTCAATGATGCTGACCGCGGTGTTCATGTTGGTCGGGTTGATCGCGTTTTTCGCGCCCGGCTCATTCTTGGCCTCGAGCGTGATGCTCGTGCCGCCCGCGAGGTCGATGCCCAGTCGCGGGGTGGTGTGCCCGGACAGGAACATGCCCCCGGTGAGCGCCACCATGATGATCACGATCAGGGCCAGAGCGCGTCCCGGCTTGGGCTGGCCGCTCTGCCTCCTGGCCTTCTTCGGTGCTGCCACCTTCTCGTTTCTCCCTGTCCAACCGCCCGGGCAGCCGGCTCGTAGCCGGTCAGCGGGCCCTGGGCGGCCATGAAGTGGTGTGCGGGAGGCGACGCGAAGCCGCACGTTCCGAGGACCGCGCCGCGCCTGGGGCGCACCGCGGTCCTCGGCCGTGACTACTTCGTGTCGCCCTCGCCCTCGGTCTTCTTCGGCTCGGCGTCGCCGCCGGCGTCCTTCTTGCCGAGGTCGATGGGCGAATCGGCCGACACATCAGCGTCGGCGGGCTCGTCGGCCTGGGTCAGGGAGGAGGCATCGTCCGGAACGTCGGGGGTGTCGACGTCCTCGGGGGTGATGCCGTGGACGATGCGGTTGTACTCGTCGTCGTCGAGGACGGCGCCGACCGAGTTCTTCGCGTAGATCGCGTGGACGCCAGGGGCCACCTCGAGCGTGACGGCCTCGTCGCTGACTTCCTTGACGACCGCGTACATGCCCCCGATCGTGCGGACACCCGTGCCGGGCTGCATCTGGTTGCGCATCTCGGCCGCCTGCTGCTGCTTCTTCTTGGCAGAACGGGTCATCAGGAACATGACCCCGATGATCAAGATGAACGGAAGGAGGCTCAAGATATTCACGGGACGGGTTTCCTTCGCACGACCGCGCAGATGAGCGGCCTACTGGATGGGGGTGGGCACACCGCCGATAAGGGCGGCATCGGCGGAGTCTAAGCGAGTCCGCACGGATGGAACAACGCTCAGCATGGCACCGGGGTTCCATGCGGAGCGAGCACCCTGGCCGTCACGCCCCGAACAGGTCGCCTTGTCCGGATCCGCCGGTTCCATGACTCTGCGGCGCCGTGAGACCCAGATGCGCCCACGCAGCGGGAGTGGCCACGCGGCCGCGCGGAGTACGGGCCAGCAGTCCTTCCCGTACGAGGAAGGGCTCGGCGACCTCTTCGACGGTCTCGCGCTCCTCCCCTACGGCGACCGAGAGGGTCGACAAGCCGACAGGTCCGCCGCCGAACAGCTTGAGCAGCGCCTCCAGGACGGCGCGGTCGAGCCGGTCGAGCCCGCGCGCGTCCACCTCGTAGACACGCAGCGCGGCCCCGGCGATCTCCTGGTTGATCCGGCCGTCGGCCTTGACCTGCGCATAGTCCCGTACGCGGCGAAGGAGACGGTTGGCGATACGCGGCGTGCCACGGGAGCGGCCCGCGATCTCGGCGGCGCCGGCGGTGTCGATGGTGACGTCGAGCAGATCGGCGGAGCGGTGGATGACGCGCTCCAGCTCGGCCGGCTCGTAGAACTCCATATGGGCGGTGAAGCCGAAGCGGTCGCGCAGCGGCGGCGGCAGCAGACCGGCGCGGGTGGTGGCACCGACCAGCGTGAACGGCGGGAGCTCCAGCGGGATGGCGGTGGCGCCGGGCCCCTTGCCGACGATGACGTCGACGCGGAAGTCCTCCATCGCCATGTACAGCATCTCCTCGGCGGGCCGCGACATCCGGTGGATCTCGTCGAGGAAGAGGACCTCGCCCTCCTGGAGGGAGGAGAGGATCGCGGCCAGGTCTCCGGCGTGCTGGATGGCGGGGCCGCTGGTGATGCGGATCGGGGCTTCCATCTCGGCCGCGATGATCATCGAGAGCGTGGTCTTGCCGAGGCCGGGAGCGCCCGACAGGAGCACGTGGTCGGCGGTGGCACCGCGCTGGCGGGCCGCCCTGAGCACGAGGTCGAGCTGCTCGCGCACCCGCTCCTGGCCGACGAACTCGGCCAGGGACTTGGGGCGCAGGGCCGCCTCGACGGCCTGGTCCTCGCCGTCCGCGGCGGACCCGACGAGCCGGCCGGTGGTGTCGTCGGCCGGCGGTGCGGTGTCGTCCCAGTTCACGGTGGAGTGCCTCGCCAGTTCGTTCGTGATGACAGATGTACGGGGATCAGCGCGTGCGGTTCAGGGTCTGCAGCGCGGCCTTGAGGAGCGGGCCGACCTGCGGGGTGCCGTCCATGGCCTCGGCCTGCGGGGTCACCGCGGTGACGGCCTCGTCCGCCTCACGCGTCGCGTACCCGAGCCCGATCAGCGCGGCGTGCAGCTGGTCGCGCCAGGAGGCGGTGGCCTGCGCACCGACCGTGGACGCCGTGCCCAGAGGCGCGCCGAGCCGGTCCTTGTACTCCAGGAGCAGCTTCTGTGCTCCCTTCTTGCCGATGCCCGGCACCGCGGTCAGCGCCTTCTCGTCGGAGGTGGCGACGGCCCGGCGCAGCGCGTCCGGCGAGTGCACCGCGAGCATCGCCTGGGCCAGGCGGGGCCCGACTCCGCTCGCGGTCTGCAGGAGCTCGAAGGTCTGGCGCTCGTCGTCGTCCGCGAAGCCGTACAGAGTGAGCGAGTCCTCCCGTACGACCAAAGAGGTCGCCAGCTTGGTCTGCTGGCCCAGGCGCAGGCCGGACAGGGTGTTCGGCGTGCACTGGACGGCCATGCCGATCCCGCCGACCTCGACGACGGCCGCGTCAGGGGCGAGGGCGGCGACGGGTCCGCTCACGAAGGCGATCATTTGGTTCGGCCTTTCGATGCGTGCAGTGCTGCGGCTTGCTGGAGACGGTTCGGCGGGCGGCTTTCGGCCGCGGCCTGCTGGAGGCGGGTCTGCGCGGCGACCGCTTCCTGGAGGCGGTTCTTGGCCGGTCCGCGCCAGATATGGCAGATGGCGAGGGCCAGCGCGTCGGCGGCGTCGGCGGGCTTGGGCGGTGCGTCGAGCCGCAGCAGGCGCGTGACCATGGCGCCGACCTGGGCCTTGTCGGCCCGTCCGCTGCCCGTGACGGCGGCCTTGACCTCGCTCGGTGTGTGCAGGGCCACCGGGATGCCGCGGCGCGCGGCGCAGAGCATCGCGACGGCGCTGGCCTGGGCGGTGCCCATCACCGTCCGTACGTTGTGCTGGCTGAACACCCGCTCCACGGCGACGAATTCGGGCTGGTGCTCGTCCAGCCACTGCTCGATGCCCTGCTCGATGGCAACGAGGCGCGAGCCCAACTCGGCGTCCGCGGGCGTCCGTACGACACCGACACCGTGCATGGTGAGCGGCCGGCCCGCCACGCCTTCGACGACGCCGACGCCGCACCGGGTCAGACCGGGGTCGACTCCCAGAACCCGCACAACGCCCCTCCCTTCGCTCGTCTGTTTGTGCAGGCTATCGGGTGCCACCGACAACAGCGGCGAGCGACAAAGCGGCGGGCCGACGGGAAGTTTCCCGTCGGCCCGCCGCTTCGGTACGGATCAGGCGTCGACCTTCTCCATGATCTCGTCGGAGACATCGAAGTTGGCGAAGACGTTCTGCACGTCGTCGCTGTCCTCGAGCGCGTCGATCAGCTTGAAGATCTTGCGTGCGCCCTCTTCGTCCAGCTCGACCTGCATGGTCGGGACGAAGTTGGCGTCGGCCGAGTCGTAGTCGATCCCGGCCTCCTGGAGCGCGGTGCGCACCGCGACCAGGTCGGTGGCCTCGGAGAGCACCTCGAAGGACTCACCCAGGTCGTTGACCTCTTCGGCGCCCGCGTCGAGCACCGCGCCGAGGACGTCGTCCTCGGACAGCTCGCCCTTGGGGACGATCACGACGCCCTTGCGGTTGAAGAGGTACGAGACGGAGCCCGGGTCGGCCATGTTGCCGCCGTTGCGCGTCATGGCGACGCGGACGTCGGACGCGGCACGGTTGCGGTTGTCGGTCAGGCACTCGATGAGCACCGCGACACCGTTGGGGCCGTAGCCCTCGTACATGATCGTCTCGTAGTCGGCGCCGCCGGCCTCGAGGCCCGCGCCGCGCTTGACCGCGGAGTCGATGTTCTTGTTCGGGACCGAGCTCTTCTTCGCCTTGGTGATGGCGTCTTCGAGCGTCGGGTTGCCGCCGATGTCGGCACCGCCCGTACGCGCAGCGACCTCGATGTTCTTGATCAGCTTCGCGAAGAGCTTGCCGCGCTTGGCATCGATCACGGCCTTCTTGTGCTTAGTCGTGGCCCATTTAGAGTGGCCGGACATCTGCCTGTCTCCTTCGCGTAACCAATCTCTGTACGAACGACAGAGATCCTACCGGGATCCGGCAGCCGCCTTCTCCCGGACCATCTCGACGAACAGCCCGTGCACGCGGTGGTCGCCCGTGAGCTCCGGATGGAACGACGTGGCGAGCGACCAGCCCTGACGTACGGCGACGATGTGGCCGCCGTGCTCGGCGAGCACCTCGACCTCGGCGCCGACGGACTCGACCCACGGGGCGCGGATGAAGACGCCTTCGACGGGGCCCAGACCCTGGACGTCCACCGAGGCCTCGAACGACTCGTTCTGGCGTCCGAACGCGTTGCGGCGCACGATCATGTCGATGCCGCCGATCGTCTCCTGGCCCGAGCGCGGGTCGAGGATCTTGTCGGCGAGCAGGATCAGGCCGGCGCAGGTGCCGTAGACGGGCATCCCGCCGCGTACGCGCTCACGCAGAGGCTCCAACAGGCCGAAGAGCACGGCCAGTTTGGAGATCGTGGTCGATTCGCCGCCCGGGATGACCAGGGCGTCGACCTCGGCGAGCTCCTCGGGGCGCCGCACCGGCCTGGCCACGGCATCCGCCGCGGCCAGGGCGATGAGGTGCTCCCGTACGTCGCCCTGAAGAGCAAGGACGCCGATGACAGGAGTGGTTGCCATGGGGACTACCAGCCCCGGTTCGCGTAGCGCTCGGTCTCGGGCAGGGTGTCGCAGTTGATGCCGACCATGGCCTCGCCCAGGTTGCGGGAGGCGTCGGCGATGATCTTCGGGTCGTCGTAGAAGGTGGTGGCCTTCACGATGGCGGCGGCGCGCTTGGCCGGGTCGCCCGACTTGAAGATGCCGGAGCCGACGAAGACGCCCTCGGCGCCGAGCTGACGCATCAGAGCGGCGTCGGCCGGGGTGGCCACGCCACCCGCGGAGAACAGCACGACGGGGAGCTTGCCGAGCTCGGCGACTTCCTTGACCAGCTCGTACGGGGCGCGCAGCTCCTTGGCGGCGGCGTACAGCTCGTTGTTGTCGTAGCCGCGAAGGCGCGCGATCTCGTTCTTGATCTGGCGCATGTGGCGCACGGCCTCGACGACGTTGCCGGTGCCGGCCTCGCCCTTGGAGCGGATCATGGCCGCGCCCTCGGCGATACGGCGCAGGGCCTCGCCCAGGTTGGTGGCGCCGCAGACGAACGGGGTCGTGAACGCGAACTTGTCGCTGTGGTTGACCTCGTCGGCCGGGGTGAGGACCTCGGACTCGTCGATGTAGTCGACGCCGAGCGACTGCAGGATCTGCGCCTCGACGAAGTGGCCGATGCGGGACTTGGCCATGACCGGGATGGAGACCGCCTCGATGATCTCTTCGATCATGTTCGGGTCGGACATACGGGCCACGCCGCCGTCCTTGCGGATGTCGGCCGGCACGCGCTCCAGGGCCATGACGGCCACGGCACCCGCGTCCTCGGCGATCTTCGCCTGCTCGGCGTTGACCACGTCCATGATGACGCCGCCCTTGAGCTGCTCGGCCATGCCGCGCTTGACGCGGGCGGTGCCGGTGGCGGGGGTTTCGGGGGTGTTGGTAGCCACGGATGACCTCACTGGAGTGAAGGAAGACGGTGTGACTACGAGCCAACTCCCTGGAGCAGGCCACAGCAAGGGCCAATGGGTAGCCGGTGGCTCATTTTTCTGTACGAGGGGGATGTACTGCCTGGTCAGGGACCTACGCCCGCAGTGGTGCGGCGACTAGGACCCGGGCCGGTCCGCCAGCGCGACGGGCGGTTCGTCGTCCATCTCGAAGGCCAGCGGGAAGGGCGCGTGGCCCGCGAGACGGAACAGCCGCACCTTGCGGTGGCGCCGCAGCGCCCGCGCCGCGCGTACGGCGTCGTTGTGGAAGCGCCGCGCCATCGGCACCCTGCGCACCGCCTGCGCCAGCTCCTCCGCCGCCTCGACGCCGCCGGGCGCCTCGCGTACCGCCTCGACCTGGTCGACGTCCCCGAAGACGGCGCGCAGTGCCTGGCTCAGATCGCTCTCGGCGACTTCGCGCTGCTCCTCCTCGGCCTGGCGCGCGGCGTGCGCGGCCTCGTACAGGACGATCGAGGCCGCCGGATCGAGCACGTTGGACGTGGCCAGCTCCTGTGCGACCGAGGCCCGGCGCAGGAGCTGGGCGTCAAGTGCCGCCCGTGCCGCGTCGATCCGGGCGTGCAGCCGGTCGAGGCGCCCGGCGGTCCAGCTCAGATACAAGCCGATGGCGAACAGGGCTACGGCGATCCAGATCAGCGTTACGGTCACGGGCGGAAAGGCTACCGGGACCAAGGCGTCGCTCCTTCACGCCGGACGGCCCGGACGACTTCAGGGGGGTTCCATGGACAGGCGGCAGGTGCTGGCCGCGGGCGCGGTGGGCTTGGCGACGGCGGCGTTGGGGGGCGGGACGGCGGCCGCCAATGTGCACGGGGAGATGGCCGATGCGCTCGGTGCGATGTCCGATGGGCTGGGTGCGATGACCGATGCGCTGGGCGCCGCGCCCACCGTCCTCGACCGTGGCATCGGCTGGACCCGCACCAGGTTCCTGATCGAGGGCGACGGCTCGCCCTACGCCGTGGACGTGGTCGCCGACACAGGCCAGCGGCCGCGTTCGCTCGCCTATCTGCTGCCCGGCGGCGGCCTGAACTTCACGGCGAACTTCTTCACCCCGCGCGAGCGCAACCTCGCCCACCATCTGCGCCGCCTCGGACACCTGGTCATCGGCATCACTCCGCGCGAGGACCTCGCCACTGCCGCCGGCATCGGCGCCGGCCGGGGCCTGGCCGCGCACCGCGTGGACGCCCGCCGCGTGATCGACGCCGTGGACGCGGCGCTCCGGCTTCCGTACCAGCTCATCGGCCACTCGGCGGGCGCGGCGCTCGCGCTCGACCTGGCAGGCCGCGGGGGCGACAGGCGTCTTGAACGGGTCGTCGTCCTGGACACCACCGGCCCCTACGAAGGGGACCTGGCGGTGCGGGCCGGGCAGGCGCGCGACACGTTCCAGTCCCTGATCGACCAGGGCTCGTACGTCAACGACCCAGGGCTCAAGGGTCTGCTCGCCCGCGCGCTGTCCGACCCGGACGGGGCGAGCCCGGTGCCGCGCCCCGTCGATCCCACGACCCGCTTCACCCACGCCGGTCTCGCCCACTACGCCCTGATCCGCACCAACACCCTTCCGGGACCGGCAAATTGGATCTACCGGCAGGGCCATGCCGCAGGCACGTACACCTTCGGGGCCTCCCCCGCCGAGGACCACTTCACGCTCGCGCACAGCCCGCTGCCGGTATGGGGCGAGGCCACGGCGGCCCTGGGCAGCGGCCTCGTCCCGCACGCCCTGCTGCGCGACCTGTGCGCGATCTGGGCCGGCGACGACGCCACGTACCGCATCGCCTGGGACCGGATCCGCGCCGAGGTCGTCTGGATCAACATGGAACTCGGCCGCGGCGACCACCCGTTGGGCGCGGACCTGATCCGCCGCAACGGCAACCGTCACGTCACGTTCCAGGTCGTCCCGGGGTACGCGCACGGCGACCCGGTCTGGGGCGAACAGGCGGACGTGGAGGTGTGGCCGCTGCTCACGCCGAAGTGAGCCGGCTCGGCAGTCGCTCCCACTCGGCGGCGAGCCTGCCGCGGCGCCGCTAGGGCCTGTCTTGTCGATCAGGCCCTAGCCGTCCCCTGAGACGTCCTGCATCCAGCGCCCGTCCTCGAATTCGGGCGGGATCTTGCCTGCCAGGGGTCGATGCCGGCGTGCTCCAACTCGTCGAACCAGCGGTCGCGCTGGGAGGCCGGCAGCCGGGCGCCACACCACGGGCAGTAGGCGATCGTGCTCAGTCCCGCGCCCGCGCGAACCGTGCCCGCAGACCCGTGGACCGTTCGTCCGCCGCGACCGAGGTCGTGCCGTCCGTGACCGTCTCGTAGACCGCGAGGATGTCCGCGCCGACCGTCGACCAGTCGAAGCGGCGGACGTGGGCGCTGCCCCGTTCGCTGAGGCCGGCGCGGCGGTCGGCGTCGCCGAGGAGCTTCACGGCGGCGGTCGCCAGCGCGTCCGCGTCCTCGTTGGCGAACAGGTCGCCGGCCCCGCCCTGGTCCAGGACCTGCGCGAACGCGTCCAGGTCGGAGGCGAGCACC
Organism: Streptomyces mesophilus; assembly: GCF_011044995.1. GTDB lineage: Bacteria > Actinomycetota > Actinomycetes > Streptomycetales > Streptomycetaceae > Streptomyces > Streptomyces mesophilus. The sequence continues at coordinate 26,946 of NZ_JAAKZW010000008.1, read as the reverse complement.
GGTGCCCCCGCGGACAGGGCCTCGACGAGGATGATGCCGAAGCTCTCGCCGCCGGTGTTGGGGGCGACGTACACGTCGACACTGCGCAGCAGCCGCGCCTTGTCCTCGTCGCTGACCATGCCGAGGAACTCGACGCGCGAGCGCATCTCGGCCGGCAGCGAGGCCACGGCCTCCTCCTCGTCGCCACGCCCCGCGACGAGGAGCCGGGTCTCGGGCAGCTCCGCCAGGATCTTGGGCAGCGCCTTCATCAGGACGGGAAGTCCCTTGCGGGGCTCGTCGATCCGGCCGATGAAGCCGATCGTGCCGCCCTGCCACTCCGCCTTGGGCTCGGCCCGCGCGAAGAAGTCCACGTCGACGCCGTTGGGGATGACCACCGCGTCGCCGCCGAGGTGCTCGACCAGCGTGCGGCGCGCGTACTCGCTGACCGCGATCCGCGCGCTGATCTTCTCGAGCGCGTGCTGCAGGATCGGATACGCGGCGACCATGGCCCGCGACCGGGCGGTGGACGTGTGGAAGGTCGCGACGATCGGCCCCTGCGCCGCCCAGCAGGTGAGCAGCCCGAGCGAGGGCGAGGCCGGCTCGTGGATGTGGATCACGTCGAAGGTGCCGTCGTGCAGCCACCTGCGCACCCGCGCCGCAGAGAGGAACCCGAAGCTGAGCCGCGCGACCGAGCCGTTGTACGGCACGGGAACAGCACGGCCCGCCGAGACCACGTACGGCGGCAGCGGGGTGTCCTCATCGGCCGGGGCGAGCACCGACACCTCGTGACCGAGCCGGATCAGGTGCTCGGCGAGGTCGCGGATATGGAACTGGACGCCGCCCGGCACGTCCCACGAGTACGGGCAGACGATGCCGATCTTCACTGAGTGCCCTTCTCGGGGCGTGGAGCCTTCTCGGGGTCGAGGTCCGAGAGCCACAGCCGCTGCAGCATGTGCCAGTCCTCCGGGTGGTCGGCGATACCCGTGGCGAAGGCGTCCGCCAGGGCCTGCGTCATCGAGGACGTCTTCTCGGCCCGGGTGCCTGTCTCGGGGACTTCGACGGGTGCGTGGATACGGCCCTTCAACACGGTCGTGTCGTCGTACCAGAGCGTGGCCGGCAGCAGCAGCGCACCCGTCTGCTGGGCGAGCATCGCCGGGCCCGCGGGCATCCGTGCGGTCTCGCCGAAGAACTTCACCTCGACACCGGACGCGGAAAGATCGCGGTCCGCGACCAGGCACACCGTGCCTCCCGCGCGCAGCCGCCGGGCGAGCGTCCCGAAGGCGGATCCGCCCGTGTGCGGCAGGACCTCCATGCCGAGACTGCTGCGGTACGCCACGAACCGGTCGTACAGGGACTCCGGCTTGAGCCGCTCCTGCACGGTCGTGAACGGCGTCTCCAACGCGGTGGTGAGCCAGGCGCCGGCGAGGTCCCAGTTGGCCAGGTGCGGCAGCGCGAAGACCACGCCCCTGTCGGAGGCCAGGGCGTCGGTCAGACGGTGGACGTCCTCGAGCTCCACACCCCCGCGGATACGGTCTGCCGACCAGGTCGGCAGCCGGAAGGACTCCATCCAGTACCGCATGTACGAGCGCATGCCCGCCTTGGACAGCTGGGCGAGCCGCTCCGGGCTCGCGTCCGGGACCACCCGCGCGTAGTTGGCCTCGAGCCGCTGCACGCCCTTGCCGCGCTTCTTCCACGCGATGTCGGCCATGGTCCGACCCAGGCGGACGGCGACGGGCTCGGGCAGCTTCTTGACCGTCCCCCAGCCGAGCCCGTACAGCGCGTCCGTCAGCTTCTCCGTCGTCTTGCCCATGCTCATCAGGCCGTCTCGCTCCCCCGTGCCGCGTTTTCGTTCCCCGGTGCCGTGCTCTCCCGCACGGCCGCGCTTTCCTGTACGGAGGCCTCGGCCGCCGCGGCATCCGCCGCCGCGGCGTCCGCCTCGGCCGACTCCCGGCGCACCGTCACGACCCGCTGGCCGAGCGTGACCAGGCTGCCGACGGCCACGATCCACAGCGCGATCGGCAGCAGGACCTCGATCCCCGGCACGCCGAATGTGTGCAGACCCGCGAGACCGGCCGCGACCAGCGAGATCACCAGCCGCTCGGCGCGCTCGATCAGTCCGTTCACCGCGACGGGCAGGCCGATCGATTCGCCACGTGCCTTCGTGTACGAGACGACCTGGCCGCTCGCCAGACAGAAGATGGCGACCGCGCACAGAATGTTGTCGTCGCCCTTGCCCGCGTACCAGAGCGCGAAGCCGCCGAAGATCGCACCGTCGGCGACCCGGTCGAGCGTCGAGTCGAGGAACGCGCCCCAGCGGCTCGAGATGCCGGCCTGGCGCGCCATGTTCCCGTCCACCAGGTCGGAGAACACGAACAGGGTGATGACGATGGTGCCCCAGAAGAACTCCCCGCGCGGGAAGAACCACAGCGCACCCGCCACCACACCGGCCGTCCCGATCAGGGTGACCGCGTCGGGGCTGACCCCCCTGCGGAGCAGAAACGCGGCGAACGGCGTGAGAACACGCGTGAAGAACGCACGCGCGTACTTGTTCAGCATGGCCTTCGAGCCTCTTCCCAAGGGGGGTGGCGGGCCGCGCGGCCCCTGCGGCCACCGGCTGGCCCATCGTAGTCACGGGGCGGCCCGCTCCACCCGCGGAGCCCCGGTCGCACGCGCACCCGGGCGATCACGTACGACGTATGGACGCAGGAAGACCTGAGTGGAAAGCTCGAAGGCACCGCGGGCGTCGCCGAAGCCGCCGGCCCATTCGAGCCTGATCCAGCACGCGGTTTCCGCGTGTCCGCGCCCTTCTCCTCACCGTGCACGAAAACCGGGAGGCAAGGCATGGGCGACAAGGCAAATGCACACCCTGGGGCCGCCGGCAGGGCTCTGACGGCCGACCACCCCGCGTCCGTACGGAATGTGGTGCTGGTCGGCCACAGCGGCTGCGGCAAGACGACCCTGGTGGAGGCCCTCGCACTCAGCGCGGGGGCGGTGAACAGGGCGGGCCGTGTGGAGGACGGCGGCACCGTCTCCGACTACGACGAGATCGAGCATCGCCAGCAACGCTCGGTCCAGCTGTCCCTCGTACCCGTCGAATGGGGCGGCATCAAGATCAACCTCCTCGACACCCCCGGATACGCGGATTTCGTCGGGGAACTGCGGGCCGGTCTGCGAGCAGCGGACGCGGCCCTTTTCGTTGTCTCGGCAGCGGAGGGTACGCAAGGCATCTCGGGCGCCACCCGCATGGTGTGGGACGAGTGCGCGGCCGTCGGGATGCCGCGGGCCATCGTGATCACTCACCTGGAGGCGGCGCGGGCCGACTTCGACCAGATGACCCGGGCGTGCGCCGAGACCTTCGGCGGCGACGACCCCGATGCCGTACTGCCGCTCTATCTGCCGCTGCACGGCGAGGCGGGTGCCGATGGGCACGCGCCCGTGCACGGCCTGATCGGGCTGCTCTCGCAGAAGGTCTTCGACTACTCGTCCGGCGAGCGCAAGGAGCGCCCGCCGTCCGGTGACGAATTACCGCTGATCGAGGAGGCGCGTAACCGGCTCATCGAGGGGATCATCGCCGAGAGCGAGGACGAGTCCCTGATGGACCGCTATCTGAGCGGTGAGGAGATCGACTTCAAGACCCTCGTGGGTGATCTGGAGACCGCGGTGGCCCGCGGCATCTTCCACCCGGTGCTCGCCGCGGCGCCCGCGGCCGAGGGCTCCAAGCAGGGCCTGGGCACGGTGGAGCTCCTCGAACTGATCACGGGCGGCTTCCCCACTCCCCTGGAGCGCCCGGCCCCCGAGGTGACCACCCCGTCCGGCGCGCCGCGCGAGGTGGCCGCGTGCGATCCGGAGGGTCCGCTCGTCGCCGAGGTCGTGAAGACCTCCTCCGACCCGTATGTGGGGCGGATTTCTCTCGTACGGATCTTCTCGGGGACCTTGCGTCCCGACGAGACCGTGCATGTCTCGGGCCACGGCCTGGCCGACCGCGGACATGAGGACCATGACGTGGACGAGCGGATCGGCGCCCTGTCCTCGCCGTTCGGCAAACAGCAGCGCACCCTCACCAAGGCCATCGCGGGAGACCTGGCCTGTGTGGCGAAGCTGAGCCGGGCCGAGACCGGGGACACCCTGTCCCACAAGGACCAGCCGCTCCTGATGCGGCCGTGGACCATGCCGGACCCGCTGCTGCCGCTGGCCATCCAGGCGCACAGCAAACCGGACGAGGACAAGCTCTCGCAGGGTCTTTCCCGGCTGGTGGCCGAGGATCCGACGATGCGTCTGGAGCAGAATCAGAGCACCCACCAGGTCGTCCTGTGGTGCCTGGGAGAGGCCCATGCCGACGTGGCTCTTGAGCGGCTGCGGAACCGGTTCGGCGTACAGGTCGACGTCGTCCCGCACAAGGTGTCGCTGCGCGAGACCTTCGCGGGCAAGGCGGCGGCGCGCGGGCGGCATGTGAAGCAGTCCGGCGGACACGGTCAGTTCGCGATCTGCGAGATCGAGGTGGAGCCGCTGCCGGGCGGCGCGGGCATCGAGTTCGTCGACAAGGTCGTCGGGGGCGCGGTGCCGAGGCAGTTCATCCCGTCCGTCGAGAAGGGGGTACGGGCCCAGGCCACGCGAGGCGTCGCGCTGGGGTATCCGCTGGTGGACGTGCGGGTGACGCTGCTCGACGGAAAGGCGCACTCGGTGGACTCCTCCGACGCCGCGTTCCAGACGGCGGGGGCGCTGGCCCTGCGGGAGGCGGCGGCGGGGATGACGATCCATCTCCTCGAACCGGTCAGCGAGGTGCAGATCCTGGTCGCGGACGACTATGTGGGCGCCGTGATGAGCGATCTGTCCGGCCGGCGCGGCCGCGTGGTCGGCACCGAACAGTCGCCGGGCGGGCGCACGCTCGTACGGGCCGAGGTGCCGGAGATCGAGATCGGGCGGTACGCGGTGGATCTGCGCTCGCTCTCGCACGGAACCGGGCGCTTCAGCCGGCGCTATGCGCGCCATGAGCCGATGCCGCTGCAGCAGGCCGCCAAGTTGCGGGAGGAGGCGGAGAGTTCGAGCTGAGGCCCCCTGCCCGCCAGGTGACAGCCGCCCGCGCCGTTCCCCTCTCGGCGCGGGCGGTCCATGGAACCTGTGGACAACCGGGCGGCAGGTTTTCCACAGGCCCGGACACCTCTCGTCGCCGCCCGATACATTGTTGATCTGCGCATCCGACCTGCGGACCGCTGCCTGATGGCGAGTCAAAAGGTGTGCCGGGCGGGGAAGTCGGGAAGGCCGCAGAAGCAGCGATGCGGCGATGGGGGCGGCAGTGGCGAACAATTTTGACTCGGCCTTCGATTTCAGGCCCGGTGCCCAGGTGCCTCTTTCGGGCGCCGCGGGCGAGACCGCGGCGACGCATGCCCTGGCCTCGGCCGCGTACCGGGACACCGACGTCGACGAGCTGCTCAAGGCGAACAGCGAGTGGCACAAGTCCGAGATAAAGAAGGGCAAGTTGTCGCTCTTCAAGCCGGACCTGGGCGAGGCCTTCTCACGGGCCGTCCAGGTGCGCACGCTCGGCGGCGGCCGCAAGCCGCTGATCCAGTCCTTCGGCACCGAGCCGCAGGCAGTGGTCGAGCACTGTCTCGCCGCGACCGGGATCCGCAAGCAGCGGGACTCCCAACTCACCGTGGTGATGGGCGTGTTCGGCGTGCTCTTCCTGCCGGGGCTGCTGATCTGGCTGCTGATCTTCCAGGCCCGGAAATGGATCAGCGACCAGAAGGACAAGCGCGCCCAGGCGCTGTCCACAGCGCTGCTCGTGGGCGCAGGCGGCCTGCTGCTGCTCTTTCTGATCCGGCTGCCGTTCACGGGGCTCGCCGGTCTCTATCTGCGTGCCATGATCGTGGCGCCGGTGATCGGCTGGCTGCTCGCCAAGCAGATATGCGAGCGCACGGCCAAGGACATGCGTCTGCGCTGGGAGAGCCTCCTCGCCGGCGGCGGTATCGGCGCGAAGATCCCGGAGGCGGTGCCCACCAACCCCAACGAGACGGCCGCCGAGCGCCTGCGCCAGGGCCTGGCCCACCTCACCGCCGAGCAGCAGTCCAACTCGGTGTTCTACGCAGGCCCCAAAGGCATCCTCGGCATGGGCACCCGCTGGGGCAGCTGGCAGCTCGCCGAGGAGCTGACACCGCGCGAGCCGGGGGCGGAGATCCACCCCTTCCGCAGCTGGGACGTCATCCGCGCGATCCATGACCAGCTGCGGCTCCTGGAGCGCGGCCCGCTGCACACGGGCGGCTTCCCCACCCCGTCGATACGCCACTGGATCGTCACGCCCGTCGGGGAGAACGCCAAGGAGGTCGCGCGCCCCAAGGGCACCGACGTCGAGGCGTACCAGATCAAGGGCCACGAGATACAGCGGATCTGCAACGAGCAGCAGTTCGGCAGCGGTGACCGCCACTATCTGGGTGTGCAGTTCCGGCTGTGGGACGGCCAGTTGGTGATCACCATGCTGATCACCGTCACCGTGCTGCATCACACCCTGCGGATCGAGGTCACCGGGCATGCGCTGGGTCCGGTGCACGCCCTGTTCACCACCAAGCCGAAGGCCAAGGTCAAGGAAGTCGCGAAGACGGTCAGGTTCTGGGAGACCAAGGAGGTCAAGCAGCCGCTGGTGGGCACCACCGACGTGGTCCGGCTCGCGGCGCGTGCGCCCTTCACCTGGTATCCGCCGCTCCTCGACTTCCTCGGCGGCAAGCTGATCCTGCCCGAGCCCTTCGGTCTGCGGCACGCGTGGGCCGACAAGCCGTGGCGGCACCGTTTCATGGCCGACGACGCCCTGCGCACCGCGACGCCGGTGCTGCGGGTGGTGCATGCCTCCGCGCTCAAGGTGCTCCAGGAGAACGGCGTGGACACCGAGCGCTGGGACAACCGCTCCCTCATCCTCAGCGGACTGGTGCAGGACCCGACGCCGCGCAAGGCGGATGTGTACGACGCGTGATCATGCCTGCGGGCCCGGCGCATCACCAACCGGGCCCGCAGGTCAGGTCGTTGGGCTCACGCCACTGGGCCCACCGGCCAAGCCCACGCCGCAGGGGCGCCTCAACCCACCGGCCAGGCGTCCGCCAGCATCTTGCGCGTATCGGCGAGGAGTTGCGGCAGGATCTTGGTGTGCCCGACCACCGGCATGAAGTTGGTGTCGCCACCCCAGCGCGGCACGATGTGCTGGTGCAGATGGGCCGCGATACCGGCGCCGGCCACGGTCCCCTGGTTCATCCCGATGTTGAACCCGTGCGCGCCCGAAGCGGCACGCAGCGCGCTCATCGCCTGCTTGGTGAGCTCGCCGAGTTCGGCGGTCTCCGGGCCGGTCAGCTCGGTGTAGTCCGCGACGTGCCGGTAGGGCACGACCATCAGATGGCCGCCGTTGTACGGGTACAGGTTCAGCACCGCGTACACCTGCTCGCCACGCGCCACGACAAGGCCGTCCTCGTCGGACTTCGCCGGAATCGAGCAGAAGGGACAGCCGTCCTCGGCACCCGGGCCGGTGGGCTTGTTCTCGCCCTGGATATAGGCCATCCGATGGGGCGTCCACAGGCGCTGGAACGCGTCCTTGGTCCCCACTCCGATCTGCTGCTCCGGCTCACTCGTCATGCTGTGCAGCATATGGCTTCGCCCGTTCGGAGCGTGTCGCCGGGGCCCTCCCGCCGACCGCTCCGGCGAAGCTGGCCCGATGGAAGACGACAGCCCGCAGGAGCGCTGGCGGCGGCGCACCGAGATCCCGCTCGCCATCGGTTCGATGCTGTTCCTCGGCGCCTACGCCACGAAGGTCCTCGCGCCTGACATGGGACCGGGATGGCACCACTTCTTCATGGCGGTGATCCTCGGCGCCTGGGCCCTGTTCGCCGTGGACTACGCGGTGCGCTGGCGGATGACCGGGAGCGGCCTGAAGTACATCCGCACCCACTGGCTGGAAACACTGGTCCTGCTGCTGCCTCTGCTGCGCCCGCTGCGCGTCGTACGGCTCTACGAGGCCATCCAGATGCGCCACGGCGAACCGCGCCTGAGCCTGTACGCACGCGTGATGGTCTACGCCGGCCTGTCGGTCCTGCTGCTCGGCTTCGCCGGCGCCCTGGCCGTCTACCACCACGAACACCTCGCACCCGGCGCGGACATCCGCACCTTCGGCGACGCGGTCTGGTGGACCTGCACCACGCTCTCGACCGTCGGCTACGGCGACATGGCGCCTGTGACCCCCGTCGGCCGTCTGGTCGCCGTCGGCCTGATGGCCTGCGGCCTGGGGCTGCTCGGTGCGGTGACCGGTTCGTTCTCGTCCTGGCTGATCCAGGTCTTCACGCTGGAGGACGCGAAGCGCAGGGCCCGCGGCCGCCGCTGACCCGCCGCGAACGGCACGAGGCCCCGGGCGGTTGAGCGCGCCCAGGGCCTCGTGCGGAAACTCGTACGGAAAAGCTCGTACGAACAACTCGTACGGAACAACTCGTACAGGAAAAGCGGATCAGACCTGCACCCGCTCCTCCACCGCCTTCGCAATCTTGGCGATGGCCTCGTCGACCGGAATGCCGTTCTCCTGGGAGCCGTCGCGGTAACGGAAGGACACCGAACCGGCGTTCATGTCCTCGTCGCCCGCGATGACCATGAAGGGCACCTTGGCCTTCTGCTGGTTGCGGATCTTCTTCTGCATACGGTCCGAGGACGAGTCGACCTCCACCCGCAGGCCCTTCTCACGCGCCTTGGCCGCGAACTCCTCCAGGTACTCCACGTGCGCGTCACCGATCGGGATGCCGACGGCCTGCACAGGCGCGAGCCACGCCGGGAAGGCACCCGCGTAGTGCTCGAGCAGCACGCCGAAGAACCGCTCGATGGAGCCGAACAGCGCCCGGTGGATCATCACCGGCTGCTGACGCGAGCCGTCGCCCGCGGTGTACTCGAGGTTGAAGCGCTTGGGCTGGTTGAAGTCGACCTGGATGGTCGACATCTGCCACGACCGGCCGATCGCGTCCTTGACCTGCACCGAGATCTTCGGCCCGTAGTACGCGGCACCACCCGGGTCGGCGACCAGCGGCAGGTTCTGCTTCTCGGCCGCCAGGCGCAGCGCCTCGGTGGCCTCGGCCCAGTCCTCGTCGGTGCCGATGAACTTGTCGGAGTCGTCGCGGGTGGACAGCTCCAGCTCGAACTCGGTCAGACCGTAGTCCCGCAGCAGGTCGAGCACGAAGGTCAGGAGCGTGTCGAGCTCCTGCGGCATCTGCTCCTTGGTGCAGTAGATGTGCGAGTCGTCCTGGGTGAAGCCGCGCGAGCGGGTCAGACCGTGCACGACGCCGGACTTCTCGTACCGGTACACGGTGCCGAACTCGAAGAGCCTCAGCGGAAGTTCACGGTACGAGCGGCCGCGGGACTTGAAGATCAGGTTGTGCATCGGGCAGTTCATCGCCTTGAGGCGGTAGTTCTGCTCGTCGAACTCGATGGGCGGGAACATGCCCTCCGCGTAGTGCGGCAGGTGACCCGAGATCTCGAAGAGCTTCTCCTTCGAGATGTGCGGGGTGTTCACGAACTCGTAGCCGGAGGTCTCGTGCGCCTTGCGCGAGTAGTCCTCCATGACCTTGCGGATCACACCGCCCTTGGGGTGGAAGACCGCGAGACCGGGGCCGAGCTCCTCCGGGAAGGAGAACAGGTCGAGCTCCGCGCCCAGCTTGCGGTGGTCGCGCTTCTCGGCCTCGACCAAGAAGTCCAGGTACGCCTTCAGCTCGTCCTTCGACGGCCAGGCGGTGCCGTAGATCCGCTGCAGCTGCGGGTTCTTCTCGCTGCCGCGCCAGTACGCGGCGGCCGAGCGCATCAGCTTGAACGCGGGGATGACACGGGTGGTGGGCAGGTGCGGGCCTCGGCAGAGGTCCTTCCAGCACAGGTCACCGGTCTTGGCGTCCAGGTTGTCGTAGATGGTCAGCTCGCCGCCGCCCACCTCGGCGTCGGCGCCGTCGGCGGCCTGCGCGGCATTGCCCTTGAGGCCGATGAGCTCCAGCTTGTACGGCTCGTCGGCGAGCTCGACGCGGGCGTCCTCGTCGGTGGTCACGCGGCGCGAGAAGCGCTGCCCCCGCTTCTGGATCTCCTGCATCTTCTTCTCGATGCGCTTGAGGTCCTCGGGGGTGAAGGGCTCCTTGACGTCGAAGTCGTAGTAGAAGCCGTCCTTGATGGGCGGGCCGATCCCGAGCTTCGCTTCGGGGAACAGCTCCTGCACGGCCTGCGCCATGACATGCGCGGTGGAGTGGCGCAGGATGTTCAGACCGTCCTGGGACGAGACCTCGACGGCCTCGACCTCGTCACCGTCGGACAGCTCGTACGCGAGGTCCTTGAGCTCGCCCGCGACACGGGCGGCGACGATGGTGCGCTCGCCGGCGAAGAGTTCCGCGGCCGTAGTGCCCGTAGTCACCACGCGTTCTTCCCGCTCGGAATCGCGTTGGATGATCACACGGACGTCAGACACGGGTCTCTCCTAGCTGAAGGGGTCGCGTCGCCGTACGAATGGCCACGCAGATCGAATCGTACCGAGCCGACCCCATCGATCGCGAAACGGTTACCCGCTCCCCCGCACCCCGCGCTCAGTCCCCGTCCTCGCCGCTGCACGCCTCCTCGAAGAAGTCGAGGTTCTCCTGCAGCGACTTCATCATCCGATCCCGTACGGCCTCGTCCACCTGCACCGGCACCACATCCGACGCCCCGGTCAGCCGCCGGAACCCGCCCCGGCTCTCCAGACGCCCGCTGACCCTGATCGGCAGCCCGACCAGATGCGCACTACCCGCGATCCGGTACGCCTCCTCGTCCAGGCTCAGCCGCACGTGCGGCACGTCCGCCCCCGCGATGACCCGCAGCCGTACGGTGCCCGTACCCCGCGGTCCGTTGCGCCGCATCCGTACGACGGTCCCGGTGATCCGTACCGGCAGCGCGGGCTCCTCGCGCAGGAACCGGGCCCCCGCCTCCCGCAGCACCGGAAGATCACCTGGCGAGAACTCCACCGCCTCGGGCCGCGGCGCGCAGCCCTCGGGCACCCCGGCCGCCGGCGCCCAGGCGAAGGTGACCCGCGCCCCCTCGGTGCCGCGCACGAGCGCGACGACGGCCTCGGTCAGCTCCTGGCTCACCCCGGCCTCGATCGCGGTGTCGAAGGCCTCCATCCCGCCGGTGGCCCGCTGGTAGTCGATGGCCTCTCTGGCCGCGAACAGCGCGTGATGCAGTCGTACGACGAGAGCGCGGCCGGTCTCGACGGGCACGAACGCCGTCAGTTCACGCCCGCCGGGCGCGGGCCCGACAAGAAGCTCACGCAGCGACCCTGCGGCCGGCCGCCGGTGCCGCGCCCCGTAGTACCCGGCGCGTTCGCGCACCGCGAGCGCCCCGGCGATCAGCATCTTCCTTGCGGCGCCCCGCAGTTCCTCCTCCGCCGCCCAGGGCGCGGTGCCCGCGGGCCCGGCCGGTACATCGCGCGACCAGCGGACCTCGTCGCTCGGCAGCGCGAGCGCCACGAGGACGTCGCGTGCGGACGGAGCGGCGCTGCGCGACAGCGCGACCAGTGCCTCGTCGAGCAGGTCCTCGCTGTCCGGGAACGCCCGGCTCTCGGGCACCAGCAGACTCGTACCGGAAGAGCCCCCGGGCGGTGTCCAGCGCGCATAGCGCCCGACGGCGCCACCGCGCCGCCGCCAGCCGTGCCGGTCGAGCAACTCCCTGAGCACGGCGGGGTCTACCCGCGTAGCGGGGGCCGATTCGAACCCGTCGACCGGGTGCGGCCGCAGCGGTTCATCGGCCGAACGGTGCTGCATCACGGCCTGCCTCCCGTTCCGACCCGCGTCATGATCTCGCAGAGCGCCCGGTCGTCGAATATCCGCGTGGTCGGTATGCGTACGGTGGTCCGGCGCCGGCCGGTGATCCGGTGGCCGGCGAGGTTGACCCAGTAGCAGCAGTGCCGCAGATCTAGCCGGTCATGGCTCGCTCTGAGCCAGTCCTCCTGGGAGCGCGGCACGAGCATCACCACCAGGATCTTGTGCACCGAGACGGGGGTGCGGGCCAGCTTCGCCAGATGCTCGTTGTCCAGCGTGAACGAGAAGGCGGAGCCCGGGGGGTTGGGCGCGATCTGGTACGTGGCCTTGAGCTGCACCTTGATGGTGACCTCGTCGTCGATCGCATGCCCCGGCGCGCTGTGACTGACGTGCCAGTCGATCCCGTTGTCCGGAAAGGGCTGCGACAGCGAGCACCCCGCCGCGGCCGCGACGGCGTGCAGATATCCCACCTGCAGCGTCTCCATGCAGGCGGTGGTGGCGAGGGTGCCGCGCAGCGGTGCAGTCCGCTCGGGCAGCAGCCCACTGTTTTCGGGCTGCGCGAGCGCCATGGTCGACGAGCCTTCCGGGGTGGGGCCGGTGCCTCCGGCTCCCGCGTGGAAAGCCAGAGTGATCGAAAAGTAAAGATTCTCCCGCGACGGGCGGTCAACTGCCGTTTCCGTCACTTGTGTTGTGACCGGTCGGCATACGCCGCAAACGGTCCGGGCATCACCAGGTCGGGGCAGGGGTAGCGCATCATCTGCCAGGAGTGAACAGGGAGTTGCATCACTATGACGTGCTGGTACGAGGGACCCCTGGCCGCCTTCGACACCGAAACCACGGGCGTGGACGTGGAAAGCGACCGCATTGTGTCCGCCGCGATCGTCGTCCAGGACTCGGCGGGCGCCCGGGCGCGGACGATCCGCTGGCTGGTCAACCCGGGTGTACCGGTGCCCGCGGGCGCCACGGAAGTCCATGGTCTGACCGACGACCATCTGCAGCGCAACGGCCGCTGGCCCTCCCCCGTCATGGAGGAGATAGCCCGCGAGCTGGCCGAACTCAACGCCTCGGGACGGCCCTTGGTGGTGATGAACGCGCCGTTCGATCTCACGCTCCTGGACCGCGAGTTACGCCGCCACCGCGCGTCGTCGCTCGGCCGCTACCTGGAGAACCACCCGCTGTGCGTGCTCGACCCGCGCGTCCTCGACAAGCACCTGGACCGCTACCGCAAGGGCCGTCGCACGCTGACCGATCTGTGCGAGCACTACGAGGTGGAGCTGACGGGCGCACACGACGCGGCCGCCGACGCCCGGGCTTCCCTGGATGTCATCCGCGCGATAGGCCGCCGTTTCGCAGCCCGTCTCGAACGCCTCAACCCGGCCGAGCTGCACTCGCTGCAGGCGGTGTGGCACGCGGGCCAGGCCCGGGGCCTTCAGGCCTGGTTCGCCCGCAGCGGCACGGTGGAAGTGGTGGACCCGGCCTGGCCGCTCCGCCCGGAGCTGCCCGCCGCGGCTTGATCCCGTACACGAAAAAACCGGTCCGTCGACGACGGACCGGCCTTCTTCCGGGTGGGCGATACTGGGTTCGAACCAGTGACCTCTTCGGTGTGAACGAAGCGCTCTCCCACTGAGCTAATCGCCCGGGAACGCACTGAACCATACAGGTCGGGACGGCCCCGGTTCAAACCCGTTCTCACCGCGGAGCCAGGTATCCGACCAGGCCGCGCCTCCCGTTGCGCATCATCAGCGCGTGGTTGAGCAGGAACACCGGCCGCCCCGGCACGGCGAACCGCCGCATCAGCCCCCGCTGCACCCGCACTTCCTGCTCGTACACCGCACGCGAGCCGCCGTTGTACGAGGAGACGGTCCACCGGGCCCACCCCTGCAGGTCCCCGCTCGCCGCCACTTCGAGCACCCCGGCCTCGGGATCGCGCCGTGCGGAGCGGACGGTGACGAGCAGCTCGTACGGCAGGAAGGACCGGATCCGCACCACCCCGGTGTCCTCGTCGTGCCGGATCGTCTCGCGGATCTCGCGCCACCAGGAGGGGTACGCCTCCACCTCCTCGAGCACCCGGAACACCGCGTCCGGCGCCGCCGGCACGTCCCAGACACTGCGGAAGCGGTAGTGGGTCCAGTCCATGGCTCCAGTGTCGCCCCGGGACGTACTCAGCGGGAGATGAGTACATGAGCGCATCCGCGGCCGTATGACCCGGGCCACACTCCGTGCCATGACGAGCATTCCGCCGCCGGCCGAGGAACTGCGCATCCTCGACGTCGAACTCGCCCGACTGGACGCCCGCCGCGCCCAGTTGCTGGCCCGCAGGGCCTGGCTGGTCAGCGTCCTGCAGCAGAGCGCGCCACCGGCCTGGCCTGCGCGCACGCCTGCCACGACGGGCCCGGACGCAAGGCCCGGGACCGCGGGTCCGCACGCTCCGCGCGAGACCGCTGCCCCTGGTGTGCAGAACGTCCTGCTGACCCTGGGCGGCATCCTGCTGGCCATCGCGGCGATCGCCTTCACCCTCGTGAGCTGGGGCTCCATGGGCATCGGCGGGCGCAGTGCGGTACTCGGCACGATCACCCTGGGCGCGCTGGCGCTGCCCGCGTTCCTCCTGCGCCGCGGCCTGTCCGCGACGGCCGAGGCGATCGCGGCGGTCGGCCTGCTCCTGACGGTCCTCGACGCGTACGCCCTGCACGCCGCCGCCCTGCCGGACACCGACCCGCTCGCCTACGCGGCCGCCGCGTGCGCCGCACTCGCCGCGCTGTGGACGGCTTACGGCCTGCTCGTACGGAATCTGCATCTGCCGCTTCCGGCGGGAGTGGCCGCCGCCCAACTTCCGCTGCTGCTCTGGTGGGCGTCGTCGGATGCGGGTCCGCACCTGCTCAGCGCCGCCCTGCTCGTCACCTCGGCCGCGTCCACGACGGCCGCGCTGTATCTCACGCGTGTGCCGGCGCGGGTGACGGCCGGTGCGGGTGCCGCGGCGGTGGGTGTGTTCGGCCTGCTCACGGCCACGGGACTGATCCTGGACGCCGCGTCGCCCGCAGCCGCCGCCGAGGCCGCCGGCCACCTGCTGTTCGCCGCCGCGATCGCCCTCCACGCCGCCTGGCGCTCCCCGCGCACCGAACTCGCGACCGGCGCGGCGGCGGTCGCCGCCCTCGCCGTCCTCATCGCGACCGGCGGCGTGCTGCGCACACTCCTGCCCGGCGAGTGGGCGGTCGTTGCTGAACTGCTGTGCGCGGCGGCCCTATTGACGCTCGTACGCAGCGCACTGCCGCGGCCGGTACGGCGGGGCCTCGCCGCGAGCTGCGCCCTCGTCCATGTCCTGGTCCTCGCCTGGACCGTGCCGGCGCTCGGCGCTTCGGTGCTCGGCCCGGCGCGGCAGCTCGGCGAGGTGTGGCAGGGCGCCACGCACCGTGAGGCGGTGGCGGGGGCCGACGGTCTCGCCGTGGCCGCCGCGCTGCTGATCGTCGCGGCCGTGCTCGGGGCCGCGTATCGCGGGGGCGAGGGCCGCACCTGGCGCACCCCGGCCGCCGTCGGCGCCGCAGTGGCCCTGTGGGCCGGGCTCGCCACGCTGCCCCTGTCGCTCCGCCTCCCCCACGCGGCGGGGCTCACCGCACACCTCACGCTGGCGGCACTCGCCCTGACCGCGGCGCTCCTCGCGGCCCGTGCACTGCTTCCTGAGGAGGCGCACGAGCCGGCAGCCGACAAGGCGCCGCAGCCATCGACAGCGGCCGCACCCGGCCGCGCCCTCGCCGCCACGGCCCTGGTCTGCTTCTACGCCTCCGCCCTGACTGCGGCCCTGCTCGCCCTGGCGACCGAAGCGGCCACGTTCACCACGCTCGGCCTCCTCCTGACGCTCACGATCGCCGCCACGGCCCTGCACCCGCACGGCGTGGCACAGTCCACGCTCGCCGTCACGGCCGTCGCCGCCGCCACGGGCCTGGCCCTGGCCCTCGCGTCCGCCGGTGAACTGCCCGCCCACCAGGCCGCGTTCGTCCTCCTGGCCGTCCCCGCGGCAACCGCACTGCTCGGCGCCCGTCTGCGCACCGAGCCGTACGCGCTGCCCGTGGAGCTCGCCGGCGCAGGCGCTGCCGCGCTCACCCTCGGCCTCGCCTCGACGGATGCGCCCGCCCTGTCCCTGACGCTCGCCCTGGCCGGCGTCATCGCCTCGGCCACAGCCCTGCGCGCCGACCGCCGCCCTGCCGCGGCGTACCTCGCGGGCGCCCTCTTCCTGCTCGCCACATGGGTCCGCCTGGCCGCCTCGGACATCACCACCCCCGAGGCGTACACCCTGCCGGTGACCGTCCCGGCCCTCGTCATCGGACTCCTGCGCCGCCGCCGTGACACCGAGGTCTCGTCCTGGACGGCGTACGGGCCCGGCCTCGCGGTGACGCTGCTGCCCAGCCTCGCCGCGGCCTGGGGCGATCCGCACTGGCTGCGCCCGCTGCTGCTCGGCTCGGCGGCCCTGCTCGTCACGCTGCTCGGCGCGCGCCACCGGCTGCAGGCCCCACTCGCCCTCGGCGGCCTCACGCTCGCCCTGGTGGCCCTGCACGAACTCGCCCCGTACGTCGTGCAGGTGGTCGGCGCACTCCCCCGCTGGCTGCCGCCGGCCGCGGCGGGAATGCTGCTCCTCACCCTCGGCGCGACGTACGAACAACGCCTGCGAAATGCCCGCCGTCTACGGGAACTTGTGGGCCGTATGCAGTGACCGCGGAGCTATTTGCCCGAATAGCGCCAACCGCCAACTCCCAAAGGCCAAATACCCCTGAAATGCAAGAAGTCCGCGAGATACGGAATCTCGCGGACCTCTTGTCCGGGTGGGCGATACTGGGTTCGAACCAGTGACCTCTTCGGTGTGAACGAAGCGCTCTCCCACTGAGCTAATCGCCCGGGCGCAGGAAGAACTTTACCGCACGTCAGGGGCGCCCCGGACCACCCCCGCGGTCAGCGGTTCACTCGTCGATCTTCCACGGCATGGTGAAGCCGAACTTCCACAGGTAGATGCCGAGCAGCACGCCGATGACCACCAGGCCGATGCTCGTCAGGATGATGTTGCGCCGCCGCACCTTCGGGTCGAGCGCGCGCTGCGCCGCCTCCGTGAGCTTCCGCTTCGTCCAGCGCATCACCAGCTGGGCCCAGACGAACTCGGTGGCCCAGATCGCCATGCCACCGAAGATCACGACCCATCCGGGCCCCGGAAGCGGCAGCATGATGATGCCGGCGATCACGACGGCGAGGCCGACGACGAAGACGCCGACCTGCCAGCTGAGGTGCAGCGACCTGCGTGCCTGGATGAACGCGGGGGCCTTGGACCCGAGCCCCTCCTCGGTCACGGTCGTCCCCAGTACCTCGTGTACCTCGTTTTCGCCGTCCTTCTGCGCCGCTGCGCCGACGGCTTCGCCCTGGTCGTTACTCCCCGTATTCATGCCGCCAAACATTACCGGACAGAAACCGTTCACCGGAATGGCTCTATCACTCGAACCGGGACTCCGCTGTACGAGCTACCAAAACCGACTCAAATCCCTCAGAGGGGTTTACAACGGCACCGTAGGTGGCATGTCGATTTCGCCGACGTGCGAATCCCCGAGCGCACACTGAGCGAAAGGCCCTGGCGCTTATGAACACCACGGTCAGCTGCGAGCTGCACCTGCGCCTCGTTGTGTCGAGCGAGTCCTCACTGCCTGTACCCGCAGGACTGCGGTATGACACGGCCGATCCCTACGCCGTGCACGCAACCTTCCACACCGGAGCGGAGGAGACCGTCGAGTGGGTCTTCGCCCGCGATCTCCTCGCCGAGGGCCTGCACCGGCCCACCGGCACCGGTGATGTCCGTGTCTGGCCGTCCCGCAGTCACGGTCAGGGCGTCGTCTGCATCGCCCTGAGCTCCCCGGAAGGAGAGGCATTGCTCGAGGCCCCGGCGCGGGCCCTGGAGTCGTTCCTGAAGCGGACCGACGCCGCCGTGCCCCCGGGCACCGAACACCGTCACTTCGATCTGGATACGGAGCTCTCGCACATCCTGGCCGAGAGCTGAGCCAGTCCGAGAGCAGCCCGGCGCCGTCCACTCGGGGAGACGGTCCGGGCATGGACAACCGCATACAGGCAGTGAACGGCGTCGTCGCCGCGGGAACCTCCGCGGCGGCGGCGCCGTTGTTTCCTGGCACAAGCACCGCATATCCAGGCACCGCGCATGTCCGGAGCGGACCTGGGCAGGCGGGCAGGGGTTCGCCGCGGGGACAGCCGCTAGCATCGGCCAGCAATCGGCGGGCAGCGGCCCGGCCTTCATCGCAGGGAGCGAATGTGCTGATCACCCACGACACCCGGTGCGCGCTGGACGCCGTGGTCGATCTCGTGAACACGGCGCCCGACGAAGAGGGCTCCGACGGGGTCGATGGTCTTTCCCTGATCGCCGATCTCGAGGACTTCGTGCGGGAGCACAACATCAGCGGCGTGAGCGCGCTGACCGACCGGGATCTTTCGGCGGTGCGGGGGATCCGCGACCGGTTCTGCGAGGTGTTCGCGGCGAAGGACGCTGCGCGGGCGGCGGCGCTGATCAACGAGCTGGTGGCCTCGGCCGGCACCACACCGCAGCTGACCGACCACGACGACTTCGACTGGCATGTGCATTACTTCGCGCCCGGCGCCTCGGTCGCGGACCACCTCGCGGCGGACTGCGGGATGGCCCTGGCGTTCTTCGTGGTCGCGGGCGAGCAGGAGCGCCTCAGGCGCTGTGAGGCGCCGGACTGCCGGCGGGCCTTCGTGGACCTGTCCCGTAACCGCTCGCGGCGCTACTGCGACAGCCGTACCTGCGGGAACCGGCTGCATGTGGCCGCCTACCGCGCCCGGCGCAAGGAAGCGGCGGGCTGACCCTCCCGGGTACCGGCGTCAGAGCCGGAACAGGCCGGCCCTCCCGGGTGCCCGCGTCAGAGCAGGAACAGGTCGTGCATGGCCGCGGCAAGGAGCAGGCAGCCGATCACGCCCAGGAAGATCATCAGCGGTGGCTGGGAGAGGGCGAAGAGACAGCCGCGCTGTTCGGAGGCGGGAGCGGGGACTGTCGGCGGATTCGTGGGGGGCGCGGGGGCCTCGCCCTGGGTGGTGTTCATCTCGGGGCGATGATGACGTACCCAAGGGGCCCGGTGGGCCTCAACTCACCCTTTCGTGCGGGGAGTTCGCTTATTCGCGTATACCTATGCGGGCACCCGTGACCGCGGGTGCGGGGCGTGCGGGCCGGACGCGCGCCTGTGTCAGATGCCGTGCTTCTTGAGGATCGCTTCGATGTCGCTGAAATCCTCGGCCGGCGCGGTCGACTTCGGGCGGGTCGCCGGCTGGGCGCCGGTGCGCCCGGCGCCGAGCGAAGGGGCCGAGGCCCTGGGCTCGACCGCCGCCTCGCGACCGCTCGCCTTCGCGGCCTTGCGCTCCTTGCGCCCGCCCACTCCCGTACGCCGTTCGACGGCGCGGCTGGTCATGAACAGGACCCACGACAGACCCAGAATGCCGACACCGATCCAAGTGGACGGCTTGAAGACCAGGTCGGAGACCCACTCGACCACGCCCGTCATCACGAGCCCCACCGGAACGAGCGAGTAGGCGGCGATCCTGGTCGCGGCCAGGAATCGCTTGCGATACGCGGTGATCGCGGCGATGCCCAGGCCTGCCGCGGACACGGCGGAACAGATGGTCTCGGCAAGCATCCGGCCCTCCAGCGATGGGTTCGGTCCTCGGCGGAATATTCGCCGAGGGTCCCCTCCATCGTGCACCGTTCCCCGGCTCCGGGGCCACGATCCGGAGCCACCTCAGGGAGAACTCGGGGTTCATCTCCTCCGCAGGTCCGGGTTGGGTCGGTGCGTCCGCCCCTGGGAGACTGACCCCATGAACGACTCCGCCCCCGCAAGCCCCGCCCGTCCCGTGCTCGACGTCTGGTGCGAACTCCAGTGCTCCGACTGCGGCACCGCCCTCGAAGACCTGCACGCCCTGCGCGAGCGGTACGGCGACCGGCTCGAGCTGCGTCTGCGCCACTTCCCGCTGGACAAGCACAAGCACGCGTACGCCGCCGCCCAGGCCGCCGAGGAAGCCCTCGACCAGGGGCAGGGCTGGCCGTTCGTGGAGGCGGTCCTCGCGCGGGTCGCGGAGTTCGACTCGGCCGGTGAGCAGGTGCTGCTCGACGTGGCGCGTGAACTGGGCCTGGACGCCGAGGAGTTGGACACGGCGCTGATCGACGGCCGGCACACGCTGATCGTGGACGCGGACCAGGCCGAGGGCAAGGCGATCGGCGTGACCGGCACGCCCACGTACGTCATCGACGGCGAGCGCCTCGACGGCGGGCAGAGCCAGGAGGGGCTGCGCGAGCGCATCGAGACGATCGTGGACCGGCTCCTGGCCGCCTAGGACCGGCTCTTGGCTGCCCCGGGCCCCCTCCGACGCTCCGAGGGGGCCCGTACAGAACCCTCAGAGCGGCTTGTACACGCTGTGTGAGACCGGCCGGTAGTCGAGGGATTCGTAGAGCCGGCGGGCCGGAGTGTTGTCCGAGAAGACGTTCAGCGCGATGCGCTCGACGCCTGCTTGGCGGGCCTCGTGCTCCGCGAGGAGCATCAGGGTGCGGCCGTGACCCCGGCCGCGGTACGCCTCCTCGACCTGCACCCAGTACACATAGCGGCCCTCCTCCTGGCCGGCGACCCAGATGATGCCCGCCACGTCGTCGCCGTCCAGGAGGCAGGTGAACCACATGTCCGGCGTACCGAGGCCGTCGGGCAGCAGCCGGGCATGGTCGCTCTCGGACTTGGCGTAGGCCTGCTCCTCGGGCACGCCGCGGTCCATCCATGTCCTGGCGTACTTGATCTTGGTGTCGGCGAGCCAGACCGGGTACTCGTCCTCGTCCATCGGACGTGCGCGGTACCCCGCCGGCAGCACGGGCGCGGGGCCGGTGAGCTCCTTCGCCATTCCGCGGTTGCGCTCGACGTAGCCGAGGGCGCCGGCCAGACGCAGGGCCGTGGCCGCGTCCGCCGGTATCTGCGCCTCCACCCGCGTGCAGCGCCAGCTGCGCAGCACCTCTTCGGCCGCGAGGGCGGCCACCGTGCCGCGGCCGCGCCGGCGGTCCGGCTCGTCGATGTGCAGCGAGCGGATCTGGCCCACGGTCGGGCCGTACGCGGGGTGGGTGGCGAGCTCGATGGCGCCGACGGGCCGGCTGTTCACGCAGACCTGGAACGGGCGGGAGCGGGCGCCGTCGGCGCTGCGGTGGAGCGGCGCGGTGGGCCGCAGGGTCGTGGTCATCACAGGAGTTCTACCCAGAGCCGGGGCGCCGCGTCATCCCCCGGCCGGTCTTCGGCCGTCTCAGGGATCCAGGTCGTCCGCGGCACGCTCGTCGAAGACGCGCATCGCCTTGGCCGTGACCGGTCCTGGTGCCAGTTCACGGTCGTCGACGCGATGGACGGCCTGGATGTCGCGCAGGGTCGAGGTCAGGAAGATCTCGTCGGCCTCGGACAGGACCTCGAAGGGCAGGTCGGTCTCCTTGGCGCCGGTCCATTCGACCGCGAGGGCCCGGGTGATGCCGGCGAGACAGCCGGAGGCGACGGGCGGCGTGTGGATCTCGCCGTCGAGCACGACGAAGACATTGGAGCCCGTGCCCTCGCAGAGCCGGTCCACGGTGTTCGCGAACAGCGCCTCGCTGGCGCCGTGTTCGTGGGCCCGGGCCAGGGCGACGACGTTCTCCGCGTACGAGGTGGTCTTGAGGCCCGTGAGCGCGCCGCGCTCGTTACGGGTCCACGGCACCGTGATCACCGCGGTGCTGTCCGGCCTGCGGGCGGTCTCGCCGAGGGCGACCACGAGGGTCTGGCCGACGTCGCCGCGGTCGGATCCGAGCGGGGAGATACCGCCGGTGTACGTGATGCGCAGCCGGCCCAGCGCCACCGGGTTGGCCTCGATCACGGCGGCGCACGCCCGGCGCACCTCGTCGAGGTCGGGCTCGGGCAGACCGAGGCCGCGGGCGGAGCGGGCGAGCCGGTCGAGGTGGCGGGTGAGCGCGAAGGCGCGTCCTTCGACCGTCTTCACGGTCTCGAAGACCCCGTCGCCGACGGTCAGTCCGTGGTCGAGGACGGAGACCCGTGCCTCGTCGTGTTCCTGCAGTGCGCCGTCGAGCCAGATCTTCACGCGTGGTTCCCTCCGCTTGCGCCGTACGTTCCCGATGCTACGGCCAGCAGGCGCGACGCCTTCAGCTCGGTCTCCTGCCACTCGCGCTCGGGGTCGGAACCCCAGGTGATGCCCGCACCGGTACCGAAGCGAAGCACGCCCTCGGCGCGGTCGATCCAGAACGTGCGGATGCCGACGGCCAGTTCGCCTGTCCCCCGGTCCGCGTCGACCCAGCCGATCCCGCCGCAGTACGGGCCGCGGGGCGCCGTCTCCAGGTCCTCGATGATCCTGAGCGCGCTCGACTTGGGCGCCCCGGTGACCGAACCGGGCGGGAAGGTCGCGGCGAACAGCTCGGGCCAGCCCGCCCCCTCGGCCAGCTCGCCGCGCACGGTCGAGACGAGGTGGACGAGCCCCGGGTGCTTCTCGACCACGCACAGCTCGGGGACCGTCACGGAGCCGGTGGCGCAGACCCGGCCGAGATCGTTGCGTACGAGATCGACGATCATCACGTTCTCGGCGTGGTCCTTCTCCAGGAGGTCCGCCTCGGTGCGCCCCGTGCCCTTGATCGGCCCGGACTCGACGGTCCGCCCGTCACGGCGCAGGAAGAGCTCCGGGGACGCCGTGGCGATCTCCACTCCGTGCTCCGGAAGCCGGATCGTTCCCGCGTACGGAGCGGGGTTGCCGTGCGCGAGCTCCGCCGTGAGCGCGTCCACGTCGGCGTCGGCGCCGATGGGAGCGCTCAGGACGCGGCAGAGGTTGGCCTGGTAGACCTCGCCGGCCGCGATGTGCTCGCGGACGCGCCGTACGCCCTCGGTGTAGGCCGCGCGGTCCAGGGAAGACGTCCAGGCGTCCGCCGAGGGCCCCCGCCAGCGCCCCGTACGTACCGGAGGCG
The DNA here is from genome assembly GCF_011044995.1 of Streptomyces mesophilus. Taxonomy (GTDB): domain Bacteria; phylum Actinomycetota; class Actinomycetes; order Streptomycetales; family Streptomycetaceae; genus Streptomyces; species Streptomyces mesophilus. The sequence goes on along the minus strand of NZ_JAAKZW010000008.1, from coordinate 4,191 downwards.
CCTCGCGTACGTCGCCGAAGCGGGCGCAGACGAGACGGCCCTCGAAGTCGGCCGAGACGGCCCAGAAGCCGGTGGAGTCGAGAGCTGCGGGATCACTGGTGACATCGCGCAGATCGGTGGCGATGAGGCCGCCGAGGCGTGCCATGGGAGCGGGGTCGTGCACGGCTGCGAGTCTATGACCGGCTCTCCGGGCTCGCCCCGGGGCCGCCGCGAGCCGGTGTCAGGGCAGCACGCTGCGTAAACGAGTTTTTGTACTGGCCCTGGAATCCGCTACAGTTCAACACGTCGCCGGGACGCGAAAGCCCCCGGGGAGCAGGCGAACGTAGCTCAGTTGGTAGAGCGCAACCTTGCCAAGGTTGAGGTCGCGAGTTCGAACCTCGTCGTTCGCTCGGAAGAGCAGGGGGATCCTTCCCGAACCCCCACACTCCTGGTGGAGTGGCCGAGAGGCGAGGCAACGGCCTGCAAAGCCGTCTACACGGGTTCAAATCCCGTCTCCACCTCCAAGCGCGATTAGCTCAGCGGGAGAGCGCTTCCCTGACACGGAAGAGGTCACTGGTTCAATCCCAGTATCGCGCACCAGCAGTACCGAAGTCACAGACAACTGAAGATCTTGGTCCTTGCTTGACAAGGATCCCCGCGCGATTAGCTCAGCGGGAGAGCGCTTCCCTGACACGGAAGAGGTCACTGGTTCAATCCCAGTATCGCGCACGCACCACTCACGACCTGCGGGTCGTGGTCCCGCGCGATTAGCTCAGCGGGAGAGCGCTTCCCTGACACGGAAGAGGTCACTGGTTCAATCCCAGTATCGCGCACCGGCAAGAAGCCCCCGGCCTGATCGGCCGGGGGCTTCTTCGTGCGCGGGGCCCGGGGCCCTGGGCTCAGGAGGAGAACAGCATCCGGCCGAAGCTCTTGTTCCGGTGGTGGCCGTGGTGGCCGTGCTGACCGCCGTGGTGCGGGGCTCCCCAGGCCGGGGCGGGCGGCGCCGGGTATGCCTGCGGGGCCGGCGCGGGCGGCGGAACCTGCTGGGACCACTGGGACTCAAGGCGGGTCAGCGACTCCAGCTCGCCGTAGTCCAGGAATATCCCGCGGCAGCCGCTGCACTGCTCGATCTGAACGCCGTTGCGGTTGTACGTGTGCATCGCTGCATGGCACTTGGGGCACTGCATCGTGGGCTCAACTCCTCGCCGGTCGTGACGGTTTCACCGGAATCTTTGCCCGGCTTCGGTCTCCCGCAGACTACTTCGGGGATCTTCAGGTCAACTCGGCGGGTAGCGCGGCAATACGGTCACAGGCCCGCACCACCGTCTCCTCCACCTCGTCGAGCGCTCTGTTCTCGCGTACGGCCTTCGCGACGGCGAGGGCGGCGGTCTGGACCGTGAGGGCCTTGGCGGGCACGTCGAGTGCGGGCCAGGGGTCTTCGTCGGCGGGCACGGCGGGGCCGCCGGCCGCGCGGTAGGCGCCGAGGAAACGGGCCCACTCGTCGGGCAGAAGGAGACCGGCCGCGTACCAGGCGGCGGGGCGGGCGAGGTCCCAGGCGGGGTCGCCGGTGCCCAGGTCGTCGATGTCGATGAGAAGCCAGCGGCCCTCGTGGCGCACGAGCTGGCCGAGGTGGAGGTCACCGTGGCAGAGCGCCGCGGCGTGCGTCAGGGGCGCTTCGGCACGGGCCCAGGCGGGGAGCGTGGCCCAGGCGCGTTCGACGACGGCGGCTGCGGGATGGAGGGCCGCATCCCGCGTACGGGAGAGGGCGGCTCGGATACGGGAGACGGCGCGGGCGGCTTTCAGGGGACCGCGCATGGGGGACAGAGGGCCCGGCAGGACGTCGACGGGCGTGCCGTGGAGGCGGGCGAGCAGGTCGCCGGCCGCTTCCCAGGGTGCGCGCTCGGGGTGTTCGGGGTCGACGGGGGTGCCGTGCGGCCAGTATGTGAGGGGGCGGCCGTCGAATTCCGTCCGCAGGCTCGGCAGCGGTGCGAGCAGGATGCCGTTGAGCGCCGGGTGTGCGGCGACGGCGAGTTGGACGTCGAGCCGGGCCCTTTCCGTATCGGAGGCGTGGGCTTTGACGACGAGTTCACCGTGCCGCACCACGGTGCCGTCGGACCGGTCCGCGAGGACGGGTGTGCTGCAGGCGCAGTCCTGCGGCGCCGCATGCGCCCGCACCCGCGCCGCGGTGCCCAGCGCCCGGACCAGCTCTGCGGACACGGCTCCCCCAAAGGTCGTACGTACTGCGGGCAGGGTACGCGGCGTGCCCCGGGCAGCACACAGCCCGCGCAGCTCCCCAGCTGCGCGGGCCCTTTGTGCCGTCCGCCGCACCCCCGTCCCCACGGGGTTATGGCCGTGTGTCCCCGCCCGGACCGCTCTTCCGGGCCTGGGGCGCCGCTCAGCGCCCCAGCATCACGCCCACGGACGACGCCTGTGTGACCACTGCTTCCCAGCCGCCGAAGACGACGACGAGCAGGGCCGCCAGGGGAAGCACCATGGCCGTGGCCACCAGCGGGTGGCGCCGGCCGGAACGGCTGCCGCTGAACGCGGCATATGCCTTACGTCCCTGCGTGCGGATCATCGCCCGCGCTACCGTGTCCGCCATGGTCCCTCTCCTGTCATGTCTGGCAGCGGCGAGTGTCTGACCTCGGGGGACGAGTGCTGCACTCGCCGCTTGACTTCAAATCTAGGGGCGCGGGCCGCCCCGGTCGTCATGCCCTCGTACCGATTACCGGGCCTCCTGCAGGAGGACCCCCGCGCCCCTTTCGTACTCCCCTGGGTGGAGACGAGGTCCTAGGACTTGGGGTCTTCCCGGAGGGGTCGCTGTTCCTCGGAGGCGTGTTCGCGCGGGACCGGCTGCTCGACCAGCGCGAGGACGCGGGTGGCCATGAAGCGGGCCGTGCGCACCACGGAGCCGCTGCGCGTGACTTCGCTCACTTCGACCACACCCCGGCGCACCGCGGTTTCCACTCGGCGGCCGGCCCGGCTGGCCACCACCTCGTATGTCCTCGTCGTGTCCCCGGCGTCCACGACTATCTCGACTCGATCGCCCTTCATACGTCCAATCCCCCTTCTGCGACGGCCCGTTGACGAACCGGGCACCCCGAACGGCCCTGGTCCGCAACTTTTCTGACCACCCTTCAAGTCTCCCACCCGGCACTGACAATCGATCTGTCGCCGAAGGCGCGGCCTATGCGCGCGAATGAGCGCGAATACGTAAGCTGTGGCTCGTCATTCATGAGGGCGGCCAGGCAGCGGGGATGGACATGGCGATGATGCGGCTCCGGCGCGAGGATCCGCGGGTCGTCGGCTCGTTCAGGCTCCACCGGCGGCTCGGTGCGGGCGGGATGGGCGTCGTCTATCTCGGCTCCGACCGGCGGGGGCAGCGGGTCGCGTTGAAGGTGATCCGGCCGGATCTGGCGGAGGATCAGGAGTTCCGTTCGCGGTTCGCCCGTGAGGTGTCGGCGGCACGCAGGATCCGCGGCGGCTGTACGGCCCGGCTCGTGGCGGCCGATCTCGAGGCGGACCGCCCGTGGTTCGCGACGCAGTACGTGCCCGGGCCTTCCCTGCACGACAAGGTGGCCGACGAGGGTCCGCTCACGGCGGCCGAGGTGGCCGTGGTGGGTTCGGCGCTGTCCGAGGGCCTTGTCGCCGTGCATGAGGCGGGTGTGGTGCACCGCGATCTCAAGCCGTCGAACATCCTGCTCTCGCCCAAGGGCCCCCGGATCATCGACTTCGGTATCGCCTGGGCGACGGGCGCCTCCACGCTGACCCATGTCGGTACGGCCGTCGGCTCGCCCGGCTTCCTCGCGCCCGAGCAGGTACGCGGGCAGGCGGTGACGGCGGCGACGGATGTGTTCTCGCTGGGCGCGACCCTCGCGTACGCGGCGATGGGTGACTCGCCCTTCGGGCACGGCAGTTCCGAGGTGATGCTCTACCGCGTGGTGCACGAGGAGGCGCAGCTGCAAGGGGTGCCGGATGCCCTGTCACCGCTCATCCGGGCGTGCCTCGCGAAGGACCCCGAGGAGCGGCCGAGCACGCTCCAGCTGTCGATGCGGCTCAAGGAGATCGCCGCGCGTGAGGCGCAGTCGCCGACGGACAGCCGGCCGCCCGCGCCCCGGCGCGATGCGGACCGGCCGACGGCGCACGTCGACGAGCGGACGCAGTCCGTCTCGCAGAGCCGTCCCGCCCCCGAGCGTCCGCGCCGCCCCGGTC
>NZ_JAAKZW010000089.1 GCF_011044995.1 Streptomyces mesophilus | reverse complement strand
GCCCAGATGCCCGCCCGTATGACCGAAGACGTTGCCGCTCTGCTCCACCGGGGCACCGTGATCCCCGCCCATCCTCTGGCCCTCGACGCGGACCGCCGTCTCGACGAGCGGCGCCAACGCGCCCTGACCCGCTACTACATGGACGCAGGCGCGGGCGGCCTCGCGGTCGGTGTGCACACGACCCAGTTCGCCCTGCGGGAGCACGGCCTGCTGCGGACCGTCCTGGAACTGGCCGCGGAAGAAGCCGCCAAGCGCGCCGAAGGGCGTCCCGTGGTGCGGATCGCCGGTGTCTGCGGGCCGGTCCGTCAAGCGGTCGCGGAAGCGGAGACGGCCCGTGAACTCGGTTACGACGCCGTCCTGGTCTCCCCGGCGGGACTGCCCGAAGTGGACCTTGACGGCCTGCTCGACCGTACGGCGGCGATCGGCGAGGTTCTGCCGGTGATCGGTTTCTACCTCCAAGAGGCCGTCGGCGGACGGTACTTGCCCCGCTCGTACTGGCGACGGCTGGCCGACCAGGAGTCCACCGTCGCCGTGAAGGCGGCCCCGTTCGACCGCTATCGCACCCTCGAGCTCGTCCAGGGCATCGCGGAATCCGACCGCGGTCCCGAGGTCGCCCTCTACACCGGCAACGACGACAACATCGTCGACGACCTGCTCACGCCCTTCCACGTGCACGGCCCCGGCGGTCCGGTGGTACGGCACTTCGTGGGCGGGCTGCTCGGCCACTGGGCGGTCTGGACCCGGTCCGCCGGGCGGCTCCTCGCCGACGTGCACGCCGCCCGTGCCGGTGACGCCGCGGCGCGTGAGCGGGCCCTGGCCCGCCTCGCGGGCGACACCGACGCCAACGCGGCCGTGTACGACGTACGGAACGCCTTCGCGGGAGTCATCGCCGGCGTGCATGAAGTGCTGCGGCAGCAAGGCCTGTTGGACGGCGTGTGGTGTCTCGATTCCGCGGAGTCGCTCTCGCCGGGGCAGCGCGAGGAGATCGCCCGGGTCCGCGGTCTGTACCCATGGCTGGGGGAGGAGGACGGCTTCATCGCCGACCGGCTCGCGCGCTGGCTCACCTGACCGGTGTGCCCAGCCCTCCCGTCCGCCCCGCTGGATCCGCATCCTTTGTGGTGCTGGCCGGCGGGTGTACGTACCCGATGACGACAATGGAGCCGACACGTGTCCGCCACGCACGGAGGCAGCAGACCATGACGCCGGACGACTGGTTCGACATCCTGTGCAGTCCCCGGGCCGACGCCCGTATCCCGGATCCGAAACCCTTGTCGGATGCGGAGATCGCCACCGCGCTCGACGTGTTCGCGATTCCCGAACCCGACCGGATCCCGCTGGCGGCCACGCTTCCCGACCCGCGGCGCACCCCACGCCTGTGGGAAGCCCTGCTGGACTGCCGGCGCACCTTGTTCACCACCCCCGGCGCCGTGCGGTGGCCCAACGCACCGGCGGAACTCGGCGAGGCGGGCCGCTACTTCTACGCCCACCTCTGCTTCCTCTCTCTGTCCCACGCCCTCACCCTGCGCGAGGCCCGTGCGATCCCGGACGAGGTGACCCGTGCGACCTTCGCGGACCTCGGCTCCAAGCTCACCACCTACCGTCTCGCCCACGGCATCGGCGGCTTCGACCGGCAGACCTGGATCATCCGCCACCTGCGCGGCACCCTGCACCGACTCGGCCGCCTGCAGTTCGAGTTGCGTACGTACGACTCGCCCTCCTGGGGAGCGCAAGGCGCGCCGGCCGGCGGCCCGGGCGAGGACGAGCCCGTCCTCGACGTCCACATCGCCGAAGACGGACCGCTGACCACCGCCGCATGCGATGCCTCCGTCGCCGCGGCCCGCCCGTTCTTCGCCCGCCACCATCCGGAGCACCCGGCGGCGTTCGCCACCTGCCACTCCTGGCTCCTGGACCCGGCGCTGGGGAATCATCTGAAGCCCCACGCAAACATCGTGTCGTTCCAGCGCCGCTTCACCTTGCATGGCGACAGCCCGGTCTGCGACGAGGACGTCCTGGAGTTCGTCTTCCACACCCGTCCGGGCACCACGTCCACGGCAGCCCTGCCGCGCGACAACACCCTGCAGCGAGTCCTGCTTGACCAGTTGGACCGCGGCGGCCATTGGCATCTGCGCCGCGGGTGGCTCCGTCTGCCGTGAGCCGGAGCCACCCGCGGCGCAGGGCCGGGCCGCGCGCTTACATCTTGGGCATCAGCACCGTGTCGACGATGTACACCGTCGCGTTGGCGGTCGGCACGTTGCCGCAGACGACCTTGGAGGAGTCGTTGACCGTGTAGTCCTCACCGGATCCCGCGGTGGTGAGCTTGCTCTTCTCAAGGGTTTCGAAAGAGCCGTCCTCCAGCTGCGCGGGGGTGAGCTTCTGCCCGACCACGTGGTACGTGAGCACCTTGGTGAGCGTCTCCTTGTCGGCGAGGACCTTGTCCAGGTCGGCCTTCGGGATCTTGGCGAAGGCGTCGTCGGTCGGGGCGAACACCGTGAGGTTCTCCGCGTTGTTGAGCGTGTCGACCAGGCCGGCCTTCTTCACCGCGGTCACCAGGGTGGACAGCGCCGGGTTGTTGGAGGCGGCGGTGGCGACCGGGTCCGCGGCCATTCCGTCGAAGCTTCCCGCACCGTCCTTCGGTACGGAGGCACAGGCCGGTCCGAAGGGTCCGGTCATGGGGTCGGCGCTTGCGCTCTTGTCGGCGGACTGCGTCGCCTTGGGCGTCTTGTCCGCGGCCTGGTCGGTGCTGCCCTTGTCGTCGGAGCACGCGGCGAGTGCGAGCGGCAGAGCGAGCGCGGCGGTCGCGGCGACGGCGACGCGGCGAAGACGGAGGGTGGTGTTCATGGTGTTCTCCTTGGGGGTGGACCCGCAGGGTGCGGGCCTTGTCACTGGCTCGTGGGGGAGGGGGACGGGATCAGGTCACGTTGACCACCACCGAATGCCAACCGGAGGCGCCGTCCGGGATCGTGCGGGTGCGCGCACTGGTCTGTGGGGTGCCGGTGCCGTCGGTGGCACGGACCTGGAGGGTGTGGGAGCCGGAGGTGGCGGCCCAGTCCCAGCGCCACTGCCGCCAGGTGTCCAGGGAGCCCTCGGGAGCCAAGTCGGCCCTTTGCCAAGGTCCTTCGTCGACGCGTACCTCGACGCGGTCGATGCCCCGGTGCTGGGCCCAGGCGACGCCGGCCACGGCGACCTTGCCGGCAGCCGGGCGGGCGAACGGCTTGGGGGTGTCGATACGTGACTGGGTCTTGATCGGCGCTTCACGCGCCCAGTCACGCTGGACCCAGTACGGGTCGTACGCATCGAACGTGGTCAGCTCGATGTCCTCGATCCACTTGCAGGCCGAGACGTAGCCGTACAGGCCGGGCACGAGCATCCGGACCGGGAAGCCGTGCTCGAAGGGCAACGGCTCGCCGTTCATGCCCACGGCGAGCATTGCGTCGCGCCCGTCCATCACGGTCTCGACCGGAGTGCCGAGGGTCATCCCGTCGACCGAGCGGGCCACCAACTGGTCGGCGGGTCCTCCGCGAGACGGCGGGCGGACGCCCGCCTCGTCGAGGAGGCTCGCCAGGGGTACGCCGAGCCAGCGGGCCGAACCGACGTAGGGGCCGCCTACTTCGTTGGAGACGCACGTCATCGTGATGTCGCGCTCGATGAGCGGCCGGTCGAGCAGCTCTTGGAATGTCAGGGTGCGCGGACTGCCCACTCCCTTGCCGTGCAGGCGAAGACGCCATCCGCCGGGGTCGACCTGGGGGACGCGAAGCGCCGTATCGACGCGGTAGAAGTCCCGGTTGGGCGTGGTGAAGGGGGCAACGCCCGCGATCCGGAGGTCCACCGCGCGAGCGAGCGGCGGGGCGGGCGAGGCGGGGACGGGGAGCCTGACCCTCGCGCGGGCCGTGTCCGCCGTGGCGGACGAGTTCGCCCGCAGTGTCCGTGCCGCCGCCCCCACGCCGGTTGCCGCGACGGCCACGCCCGCGGTGGCCAGGACGAAGCCCCTGCGAGGAAGGCCCCCGGTGGTCGTGGCACCGACTTCCGCGACCACCGGGGAGTGCAGCTTGCCCGCCAGGACGTACAGGACGACGGCTCCGACGGCCGCACCGGCCAGGGCCGGCAAGGCGTCGAGCGGGCCGGCCGCGTCCGGCCGGGAGAGCGCGGCCGCCGCGCCCAGCGCACCGATCAGCACCACACCGGCCGCCGCGATCCGCCGCGTGCGCTGCGCAAGGATCCCCAAGCCCGCCGCGCACAGCGCGAGGACCGCGAGGACACCCAGCTGCAGCACCAGCTTGTCGTCGGTGCCGAACGTCCGGATCGCCCAGTCCTTCACGCCCGAGGGCGTGCGGTCGATCACGGCGCCGCCGACCGCCGTGACCGGTCCCGCTGAAGGCCGGGCGCCGACCGCGACGAGCTCCGCGACGGCCAGCGCGGCATACCCGGCGACCAGGCCGCTCAGCGCGGCCCATGCGCCGCGCGCTGCTCTCGTTGTCCCTGTGCTCACACCCTTGATTCGAAACGGGGGCGGGGCCCGGCTTGGTCGTTCACCCGATCGTGTCCCCTTGCCCCGCGAACCCCGCAGGTCACGCAGGCCCACCAAGCCAGACCCTTCCCGGCTCCGAATCACCTGTGCGGGGCAAGACATGTCCCGCTCACGGACGAGGGGCGGCATGACACGCAAGCAACGCACGGCGGTGATCGGCAGCGGTATCGCCGGACTGACAGCGGCATACCTCCTGCGCGAGGCCCACGATGTCACTTTGTACGAGCGCGACGACCGGCTCGGCGGCCACGCCCACACCCATGACGTGGTGTCGGGCGAAGGGCGCGCGCTGGCCGTCGACTCGGGGTTCATCGTCCACAACGAGCGCACGTATCCCCATCTGCTGCGCCTGTTCGCCGAGTTGGGGGTGGCCACCCGCGAGACCGGAATGACGATGTCGGTGCGGTGCGAGGGCTGCGGACTCGAGTACGCGGGAGCGCGCGGCCCCCGGGGGCTTTTCGCCCGCCCGGCCAACGCCCTGTCCGCGCCGTATCTGTGGATGCTCGGCGAAGTGCCGCGATTCCACCGCGCCGCGCGGCGGTTGCTGGCCGACGGCTCCGAGGACCGCCGCACCCTGGGGGAGTTCCTCACCAGGCACCGCTTCTCGCGTTACTTCGTCCGGCACTTCGTCACGCCGGTCGTCTCGGCGGTCTGGTCGTGCGCGCCCGCGACGGCGCTGCGCTATCCCGCGCGCTACCTGTTCGCCTTCCTCGACCACCACGGGATGCTCACGGTCAGCGGCTCCCCGACCTGGCGCACCGTGGTCGGCGGGTCCCGCAGCTATGTGGAGCGGATCGGCAAAGAGCTCGGCGCCGTGCATCTTTCGGCACCGGTGCGGGCAGTGCGCCGCGGCCGCGACCGGGCCGAGATCCTCACCGAGGACGGCACGGCCTCCACGTACGACTCGGTGGTCATCGCGACCCACCCGGACCAGGCGCTGCGTCTGCTCGCCGATGCGACCTCGGACGAACGGCGCGTCCTGGGCGCCTTCCGCTACTCGCGCAACGCGACGCTGCTGCACACCGACCCAGCGGTGCTGCCGCACCGCGCGGGCGCCCGTGCGGCCTGGAACTACCGCATGCCCAGCTGCACTGCCGGCGCCGAACAGGTGCGGGTCAGTTACGACATGAACCTGCTCCAGGGCTTGGACGCTCCCGAGTCGTACGTGGTCACGCTGGGCGACGACGGCCGGGTCGCCGAGGAGCGGATTCTGGCCCGCATGGTGTACGAGCACCCCTGCTACACGCCGGACTCGGTGGCGGCGCAGCGTCGGCTCCCGGGCCTGAACGGGCCGGTGACCGTGTTCGCCGGGGCCTATCACGGGTGGGGGTTCCACGAGGACGGCTGCCGTTCGGGTGTCGAGGCGGCCGCGGCGCTGGGGGTGCGGTGGTGAGCCCCGGACCGGCGTCGCTGCGCCGGCGGACACGTACGCGCGACGAGGCGGCCACGCCCGAAGCCCCGGCGCTGTACCCCGCCCTGGTCACCCACGTCCGCACCGCACCCACGCGCTACGCGCTCGGCCAGCGCACCTACCTCTGGCTGGTCGACCTGGACCGGCTCCCGGTGCTGCCCCGCCCGCTGCGCGCGCTGGCGCGGTTCGAGGGCCGCGACCACTTCGCCGGGCGGGACGCGACGATCCGCGCCGGCCTTGAGCGCTTCCTGCGGGCGAACGGGATCGAGCCGACGGACGGGCGCGTCCTGATGCTCGGCAACGCCCGGGTGCTGGGCCATGTGTTCAACCCCCTGACGCTGTACTGGTGTTACACGCCCGACGGCCGCCTGCGCTGTGTGGTGGCGGAGGTCCACAACACGTACGGCGAGCGGCATTGCTACCTGCTGCACTCGCATTCAGCGCGAGGCGCCGACGATCCGAGGCCGGCCGCGAACGGTACGCAGGACTTCGAGGCGGCCAAGGAGTTCTACGTCTCGCCCTTCTTCGCCGTGTCCGGGGCGTACCGGATGCGGCTGCCCGTGCCCCGCGAACACCTGCGCCTCACGGTGCACTTGGAGCAGGACGACCGGCGGCCCTTCACCGCCACGGTGCGCGGCGAGCGCCGGCCGGCGACCGCGTCGACGCTCATGCGGCTCCTGCTGCGCCACCCCTGGTCGACCCTCGCCGTGTCCGCGGGCATCCGCCGGCACGGCATCCGGCTGTGGCTGCGCGGCCTGCGCACCGTGCCACGTCCCCCTCATCCCCGGCAGAAGGGAATGCAGTGAGTACGTCTGTCTCCGACGCGTCCGACGCATCGTCGCGCGAAGGATCCGCACCCGGCCCGGCTCCCGTGCGGCTGCGGGCGGCCGATGCGGACCGGTGGCCCGACGTGGCGTCCGTCCCGCCTTGTCCAGCGCCGCGACGGTCCGTCGCCCGGGCGCTCGTGCGGCGGGCCCTGGACCGGCTGCCTCTGCGGGCCGAGCTGGGGGCCGATGAAGTCCTCGGCCAGGGAGGGCCGTTGCTGGTCGTACACGACGAACCCGCCTTCATGAGCCGAATCGCGGCGGGCGGGCTGATCGGTTTCGGCGAGTCCTACATGGCGGGGGAGTGGGACGCCGAGGACCTGACCGGGGTTCTCGAAGTGCTCGCGGGCAACGTCGCGACGCTGATCCCACCATCTCTGCAGCGGCTGCGCGGACTGTGGGCCGTGCGTCAGCCCGCCGCGCACCGCAACACACCCACGGGCGCGCGCACCAACATCCATCGGCACTACGACCTGTCGAACGACCTGTTCGCCCTGTTCCTCGACGGCACCCTCACCTACTCCTCCGCCTGCTTCGCCGAACTGCCGGCCACCCACGCACAGCTCACCTCCGCCCAGCACCGCAAGATCGACCTGCTGCTCGACCTGACCGGCGTCGGACCCGGCACCCGGATGCTCGAAATCGGCACCGGTTGGGGCGAGTTGGCGCTGCGGGCCGCAGCCCGCGGGGCGTACGTCCGCTCCGTGACGCTCTCCGCCGAACAGCGGACCCTTGCGCGTGAACGTCTGAGAGCGGCGGGACTCGACCACCGGGCCGAGGTGGAACTGTGCGACTACCGGCAGGTCGAGGGCGAGTACGACGCGATCGTCAGCGTCGAGATGATCGAAGCCGTCGGTGCGGAGTTCTGGCCGGACTACTTCCGCTGCCTGGACCGCCTGCTCGCACCGGGTGGACGCATCGCCCTGCAGGCGATCACCATGCCGCACGAGCGGATGCGCGCCTCGGCGGGCACCCACACCTGGATCCAGAAGTACGTCTTCCCCGGCGGCCTGCTGCCCTCCGTCCGCGCGGTGGAGGAAACCCTCGCGTCGCACACCACGCTGCGGGTCGAGGCGCGCGCGGGCTACGGCGCCCACTACGCCGAAACGCTGCGGCTGTGGCGCGAACGCTTCACCGAACGCGCCGCCGAAGTCGACGACTTGGGCTTCGACGCCACCTTCCGCCGCATGTGGACCTTCTACCTCGCCTACTCCGAGGCGGGCTTTCGCTCCCGCTATCTCGACGTCCAGCAATTCCTGCTCACCAGGCGCGACGGCGGTTCCCGATGACCACCACCGGATTCGACTGGGGCTCCTTCGCGGCCCAGCTGCCCGTCACCGCCGCAGCCGCCCTCGGCGTGCTGCTCGCGACCTTCGCCGTCGCGGTACGCAAGGATCTGCACCGGCTCGTGGACGTCGCCTGGGGGCTCGCCTTCTGCGCCGTGGCCGTCGTCGCGTACGCCCTGTCCGCGAGCCAGGGCGATGACGGACGGCGGCTGTGCGTCGCCGTCCTGACGGTCGTGTGGGGGCTGCGGCTCTCCGTGCATATCGCCCGGCGGGGCCGGGGCCACGGTGAGGATCCGCGCTACGAGCGGCTGCTCTCCAAGGCGCCGGGCAGCAGGGCGGCGTACGCCTTGCGGATGGTGTACCTGCTGCAGGGAGCCCTCGTGTGGCTGGTGTCGCTGCCGGTCCAGTCCGCGATGTACATCAAGGGGGCGATGACCCCGGTCGCCGCCGCCGGAGCGGCGCTGTGGCTCCTCGGCATCGCCTTCGAGGCCGTCGGCGACCGGCAGTTGGCACGGTTCAAGTCCGATCCGGCCCACCGCGGCCGGATCATGGACCGGGGCCTGTGGTCCTGGACCCGGCACCCCAACTACTTCGGCGACTTCTGCGTCTGGTGGGGCCTGTTCCTGTTCATCTGCGACTGGCCGCCGGCTGCCGCGGTCACGGTGATCGGCCCCCTCGTGATGAGCTACCTCCTGACCCGCGGCAGCGGCAAGGCCCTCCTGGAGCGCCACATGGCGGACAGGCCCGGCTACGCCGACTACCGCGAGCGGGTCAGCGGCTTCTTCCCGCGGCCGCCGCGCAAGGCGGCGGGAGGCTGAGGCGGCGGGTACGAGCCGGTGCGTCGGACGGGCCCGACGCACCGGCGGCGCCCCGCGGGGGACTTGAACGGCGCCGTAGCGGTCCTTCGTCTTTCACCGCCCTAGGCAGGGAACGCCATCACGCCCAGCGGCTCCGTCGTGGGCCGGGGTGAGCCGCCCGCCGGTTCCACCGTGAGGCCCATGCCGCTCGCCCCGTCGATGCGGCCGTCGAGCAGGACGACCCGCTCGGCGCCCGACCCGCGGAACACCCCGGCCGGGCGCATGATGTCCCCGTCGTTGAACCAGAGTTGGTACACCTTGCCGTCGGGCAGCTCCGGGAGGCCTGCGGCGACGAAGGCCGCGCGGTCCTGTGCGCGCGAGACGATGACGGTGCCGCGTGCCCCGTCGCCGAGTTCACCGGCCGCCACTTCGGCGTCCGGCGCGGCCAGTACCGCCGCCAGCTCGTCCGCCCGCTGCTGTGCCTGGCGGGCCTGCGACCGGGCGTCCTCGGCCGACTCGTGCTGCCACACGGCGATCCCGCCGAACGCCGCGGCAGCGGCCAGACATGCCGCAAGGGACAACCGGGGAAGCGCGCGGGCCCAGGTCTGCAGACGACCGCGCGAAGGCACCTCGGGCGGTTCCTGCCGCACGGTCTGGATGCGCTGCAGCACGTGCTCCCGCATGCGTGGGGGCGCGGGCGCGGCGACGGCCAGCCCGAGGCGGGCGGTGGTGGCCGCCAGCTCCGCGACTTCCTGAGTGCAGGCCTCGCAGGCGGCCAGGTGGCGCTCGAACTCGACACGTTCGGCAGGGGCCAGCGCGTGCAGCACGTAGGCACCGGTGGAGGTGTGGAGGTCCGCGGCGGTCACGCGGTCACCCCCAGGCAGTCGCGCAGTCGGATCAGTCCGTCGCGCAGGCGGGTCTTGACCGTGCCCAGCGGGAGGGTGAGGAGCTGGGCGACCTCGCGATAGGTCAGCCCGCGGTAGTAGGCGAGGGTGACCGCTTCGCGCTGCAACGACGTGAGCGCTCCCAGGCAGCGGCGCACACGCTGCTGTTCCAGGCGGCTTTCGACCTGCTCGGTGACCTGGTCGTACGCGGGGGTCTGATCGAGGAGCGCGGCTTTGTGCTCGCGCGCCGCGGTCGCCTCGACGGAGCGGACCCGGTCGACCGCACGCCGGTGCGCCAGGGTCATCACCCAGGTCATGGCACTGCCCTTGTCCGGACGGAACCGCGCGGCGGTCCGCCACACCTCGACGAGGACCTCCTGGGCGACCTCCTCCGACTGGGCCGGATCGCGCAGCACGCTGCGTACCAGACCGAGCACGGGAGCACTGACCTGGTCATAGACCTGCGTGAACTGCTCCTGGTCCCCCCGTGCCACCGCGGCCAGCGCCGCGGCAAGATCCACGCCCCGGGAGGGGCGGGTGCCGGCGTCGCTGCTCTCTGTTGCCCTCACGGATCTCCCTCATCGCCTGTGCGCATGTGGTGAAGTCACACGCCACGAGTGATTCGATGCGACCCCTGGTGGCGGATTGGTCTCGAGGCAGAAGACTTCGAGGCAGAAAGCCCCGGTCAGCGTCAGCGCAGACTGTGTGCGAGGTTGTCGCGCAGCAGGTGCAGTCCCCGCCGCACATGGCTCTTGACGGTGCCGAGCGGAAGTCCGGTGCGCTGGGCGATCTGTGTCTGGGTGAGGTCCGCGTAGTAGGCCAGTCGGAGAACCTTCCGCTGCTCGGCGGACAGGCGGTCGAGCTCGTGCTGGATCACGATGCGGTCCACGGCCTGCTGCGCGAGGAGCCCGTCCGGCAGGGTGACGAGCTCGTGAGGAGTTGACTGCGAGGCGGCCGCGACCAGCTTGGTCCTGCGGGTGCGTGCCGCAAGCGCGTCGGCGATCTTGTGGCGGGTGATGCCGAGGAGCCAGGAGCGTGCGTTGCCGCGCTCGGGCCGGAAGCCGGCGCGGCCCCGCCAGGCGGCGACGAAGACCTGCTGGGTGACGTCCTGCGCTTCGAACTCGTCGCCGAGTGCGCGCCGCGCCACCGTGTGCACCAGCGTTCCCCACTCGTCGTACAGCCGGCGGAAGACCGTGTCGTCGCCCTGCGCGAACGCAGCCTCGAACGTCTCCTGCGCCTGGTCGGCTGCGTCGACTGCGGTCTCGGCTGTCGTGGTCATCACGACCCCTCCTTTGACAGGTACGCCGGGCAGTGCACCGTTTGCCTGAAGCGAGGTTCATCCGAGGCGGAAGCAGCGCACAACACGCGTCGTTTGTGCATCGTTTCGGGCGGCGGAGGGAACGCGCCGCTGGAACACTGGCAGTCGGCCGCGGCGACGGTGCGGCCCGCGTTGCCTCCGTATGCAGGCGACCCGCGCGTGCCTCCGTATGCAGGCGAAACAAGGAAGTACGGGTGCGGGGTGTGACACCGAGGTGAGGAGCAGCAGATGCCGAGTGAGCCGGACGGCCAGGACAGCAGGGACCTGCCCGAGGAATCGTCCGGGCTCGCCGACGCCGCTCTGACCACCGGGGCTCTGGCCCGCAGGCTCGGCGTCGCCGCCACCACCCTGCGCACCTGGGAGCGGCGGTACGGCATCGGTCCAAGCAGCCGTGAGGAGGGCCGCCACCGGCGCTGGCAGCCGGCCGATGTCGCCAGGATCGAGGCCATGTGCCGCCTGACCGCGCAGGGCGTCGCACCGGCCGAAGCCGCCCGCCTCGCGCTGGCCGGGTCACCTTCCACGCCGAGCATCAGGGAGTCGGAGGCTGCGCAGCAGCCCCTCGGCCCGGGCTCGGCATCAGGCGAGTACGGCGAGCTGCCGCTCGGCCAGGTCTGGCCCGAGAGCCGCGGACTCGGACGGGCGGCGGTCCGTCTCGACGCGGGTGCGGTGCAGGCCCGGCTGCGTGCGGCGGTCGACACCTACGGTGTGGTCGTCGCCTGGGAGCAGATCATCGCCCCGACGCTGCACGCGGTCGGCCGCAAGTGGGCCACTTCCAGCGAGTGTTACGTGGACGTCGAACATCTGCTGTCCTGGCATGTCTCCACGACGCTGCGGTCGGCCGTCAGAGCGCCGGAGCACGAGCCCTTGCTGCCGCCGGTCCTGCTGGCCTGTATGCCCGAGGAGCAGCACTGCCTGGCGATCGAGGCGCTGTGGGCCGCGCTCGTGGAACGCGGTCTGCCCACCCGCATTTTCGGAGCCGGGGTCCCGGTGGAAGCGCTGGAATCGGCCGTGCGGCGCATCGGTCCGTGCGCGGTGGTGCTCTGGTCGCAGACCCGGCAGACCGCCGATCTTTCCGTGGTCCGGGCGCTGCTTTCCCTGGAGTGGGGTGTCCGCGGCGCCCGCAGCCACCCCTTGGTCCTCCTGGCCGGGACGGGCTGGAGGAGTGCGGTGCACGAACAGGGAGCAGGTCGCCTCACGGGTCTGGCGTCGGGGCTCGCGGTGCTCGAATCGCTGTTCCGTGCGGTGACGCAGTCGTCCGGGGCCCCGCCCGGGCCCCTTCCCGCCGACGGGTGACACCCCGTCGGCCGTCGGTCATGCGTCACTCCCGCGGACGCATGACCGACGGCCGGGATGGGGGAGTGGTCGTGGTCTTCGCAGGGTTGCTCCGTCTTGTGGAGGGCCGGCTCCGGTTCCGGAGGGCCGCCCCGCGGAGGATTCGCGGCTCGATGGGACCGCGGATGCACCAATTCAGGCCACACCAGGGTGCATCCGTACGTCTCCCGCACGGGGAAAGGGTGGGTGTGACCGCTTCGCCCCTCGTCACCGACTGGCGGCCACCCGCCCCGAAGCTCTCCTGAAGGATCGCGCTCATGACCGTGTCGGTCGTCCTGTTCACCTGCGACCTCCGCCTGCACGACCACCCGCCGCTGCACACCGCCCTGGAACGGTCGCGCGAAGTGGTGCCGCTGTTCGTACGCGACCGTGCCGTGGACGCGGCCGGATTCGCCGCGCCCAACCGGCTGGCGTTCCTGGCGGACTGCCTGGCCGACCTGGATGCGGGGCTGCGCGAGCGAGGCGGCCGGCTGGTGCTGCGGTCGGGGAACCTCGCGGACGAGGTGGGCAAGGTGGTGACCGAAACCGGCGCGCAGGAGGTGCACCTGGCGGCCGACCACAGTGCGCATGCCCGGCGCAGGGAGGAGCAACTGGGCGCCCTGCTCCAGACGTTGGGGTGCCGCCTGACCGTGCACGACACCGTCAACACCGTGGTGGCCCCCGGCACGGTGACCCCGGCCTCATCGGACCACTTCGCGGTCTTCACCCCGTACCACCGGCATTGGGCGCAGCAGCCGATGCGCACCCCGCTGTCGGCTCCGCGCACGGTACGGGTGCCCGAAGGCGTCGGCTCGGAGCCCCTGCCTGTACGCGGCTACATCACCGGTGTCTCACCCGCGCTCGCGGCCGGCGGCGAGTGGCCGGCCCGCGAGCAGCTCAGCGCGTGGCTGCGCAGCGGTCTGGGGGAGTACGAGGACGGCCATGACGACCTCGGCGGTGACCGTACGTCGCGGCTCTCGCCGCACCTGCACTTCGGCACGCTGTCCCCGGTCGAATGCGTCCAGCGGGCGCTGCGCAAAGGCGGAGCGGGCGCCGAGGCCTTCGTACGGCAGCTGGCCTGGCGCGACTTCCACCGGCAGGTCCTCGCCGCCCGCCCCGACGCGGCCAAGCGGAACTACCGCTCCCAGCACGACCGTTGGCGCACCTCGGTATCGGCCCGTCGGGACTTCGAAGCCTGGCAGGAAGGCCGTACCGGATATCCCGTCATCGACGCGGCCATGCGGCAGCTGCGGCACGAAGGCTGGATGCACAACCGCGGCCGCCTGCTCACCGCGAGCTTCCTCACCAAGACCCTGTACGTGGACTGGCGCGTCGGAGCCGAGTACTTCCTCTCGCTCCTTGTCGACGGGGACGTGGCCAACAACCAGCTCAACTGGCAGTGGATGGCCGGAACCGGCACCGACTCGCGCCCCAACCGCGTGCTCAACCCGGTGACCCAGGCCAAGCGCTACGACCCGGACGGCGTCTATACGCGCCGCTGGGTGCCGGAACTGGCGGACGTCGCGGCCCCGTTCGTGCACGAGCCGTGGAAGCTCCAAGGACTCGAACGCGCCGCGATCGACGACTACCCCGACCCCATCGTGGATCTGGCGGACGGATTGGCCCGGTTCAAGCGAGCCCGGGCCGGGCGTGACGACGCGCCACGCCCAGCCCTGGGGCCAAGAAGCTGTTCAGAACCGGCGATCTGTGAAGTTCCGTGACGAGCGTCGCGTGCACAAGCTCCAGGTGGGGCTCTCCGGTTGGTGAGCCCCGCCGTGGTGAGGGTGCTGTCAGATCGAGCCGATTGCCACGCTGTCGAGTTCCGCCTCATAGCGGGTGAGGCCCTCGGACGTAATGCACTGGGAGCCCATGTCAATTGGGGCGGTGGTGGCACGGCCACTCAGGCGTCCGGTCTGACCCTTGAAGAGGCCTTCGGAGACGGCGCCGCGGTCCACGGAGACAGTGAACGCCTCAGCGAGCATGGACATCTGCGGGAGGAGGGAGGTGCTTCCGTCGTTCCAGGTGATCTGCAGCTTGCCGTAGCCGATCGCGAAGGGGCCCGGGCAGGCGCCGGTCCCGGACCCGACGAAGCGGAAGGTGCCGCTGGTGATCTTCGGGTACTCCGGCGAGGAGCAGCCGTTCAGGTCCCCCCTCGCTTGGATCTGCGTTGTCCCCCTCCTGAAGGTGACGCCGGGCTTGAAGTCCGCGCTGAGGCTGCCGCCTTGGCAGGTGATGGAGCCGCCCTCCGCGG
Source organism: Streptomyces mesophilus (assembly GCF_011044995.1). GTDB lineage: Bacteria > Actinomycetota > Actinomycetes > Streptomycetales > Streptomycetaceae > Streptomyces > Streptomyces mesophilus. The sequence continues at coordinate 15,479 of NZ_JAAKZW010000089.1, read as the reverse complement.
CAACCCTGGCACCGGCCGGGCCGGCGGGCAGGAGTGCGGCACCCGCGGCGGCGATGACCGCGGGAACCAGGAGGCGTCGCATACGGCGCATGAACAAAGCCCTTCGATAGGACGTGGCAAACAGACAGTCCTGGCGCATCCCGTGGAGGCGGCCGGAACGACGACTTGTCTACCGGACATACGACAGCAAATCCCTGGTCACGGCGGTGAAGTCACCCATACGCCCTACTTGTTCCGCGACAGCGAACGAGAGCCGCTCGGTCGACGAAGCCACCGGACGCGCACCGGTCGGGCACGGCCTCACCCACCTCAACAACGGGCGGACTCCCGGACGGACACGAGCGTGGGAGGCCCGGATAGGGCGGCAGCCGAGGGTGTTGGCCGCTTCGTTCCCCCGAGGGGGGAACCAGGGGTATGGCACAGCTTCTATGGGCCGCCGGGTGTGCGACTGAGGGCCCCCGGCCACCACGCCGGGCGGCCGATGTCGCGTACCAACGCCGGGACGAGGAGCGACCGTACGACCAAGGTGTCCAGGAGCACGCCGAACGTGACGATGAACGCGATCTGCACCAGGAACGACAGCGGGATCACCGCAAGCGCGGCGAACGTGGCGGCGAGCACCACACCCGCCGAGGAGATCACGCCTCCGGTCGCCGTGAGTCCGCGGAGCACCCCTTCGCGGACGCCGTGGCGCAGGGACTCCTCCCTGACCCGGGACATCAGGAAGATGTTGTAGTCCACGCCGAGCGCCACCAGGAAGACGAAGCCGTACAGCGGTACGGACGGATCGGTGCCGCCGAAGCCGAGGACGTGCTCGAAGACGAGGGCGGAAACACCCAGTGTGGCAAGGAAGTTGAGCGCGACGGTCGCGACGAGCAGCAGGGGCATGGCCAGCGAGCGGAGCAGCCCGACGAGGATCACAAGGATGATCGCAAGGACCACCGGGACGATGACCGTGCGGTCGTCCTGCGCGGTGCGCTGGGTGTCGTACTGCTGGGCCGTGTACCCGCCGACCAGCGCATCGGCGCCGGGGACCGCGTGCACAGCGGTGCGCAGCCTGCCGACGGTGTCCTTGGCGTCATCGCTGTCCGCGGCAGCGCGCAGCGTCGCGTCGATGCGCACGCGCCCGTCCACGACGAGGGGCTTGGCGCCGCCCGGCCTGCCGGAGGCGCTCGCCGGGGCGGCCGACGAGACACCGTCGGTGTCCTCGATCGCGGCAAGCACGGGCTCCAGCCGGTCGGCGTCGGCGATCACCACGGCCGGGTTGCCCGAGCCGCCGGGAAAGTGCCGGCCGAGCGTCTCCTGAGCGGCCACGGAGGAGGTCTCGTTGACGAACACCTCGTCCAGAGGCACGCCCTTGGAGGTGAGCATCGGGGCGAAGCCGGCGCAGATCAGCAGGGCCGCGAGCGTGCCCGCCCAGACCTTGCGCGGCGCCCGGTCCACCAGGTCCGCGATCCTCGTCCACACCCCGTGACCTGCCGACTCCCGCGCGGACTTGGGCTTCGCCGGCCAGTACGCGGCGCGACCGAGCAGCACGAGGACGGCGGGCAGGAACGTGAGGGTGCTGAGCACGGCGCACACGATGCCGATGGCGCCGACGGGCCCGAGAGCCCGGTTGTTGGTGAGATCGCTGAGCAGCAGTGCGAGCAGTCCGAGCGCCACGGTGGCTCCGCTCGCGACGATCGGCCCGAACGACCGCCTCAGCGCCGACCGCATCGCCTGCATACGGTCACCGGTTACGGGCAACTCCTCGCGGAATCGTGCCGTGAGCAGCAACGCGTAGTCGGTCGCGGCGCCGATGACGAGGATCGAGAGGATGCCCTGCACCTGGCCGTCGACCCGTACGACGTCGTGGTCGGCGAGCACGTAGACGATCGCGCAGGCGAGTCCCAGGGCGAACACCGCGCCGAGGATGATCACGAGCGGCAGCAGCAGACTGCGGTAGACGAGCAGCAGGATCAGCAGCACGGTGACGAGGGCAGCGGCAAGCAGCAGACCGTCGATGCCGGCGAACGCGTCCGACAGGTCGGCCTGACTCGCCGCCGGACCCGCGATCTGCGCCTGCGTGCCGGACACCTTCGCCGCGGCGGAGTCCACCCGGGCGAGCACATCCGGCAGTTTCTCCCCGAGGTCCGGCCGCAGTTGGACGATGCCCTGCATGGCTTCGCCGTCCTCGGACAGCACCGCGGGGGAGGGGCTCCCGACCGTGCCGTCCGCGCCCTTGAGCGAGGCGAGCGCCTCGGTGGCCGCCGTGAGCTGCGCCTTCCCGAGCTTCTGGCCTGCCTCCCCGCCGGTCCACACGACGATCGCGGGGAGCGTCTCCTCCTGACGGAACTGACGCTGGGCGTCCAGGACTTGAGTGGACTCGGCGTTCCGTGGCAGGAAGGCGGCCTGATCGTTGGTGGCGACGTCCCCCAGCTTGCCCGCGTACGGCCCGAGCGTGCCGCCGATGCCCAGCCAGGCGATCAGGAGGACGACGGGAACCAGCCAGCGTGCGAGCCGTGCTCCGCTGAACATGAAGATCCTCTCGAATCGAGAAAGCTCGATGAAAAACAATCTCAATGATTGAAACATTCTCGTGCGGGCGGGTTGAAGCCAGGGTGCTCCGCGCGACAACCGTGTATACGGCCCGACTGTCGCGTTCGGATGCGGTGTGTCCTCCCGTGATCTCGCCCGCATCCAAGAACCCTGGGGCACCAGAAGGATCAAGAGGAGCCCGAACGGGAGACGCCCCGCCGGGCGGAGCACGCGGAGGAGCACGTGAACACCGCAGACACCTCGTCGGGCCGGCACTGCCTGGTCACCGGCGCCACGGGATACATCGGCGGTCGCCTGGTGCCCGAACTGCTCGACGCCGGGCACCAGGTGCGCTGCCTCGCCCGGACCCCGCGCAAGCTGCGCGACCACCCGTGGGCAGGCCGCGTGGAGGTCGTACGCGGCGACGTGACCGACGCGTCCGACGTGGCCGAGGCGATGCGCGGCATCGACACCGCGTACTACCTGGTGCATGCGCTCGGAACGGGGCGCGGCTTCGAGGAGACCGACCGGGAGGCGGCCCGGATCTTCGGCGAACAGGCGCGGGCCGCGGGCGTGCGCCGGATCGTCTACCTCGGCGGACTCACCCCGGCGGGCGTCCCGGAGGCGGAACTCTCACCCCATCTGCGGTCCCGGGCGGAAGTCGGCAGGATCCTGCTCGCGTCCGGCGTGCCGACCGCGGTGCTGCGGGCCGCGGTCATCGTCGGCTCCGGATCCGCATCGTTCGAGATGCTGCGCTATCTCACCGAGCGCCTGCCGGCCATGATCACACCGAAGTGGGTGCGGACCCGGATCCAGCCCATCGCCGTACGCGACGTGCTCCGCTACCTCGTCGGCTGCGCCGATCTGCCGGACGAGGTCCACCGCACCTTCGACGTCGGCGGACCCGACGTCGTCACGTACGTGGACATGATGCGCCAGTACGCGGAGATCGCCGGCCTGCCGCCGCGCCTGATCGTGCCCGTGCCCGTACTGACCCCACGCCTGTCCAGTCACTGGGTCGGGCTCGTCACCCCGGTCCCGCGCTCGATCGCGCGACCGCTCACGGAGTCGCTGCGCCACGAAGTCGTCTGCCACGAACACGACATCGCCGCCTACGTGCCCGATCTCCCGGGGCGCCCCATGCCCTTCGCTGTGGCCGTCGAACTGGCGCTGCAGAAGATCCAGGACGCCCAGGTCGCCACCCGTTGGTCCTCCGCCGCGGTCCCCGGCGCCCCGAGCGACCCCCTGCCCACCGACCCCGACTGGGCGGGCGGCAGCCTCTACACGGACTGCCGTGAACGCGGCGTGGACGTCGCCCCGAACGCCCTGTGGCGCGTCATCGAGGGAGTGGGCGGCGACAACGGCTGGTACTCCTTCCCGCTCGCCTGGGCGGTGCGCGGCTGGCTCGACCGGCTGGTCGGCGGCGTGGGACTGCGCCGCGGCCGACGCGACGCGCACCACCTGCGGGTGGGCGACTCCCTCGACTTCTGGCGCGTCGAGGAGATCGACCCCGGCCGCCTGCTCCGCCTGCGCGCCGAAATGCGACTGCCCGGCCTCGCCTGGCTCGAGATGTACGTGGACCAGGACGCCCAGGGCCACACCCGCTACCGCCAGCGCGCCCTCTTCCACCCTCGGGGCCTGCTGGGACATGCGTACTGGTGGAGTGTCGCACCCTTCCACGCGGTGGTCTTCGGAGGCATGGCCCGCAACATCACGCGTGCGGCGGCGCAGGAGCAGGCGCCTGTGAACTCGCGGGAGGCTAAGGGCCCTTGAGCCCCGTACGGGCCGTCTCGCCGGGAGCCTGGTTGCGGGCGGTGGCCAGTTCGGCGTTGAGGGTGGTGAGGAAGCGTACGACGACGGTCAGTTCGGCATCGGTGAAGCCGGTGCGTGCTTCGGTCGCGGCGGCGGCCAGGGGGCGGAAGAAGGCGCGAGCCGTGCGTTGGGCGTCGTTCACGTAGTGCAGGTGGACGACCCGGCGATCGGCGCTGTCGCGGGAGCGCCGGACGTGTCCGGCCCGCTCGAGCCGGTCGAGACAGGCGGTGACCGCACCCGAGGTGAGGCCCAGGTGCTCGCGCAACCGGCCCGGAGTGAGGGGTTCCTCCGCGTCGAGGATCGCGGCGAGTGCTTGTACGTCGGTCGCGTGCAGCCCTTGCGTGGCGGCGAACCCGTGGACCACCCGGTTGATCTCGCCGTTCATACGGCGCAGCTGCACCGCCAAGGCGCGGAGGTCCGCGTCCGCAGAGCGGTGCAGGTCCGCGTCCCCCGGTGCGTGCAGGTCCGTGTCCGCCGACGGGTGCAGGTCCGCGTCCGTCGGCGCGGACGGCGTCCGCCCGCTGCCGCGTACCGAATCCTTTGCACTCACCACCCGCCCACCTTAGCGGTGGCAGGGGTGTGGCCAGGGCGGACGGCCCACCGAAGGGAGTCGCCCGCCCCGGCGTCAGGTGTCAGGTGTCAGGTGAGCTTCACCCTTGCCGTAGCGGTGGCATCGGGACCGGAACCGAGTAGGCCGTCGCCCCCGCGCCCACCCCGCCTTCGCAGGTGTTCGGCGGCTGGGTGCCGAGCCCGCGGGTGGACGGTTTCTCGGCCGCCCAGAACATGTAGCCGAGCATGCCCGGTGTGGACCCCGCCCCGTTGGGCGCCACGTTCTGCACGTACGAACCCGTCGCGCTCTGCAGCGACCCCGCGAAGTTCGTGCACTCGGGCAGCGGTGAACGTCCGTACGCGACGTACAGGCCGCCCGTGAACTTGGCCGGCGCCAGCGGCGGCACCGGCGGCGCGAACTGCGGCTTGCCGTCGACGTGTTCCTGCCAGCTGGCGGTCGCCGCACTCGCCGAGGGCTGGCGCGCCGGCACCATCGCGTTGGCGTAGTCGAGCACGGGCGTGTCCGTGCGCAGCCAGTCGGCAGTCGCCTTGCGGTTGACCGCGATCAGCCACCGGTCGCCGGCCGCCACGTCGATGGTGAGTCGCGCTGCGGGCCTGCTGCCGCTCGCGTCGTACGGGTGCACCGAGCGGTAGGCGTCGATGAAGGCCTGGAGGGCGGTGAGGTTCGGGTCGGTGTTCTGCTCGTAGTCGATCTCGATGCCGACACCGAGGCGGCTCGCCAACGCGGCCGCGTTGAGCCCGAGTTGGGTGGCGTTCTCGGAGAGTGCGGCATCCCACTCATCGGTGTACGTGATCCCGCCGATGGACAGCATCACCCGCACGCCGCGCGAGGTGAAGTACTGCACGATCTCGGGGGTCATCCCCTTGGGGACACCGTCCACGGTCGTGGCGTCGTCGGTGAGACGCAGCAGTTTCTGCGGTTCGACGAAGCTGAGCACGACGACGTTCACGGAGGGGCGTCCGTCGCCCCGGTCGATGAGCCAGTGGTTCATCGAGTCGAACTCGGCGACGGAGCGCACCCGTCCCCACGTACAGAAGTCGTCACCGCAGTGCCAGGCCCCGTAGACCTGGGGCGGCGTGCCGGCCGCGGCAGCACTCGATGGCGCGGTCGGGATCAGGAGCGCGACGAGCAGGCCGAGGACGGCGAGGAGTCTGTGGCGGACGAGCAAGGAGCGACGGCGCATACGAACCTCCGGAGGAGAGGGAGCGAGCGACCAGACGGCGCGGGCAGCATGGCAGGTCCGTACCAACCCGACAAGATGGCGCGTGCGCTCCCTGCTCCCCCCGCTACCTGTTCCCTGCTCCCCGCTCCTTCGCTCCGGATCAGTTCACTCCGGTTCAGTTCACTTCAGCTCGCGCGAATCCTTCAGGTCGCAGTTGGTGAAGGACGGTCCCCGTGTGCACAGCGCCGTGAGCTGTTCGTTGAGTTTGGCGACCTCGGGGCGATCGTTGTTGCGCATGGCGGCTTCGTGCGACTCGAACTCGATGATCGCGAGGTAGCGTCCCGACTTGTCCCGGTCCTGGAGCAGGATGCGGTGTGTGGGGCCGCCGGACTTGCCCTGCATCTTCTGCTCGAAGCGCTCGAGCAGTTTGCGCAGCTCGTCGATCTTTTGGGTCTCGAATTCGATGATCTGGACGAATTTCTGGCTCATGGGGGCCTCCCCCTCATGCCGTCGCGCCCCGGGCCGGAACACGCTCAGGACCCAAACAACCACCGCCCCCGGCACCCGGCAATCGCCTGCGCACGCTTGCCGGGCTGGGAATTCCTACGCCCGGTGGTGGCGGGCCCCGTCACCGTCCGGTTGATCCTGCTCAGCCCGCCCCACCGACCGCAGCCCGCAACTCGTGCAGGCGCAGCGCCAAGTGGAGGCGCAGCGCCGCGTCTGGGGAGCGCCAGTCCTCGCCGAGCAGGACCCCGATCCGGTCCAGGCGCTTGAGCAGGGTGTTGAGGTGCACGTGCAGGGCGCGGGCCGACCGGCTCAGGTTCCCGGAGTGGGCGAAGTAGGCGGCCGCCGTGGTCACGAGGTCGGTGGACCGCCGCCGGTCGTACGCGAGGAGCGTGCCGAGCTCGTCCTCGAGGAACCGGTGCAGATCGTCCGTGCGGTCGGGGTCGAAGACGAGCGCGTACATCCCGTACCGCTGGGTGGCGGCCCCCCGGTCCTGTTCGCCCAGGGCCCGCAGCACCTTGATGCAGCGCTGCGTCAGCGTGAACGAACGGGCACGTTCCTGACCCACGATCCGGTCGGCGACGACGAGGCTCGGCGCACCGAGCGTGCGGCCCAGCTCCTGGTGCAGGGCGTGGGCGGCGGCGTCCGCGTCGTCGGCGCGAAGGAGCATGGTCGCGCGCCCGAGGTATTCGCCCGCGAGCCCCGACCACCTGGCCGACAGGGGTTTGAGGTGCCGGACGATGTCGCTCGCGGATCTCTCCGGACAGTCGGCCACGACGAGGGTGTCGAGGTGGTCGACGTCGACGCCACGGGCGAGCGCCCGGTCGCGCTGCGCAGGGTGCAGGGGAGCGGGGGACATCAACTCCATGAGGAGCTCGCCGCGGACCCGTTCCTCCGCTTCGACCCGGGCGTCGCGCATGAGGATGAGCAGCCCCATGATCTGCGCGGAGCGCTCCAGCATGCGGACGTCCGCCGGCTCCGGTGGACTTCGGCGGGCCAGGGAGAGGAAGCCGAAGTGGCTTCCGCCGGCGCGTACGGCCACCACGCTGCGAAAGGTGCCGTCCTCGCCCCGTACCGTGGCGCAGCGCCCGGTGCCGCGTGCCTCCTCGCGCAGCGACCTGGCCAAGTCCCCTTCCGAGTCCGCCCGTTGCCCTTCAGGGGAGCGGGTCGCGAGCACGATGTCGTCCCGGTCCTGAACGGTCACGGTGCCTTGCAGATGCTCGACGAGGAGTTGCGCGATGTCGCCGGGACCGCCGCCGGTCAGCACCACGTGCGTCAGGGCTTCGTGCACGGACGCGGCCCGTTCCATCGTGGCGACCTGGTCCTCGATGGTGCGATACGCGTCCGTGAGGCGCTGCAAGGAGCTGCGGGTCTGCTCGTACAGCCGGGCGTTGTTGAGGGCGACCGCGGCGTGGCTGGCGAAGGCGCTGAAGAGCGCCACCTCGTCCTTCTCGAAGGGACGCTCGCTGCGGTCGGCGGCGAAGAGGGCGCCGATCGCCTCGTCGCCCACCAGGAGCGGTACGCCGAGCAGCGCCATGAGCCCTTCGCGGGGGACCAGGAGGTCGAAGGCGGGGTCGTGGGGGAGGGCTTGTGCCTCGCGGTAGTTGCTCACCCAGAACGGCGCCTTCGACTCGATCACGCGCCCGCCCAGACCGAATCCCGGTGGCAGCCGGGCGGATGAGAACTCGGGCGAGATCGTTCCGGCGGACGCCCGGACCACGAGGCGTCCCTCCTCGTCGAGCAGCGACAGATAGGCGAAGTCGCTGCCGATCAGCTCATGGGCGTGCCGCACGATCGACCGCAGCACCTCGTCGACCTCACCGAGCGCGGTGAGTGAACGGGCCGTCGTGTACAGGCTGTTGAGCTCCCGCTCGCGCCGTAGCCGGTAAGCGGGCAGCTCGCCCTCGCCCTCGCCGCCGACATCGCCCTCGCCGCCGACATCGCCATTGGTGCGGCCGGAGCCCGTCCCCGTGCGCCCGGAGTCTGCGCGTGCCATCGATACCCCCGCCAGGAATCAGGTGGTCAATACTTCCACCCGGATGTCGCCATCAGTGGATTTCCTTTCCATCCTATGGGCGGCGCGCGCGGCCCTAACCTCGCCCCACGACACACGGCCGTGCCGCGCGATGCGGTCTCCGTGCCCGACCCCTGGGAGTGACAAGGATGTCGATTCCTGCCGACGGTGGCCTGTACGCCGTCGCGACCCGCAAGGCGATGCTGCGGCTGCTGCCTCTGCTGTGCCTCGCCTACTTCATGTCGTACGTCGACCGCACGAACATCGCGCTCGCGAAGACCCATCTGCAGGCGGACGTCGGCATCAGCGTGGCCGCGTTCGGCCTCGGCGCCGGGCTGTTCTTCCTGACGTACGCGCTCTTCGAGGTCCCCAGCAACCTGATCATGTACCGGGTCGGTCCGCGGCGCTGGATCGCGCGCATCGCGCTGAGCTGGGGCGCGGTCACGGCGCTGATGATGTTCATCGCGAACGACATCACCTTCTACATCGGGCGGATGGCGCTCGGCGCGGCCGAGGCAGGCCTCTACCCGGCGATGATGTTCATGATGACCCGGTGGTTCGCGCAGAAGGACCGCGCCACCGCGATCGGGTTCATCTACCTCGCGCCCACGCTCGGCCTGCTCCTGGGCGGACCGCTCGGCGGTGCGCTGATGGAACTCGACGACCTGGCCGGATTCCACGGCTGGCAGTGGATGTTCCTGATCGAGGGCCTGGTCACGATGGTCATCGGCCTGGTGGTGCTCGCCTTCCTGCCCGAAGTGCCCTCCGACGCCCGCTGGTTGCGAGCGGACGAGGCGGCGGCGCTGAGCGAGCAGGCGGACCAGGGAGCCGATCCCCGCGCCGGGCACAGCCTCAAGGGCAATCTGGGCCAGGCGTTCGGACGGCCGTTCATCCTGCTCATCGGGGTCATCTACTTCCTCAACCAGGTCACGATGAACGGCGTGACGTTCAACGTGCCCTCGATCATCGAGTCGTTGGACGTGAGCGGATCGTTCCTGATCGGACTGCTCAGCGGAGTGACCGGCATCGGGGGCACGATCGGTGTGCTGGTGATGCCGGCGCTCTTCCGGCGCCTCCCGCGCGAGTCGCTCACGATCGGCGTCCTGGCCGTGGCACCCGCCGCGATCGCCGCGGTGTTCCTCGCGGTGTCGTCGCCCACCGTGCGCATCGTGCTGATCGGCATCATGTCCGCGATCATCTTCGGCACGCTGCCGATCTTCTGGTCCGTCGCCATGGCCCGTATGTCGGGCATCGTGGCCGCCGCCGGCCTGGCCTTCATCAACACCGTCGGGCTGACCGGCGGATTCGTGGGGCCGTACCTGTTCGGCCTGGCCGAGGCCGACTCCGGTGACCCGGCCTCCGGCTTCTCCATCGTGATCATCGCGTCCCTCATCGGCGGCGCCCTCGCGCTGGCCCTGCACCGCGCGCTGCGGCACGAGGACGCCAAGTCCGCCCCGGCCGCGGCCCCCGTCCCCGAGCGCAACCCGGAGGTACAGCCGTGACGTTCCAGACCGAGGAAGGATTCCCGCTGGCCGAGATCCCCGGGGCGTACGCAGCCGAGCTCGGCGACACCGTGGCGGTACGGGCCGACGCCGACGTGCTGACCTGGGCGGAGCTGCACCGCGGGAGCAACCGTGTCGCCCGGGGTCTGCTGGACGCCGGAGCGGCCACCGGCCGGATCGTGGCCCTGCTGCTGCCCAACTCGACCGACCTGATCCTGGCCGTGTTCGCCTGCTACAAGGCCGGTGCCACCCCGCAGGTCCTGTCCCCGAGGATGAAGCCGGCGGAACTCGACGCGATCCTCGAACTCGGCGACCCCGCCGTGGTGGTCACCGAGCAGGGCCGCGTGCGACAGGGCCACGCGACCGTCGACGACCTGGCGGCCGGGCAGCCCGACCATGACCTGGACGCGCCCCTCGCGCCCTCGTGGAAGGCCCCGACCTCGGGCGGATCGACCGGCCGCCCGAAGATCATCCTGTCCGGCCGGCCGGCGGTCACGTCCGGCTTTGATACGGGCATGTGGGGGATCGCACCGCGGCAGCAGGCGCTGATCACCGCGCCGCTGCATCACAACGCCCCGTTCGTCACGGCCCTTTCGACCCTTTTCCTCGGCGGCACGGTCACGTTGCTGACCCGGTTCGACGCCGAGCGGACGCTGGCCGCGATCGACGCGTACGACGTGGACTGGGTGTATCTCGTCCCCACGATGATGCGCCGCATCATGGCGCTCCCGGACGAGGTGCGCCTCCAGTACGCGCTCGCTTCCCTGCGGTCGGTCTGGCACTGCGCCGAACCCTGCCCGGTCTGGCTGAAGCGGAAGTGGATCGAATGGCTCGGTCCGGAGCGGATCTGGGAGTTGTACGGGGGCACGGAGGCCGAGGCCGGGTGCACCCTGCGCGGCGACGAATGGCTCCGGCATGTCGGCTCGGTGGGGCAGGTGACCTGGGGCGAGATGAAACTGCTCGACCTCGACGGCGCCGAGATCACCGGTCCCGGTGTTTCCGGCGAGATCTACATGCGGGTGACCCCGGGGACGGACGCCACCTACCGCTACATCGGCGCCGAACCCACCGCGCGTGACGGCTGGTCCTCGCTCGGGGACATCGGGCGGTTCGACGCCGACGGCTATCTGTATCTGCTCGACCGACGGTCGGACATGATCACCGTGGGCGGCGTCAATGTGTACCCGGCGGAGATCGAGGCCGCACTGGTCGAGCACGAACACGTCCTGACCGCGGTCGTGATCGGTCTGCCCGACGCGGACACCGGCAACCGGCTGCACGCGATCGTCCACACACCCGAGCGGGCCGGCGTCACCGCGGACGAGATCCGCGCCTTCCTCGACGGCCGGCTGTCCCGCCACAAGCTGCCGAAGACGGTCGAACTGGTCCATGACTCCTTGCGCGACGCGGCGGGCAAGGTCCGCCGTTCCGAACTGCGCGCCCAGCGCGTCACCGAGCTCGCCCGATGAACGGAGCCAGTTCAGTGGACAGCGACCAGCCGATGACGCATAGACCAACCGACGACGGGAGGAACACGGCTGTGAACCCCAGAACTTTGGGAAGACGCACCTTGCGTATCGGAGGGATCCTCGCCGCCGCCACCGCACTCCTCGCCTCTTCGATGAGTGTGCGGCCGGCCGAGGCCGCCGGCATACGGTGCGAGGCCCTCGCGGGGACGGCCGTGCCCGCGGCCGTCATCTCGCTCCCCACCAACGGCGGCCGGGTCACTTCGGCGTCGCAGGTGACGGAGACGGTCGGCGGCCGGAGCGTCACGTACTGCCGTATCGACGCGTCCCTCTTCCCCGTGGACCGCTCCGCACCCGCCATCGGGATGCGGCTCGCCCTGCCTCGGGACTGGAACGGCAGATCGATGATGTTCGGCGGCGGCGGCTTCAACGGCACCGTCCCCGACCTCCGGGCGAACGTTCCCTTCGGACCGCAGGACCGTCCCGTCCCCCTGGCGCGCGGATACGCGATGTACGCGAGCGACTCCGGACACCAGGCGGATCCCACCAAGCACCCCATCGCGTCCCTTGACGGCTCCTTCGCGGTGAACGACGAGGCGCTGCGGAACTTCGCCGCCGGCGACGCGCTCAAGAAGACCCACGACGCCGCCCAGTTCCTGATCCGGCAGGGATACCGGGCCCAGCCCGCCCAGGTGTACTTCGCGGGCGGCTCGACCGGCGGACGCGAGGCCCTGGCAGTGGTCCAGCGCTGGCCAGACGCCTTCGACGGCGTGATCTCCGCGTATCCGGCATGGAACAACCTCGCCGAAGCCCTCTATCTGGGCCACGCCACGCGGCAGTTGGCGCAGCCGGGCGCGTTCCCCGGCCCCGAGAAGCAGACCCTGCTCTACGACCGTGTCATCCAGGCCTGCGACGGCCTCGACGGGCTGACGGACAAGGTCGTCTCGAACCCGGAGGCCTGCCGCTTCGCGCCGGAGCAGCTGCGCTGTCCCGACGGCGGCGACAGCGGACCTTCCTGCCTCTCGGACCGGCAGATCGCCTCGGTGAGGACCATCTCCTCGCCGTGGAAGTGGCCGTACAAGGTCGCCAGCGGCGAACAGGGCTACCCCGGCTTCCCGTTCCTCTCCGGCGCCGACATGAGAACACCGCTCCTCGGCTTCGGAACGACGGCGCCCTCCACGCCCATGCCGCTGACGAGCGGATACGGCATGCAGTACTGGGACCAATGGGTGAGGTACTTCCTGACGCGGAACCCCGGCCACGACTCACTGGCCCTCGACCCTGAGCGGCCGGGCGAGTGGCTCGACCGGATCAGCCGGCTGTCCGAGCTCCAGGACCTCAACCACGCGGATCTGCGCGCGTTCTCGCGGTCCGGCGGCAAGCTCCTGCTGCTGCACGGCGCCGCCGACGAGCTCGTCTCCCACCGCTCGACGAACGACTACTACGAGCGCGTGACCGCCACGATGGGGGAGCGGGGAACGAAGGAGTTCTCGCGCTACTACCTGGTCCCCGGCGCCAACCACGCGAACTTCGGCACCCCGGCATTCGCCGCCGCCTGGGACTCGGTCACCGCGCTCGAGCAGTGGTCCGAACAGAACCGGGCCCCGAACGCTCCGGTCGTCACCGACGCACGCGACGGCAGGGCCCGCCCTCTGTGCACGTACCCCCTGTGGCCGAAGTACCAGTCGGGCGACCCCGACAGCGCGGGAAGCTTCACCTGCTCCCGTTGACACCATCTGCTGGGGATCACACCGGGGTTGCCTTCCGGGATCACACCGGGGTTGCCTTACACGCCAGGATGGATGCCGTGCGCGCGTGCGGCATCCAACCAGCGCGGGAACTCCTGCACGAGCTGGTCGTAGAGCACGTCGTCCGGCACGGTGAGCGGGTCATGGCCGGCGTGGAAGAACCCCGCGTTGTCGACAACACGCTTGTGGGGAACGGCGAGTTCGTCGAGTTTGCGCAGGAAGTCGAACTGCTTGCTGTGCGGGTCGCCGAAGCCGATGAACTGCCAGAACAGCGGCAGCTTCGCCGCCTTGCACACATAGCGTTCGGCGGCGAGCTTGTTGATCGGGCCGCCGTCCGTCTGGAAGACCACCAGGGCGGGGGCCGTGGTGCCGCTGTCCAGGTAGTGGTCGATGACCGCGTCCATCGCGAGGTGGTAGCTGGTCTTGCCCATATGCCCGAGCCCCGACACGATCTGCTCGATCCGGCCCTGGTGGCCTGCCAGTTCGATGGTCTCGACCGCGTCGATGTCGGTGGAGAAGAAGACGGTGGGCACCTGGCCGTCGTCGTCGAAATGCGCCGAAAGCCCGAGCACGCGGTCGGCGAGCGCCTGCACACTGCCGTTCTTGTAGTACGGCTTCATCGAGCCGGAGTAGTCCACCACCAGGTAGACGGCGGCCCGTTGACCGTCGAGCCCGTGCTTGGTCAGGGACACCCCGGCACTCTTGTAGAGACTGACCAGCGCCGGAGCCGTCTCCTCCACCTTGCGCAGACTGATCGCCGCCATATTGCCGCCCCCTGGCTCGCCGTTCGCTACGGATGGCGAGGTTACGGCACACGCCTGTGCACCTGCGGGCTGGATGGTGCTCATCACGTTCTCAGCCGGCGGCTTCCGGCTCGATTCTTCGCGATGTTTCTGATCTTCTTCGCCCTGCCCGACTCGGCGAGCAGGGCGAGTACCGCCGGGCAGGTCGAATTCTCGGCGAGATCGCGCTGCATCCAGTACGTGACCTGCGCCAACTCCCCTGGTGTCGGCACATGCCCCTCCTCGATGGACAGACGGAAGAGCCAGTCGTCGACACGGCGGCGGATGAACTCGCGGAACGCCTCCGTCCTCAACCGGTCGAGCTCCGGCAGCAGTCCGGCCGACCACTGCCGGAACGCGGCAGGACCGGTCGCCTTCATCGCGACGCGGTCCACGAGGGCGACCACCGCCGTCTTGGAGGCCATCTCGTCGGGGTCGCGCAGGATCGTGGCCACGATCGCGCGGTCCCGTTCGCGGCTCTGCGAGGCAGCGGTCACCAGGACGACGCGTTGGTACGCGGCCGATCGGACGTGCCCGTCCGCCACGGCGAGCTCGACATCCACGTCGACGATGGCGGACTCCGCCAGCAACTCGGCCACATCGGAACGCAAGGTCATCGCTCTCCTCCCTGGTCGGACGGGGGCAGGATGCGGGCCACCATCGCCTCGATCAGGTCCTCGAGAGGGTACGGCGCCAGCAGGTCCGGGACGGTGAGGTCGTCCACGATGAGGCCGAGCATCGCGAGGTAGAGCAGGACGACGCTCACGCGGTCGCCGGGCAGGCCGGCGTCCAGGTGAAAGCCGACGTTGGCGTCGAGCTGCGCCGTGAAGAACCGGGTGAGTTCCGCGTGCAGTTCGGGGCGCCGGGTCGCCTCCAGACGCAGCTCCATGAGGGCCAGCCAGCTGCTGCGGTCGGCGCGCATCCGCCCCAGCAACTGCTTGAGGAGCGTCGCGACCAAGTCGGCCGACGGCTTCTCGCGCATCGTGTCCGCGAGTTGGGACTCGTCGGGCGTCAGCCGCTCCTGGATACGGGTCATGACCTGGGCCAGCAACTCGGCGCGGTGAGCGAAGTAGTTGGTGGCCGTGCCCTTGGGCACCTGCGCTGCGGTGTCGACCGCGCGCAGGGTCAGCCCGCGCGAACCCTCGTGGGCGAGGACCTCGATGGCCGCATCGAGGAGGGCTGTGCGGCGGGCCGCGTTCTGGCGCATCGGCTGTTCCTTCCGGAAACTCATTGACACCACTGCGGATGCAGTACTACGTTCTAACCACTGCAAACAGAGTACATCAGTTGCCGTGATCGCGGATACCCGCCAAGGAGTCAGATGCGAAACCAGCGCAAGTCCCTGCGGATCAACCACCAGCAGATCGCCCGCTTCCCGCAGCCCGCCAAGCCCCGCTCCAT
>NZ_JAAKZW010000088.1 GCF_011044995.1 Streptomyces mesophilus | reverse complement strand
GCCCGAACCCGCCGCCCGGCCCTCAAGCGCCCGCACTCACCAGCGCCCCGACCGCCTCCGCCGAAAGCCGCGACTTCGACAGGAACCCGAGCACGGGACTCTCCGCGATGAGCTCCTCGAAGTCCTCCTGGGCATGGGTCGAGATCATGATCAGATGGGGCACGATCCCGGAGAGCCGCTCGGCCACCTCGAACCCGCTCTCACCGGCGAGATCGATATCGAGCAGCGCGACGTCGGGCCGCAACTCCCTGGCGTATACGAGCGCATCGTTGCTCGATCCGGCGAGTGCGACCACGCTCGCTCCGCCCCGCTCGAGCAGCACCTTCGCGGCCTCGAGGAAGCGGGCGTTGTCGTCCACGAGGAGACAGCGCATCGCCATACGTCCAGCCTGCCAACGCCGTGGCCCGGACGCTTTCCTGCTAGCCGGAAACCTTGTCGGCGCCGCGCCAACTACCTTGATCGTACGCAGGGTTGGTGTCGGTCCCCGGCGCTAGCATGAGAGCTGCCGGAAGCGCCCGCCATCGGCCGGCGGCGCGCGGAAGGCCGAGTGGCCCGGGGGTGCGCCATGGGAGTGCGCAAGCGGTGGGTGCCGACGGGAAGACCCCTGAAGGCCGTGCCGAGCGGCGGCACGGAGGCGACACGGCCCACCTCGCTCTTCGCCCGCCTCCGCGTGGGGACCAAGCTGCTCCTCCTCGCTCTCCTCCCCGTGGGCGTCCTGCTCACCCTCACCGTCGTCTCCGCCGCGGGCCAGTGGCGGGAGGCCGCCCAGCTGCGGGACTTCGACCGGTCGACCCGGGTGTCGTTCGCCGCGGGAGCGCTCGCCGACGCCCTCGCCCAGGAGCGCCTGGCCACCATGCTCGACGCGCTCCGTCCCGGCCCGCAGGTCGAAGAGCGGCTCGCCGACGCCCGCCGTACCGCTTCCGCCGCACTCGCCGACGCCCGCCGTACCGCCTCCGCCGCACTCGCGGAGGCCGGACGCAGAGCGGACGAGGAAGGCCGCTTCGAGGAGCGGGTGGCGGCGATCGCGACGGACCTGGCCGAGGTGCGCCGAGGTCACGACACCCGGGCCGTCACCGTCGACCATGTGGCGGGCGGCTTCGGCGCCGTGATCCTCGATGTGGTGGAGCTGGTGGCGGCCGTCGAGTCCCGTGAGCCGAGCGCCTTCTCCCGCTCGGTGGCCGGTGCCCATCTGTCGATGATCCAGGCCACCGAGGCCGCCGGCGCCGAGCGCTCCGAGCTGGTCATCCTGTTCGCCGCGCCGCCGGGCGCCCCTTCGCCCACGGCGAGCCGCTGGCCTGCCCTGGAGGAAGCCCGCCTCGACACCTTCCGGCGGACGGCCTCGGAGCCCCTCAAGTCCCGTCTGGAAGAGGTCCTTTCACGTCCCGAGTCCGCTTTCGTACGGGAGGTGCGCGACCAGCTCGCCGCAGGCGGTTCCTGGCGGTACCCCACCGTGGAGCGCTGGGCCGACGCCGCCTCGACCAGGATGGACGCCTTGCGTACGGTCACCCGTGCCGCGGAAGGGGAGCTGCGGGCCTCCGCCGCCGAAGGGGTGAGCGCCGCCGAGACCAGGGCATGGCGCGACCTCGCCCTGTTCCTGCTCCTGCTCGCCGTGGTCACGGCCTTCGCGCTCGCGCTGCGCCGCTCGATCGGCCGCCCGCTCGCCGAAGTGGCCGACGGGGCCCAGGCGTTGGCGGCGGGCGACTTCTCGTACGGCATCCGTCACCACGGCCACGACGAGATCGGCACCGTCGCGGAGAGCTTCCGCGAACTGCGCGGCACCGTCGAGCGGCTGACCGCCGAGGTGCGGGCGATGACGCAGGCCGTCGACGGCGACCGGCTCGACCACCGCGCCGAACCGGCCCAGTTCGAAGGGGCCTGGGCGCAGCTCCTCGAGGGGCTGAACGGCACGATGACCTCCATCGCCCAACTGCACGGCCGCCGCAAGGAGGCCGAGCGCGAGGTGGAGAACCTGTTCACGCTCTCCGCGGACCTGCTGTGCATCGCCGACCTCAAGGGCTACTTCCGCCGGATCAACCCCGCGTTCGAGGAGGTGCTCGGCCACGCGCCCGAAGTGGTGCTCGGCCGGCCGTTCATGGAGCTCGTGCACGAGGAGGACCGTGCGCGCACGCGCGAGGCGCTGGCCCGGCTGGGGGACGGCGAGGAGGTCTTCCGGTTCGAGAACCGCTATCTGCGCGCCGACGGCACCTTCTGCTGGCTGCAGTGGAACGCGCGGTCCATCCCCGAGAAGGGCCTGATCCACGCCGCGGCCCGCGATGTCACCGAGCGGCGCCGGGTGCAGAGCGAGCAGAACGCGCTGCGCCGTGTCGCCACCCTGGTCGCCCAAGGGGTGCCGCCGGAGCGCCTGTTCGGCGAGGTGGCGCGGGAGGTCGGCCGGCTTCTGGAGACGCCGTCCGCCGCGGTCGTACGGTACGGAGCCGACGGCCGGGTCACCACCGTCGGCGACGCGGGCGCCGCACCCCGTGCCCCGCACGAGGAGCCCGCCGTGACGGAGGTGGCCGACACGGGCAAGCCGGTCCGCACGGGCGACGCGGCCGGTGTGCCGATCGTGGTGGACGGCCGCCTGTGGGGCGCCGTCATCGCGACGGCCCGCGGCGGACAGGAGCTGCCGCCGGGCTCCGAGAAGCGCCTTGCCGCGTTCACCGAGCTGATCGTCAGCGCCATCGCCAACGCCGACAGCCGTGCCCAGCTCGCCGCGTCGCGCGCCCGTGTGGTCGCCGCGTCCGACGCGTCACGGCGGCGTATCGAACGCGATCTGCACGACGGCGTACAGCAACGCCTCGTCTCGCTCCAACTGGAACTGCGTACCGCGGAGGCCCTCGCGCCCGCCGGCTCCGACGAACTCCTGGACCGCCTGGCCCACATGGGCCGCGGATTGCAGGACGCCTTCGACGAGTTGCAGCGTCTCTCGCGCGGTATCCACCCGGCCATCCTGTCCAAAGGAGGCCTGGGTCCTGCCCTGCGCGCACTGGCCCGCCGTTCGTCCGTACCCGTCGAACTCGATCTGCGGGTCCCGCGCGCCCGGCTGCCCGAGCCGGTGGAGGTCGCCGCGTACTACGTGGTCTCCGAGGCCCTCGCCAACACCGCCAAACACGCCAACGCCAACGTCGTGACCGTCCAGGTGACCCGCGAGGGCGGGGCCGTGGAACTGGTCATCGCCGACGACGGGGTGGGCGGCGCCGAACCGGCCCGCGGCTCCGGACTCATCGGCCTCGCGGACCGAGTCGAGGCGATCGGCGGCACGCTGCATGTCAACAGCCGTCTGGGGAACGGAACATCCCTGCTCGTACGGCTGCCGGCGCCCGCGGACGATCCCGGGTGCCGACCACCCGGCGACGGCGAGGGGGATCTTGGATGCCGACCGCCCGGCGGACGTGAGGACGATCCTGGGTGCCGACCGCCCGGCGAACGCGAGGGGGAGCCAAGTGGGGGGCCTTGGACTTGAATGCCGCGTTCGCCGTGCGGCGGTCAGCCGGACGGACCGGGACTCCGTCCAGTAGAGGAGCGCGCCGCCGCGCGCTGGATCCGCTTGGCGCGGACCACATCGGGGTCTCTCGGATCGAGACGGTCGCCATGCTCGGTGTGGCAGTCACGGGTCGACCACCGCCGACAGCGCTCGACCCGTGACTGCCGCATGGCTTCCGCCCTCTCGACCCGTACGTACCGGGTTTCTCCCGAGGCCTTCAGCATCGCTCCGGAGCGGCCCGCTGTCGTCATGGCCAGCCCCCAACTCCCTTTCGGGGACGCCCCCATGGACCCTTTACCGCCAGCACCTCCCGGCTCTTCCCGCTAGCAGGAAGAGCCCTGGTCGGGCAGCATGTGCACGGACGGCCCGGCACGGTCTCGTACGCCGCCGACGGAGGGGACTGGCCATGGGAATGTCACAGGGGTGGCAGCAGGGGATGCCGAAGGGACGTGTCGTCCTCGCCGACGACGACGTCCTGCTGCGCGAGGGGCTTGCGAGCCTGTGCGAACGCGTCGGATACGCCGTGGTCGGCCAGGCCGGAGAAGCCGAGACGCTGCTCGCCCTGGTCGCCGAGCACCGTCCCGAGCTCGCGGTCGTCGACATCCGGATGCCGCCGGAGCACTCCACGGAAGGCCTCAGGGCGGCCGCGACCATCCGCGAGAAGTTCCCCGCGACCGGCATCCTCGTCCTCTCGGCGTATGTGGAGGTCGAGGACGCACTCGCCCTGCTCGCCGGCGGCCACGGCATCGGCTATCTCCTCAAGAGCCGGATCACGGATGTCGACGAGTTCCTGGAGACCCTCGACCGGATCTCCAAGGGCGGCTCGGTCGTCGATCCGTCGCTCGTGCAGGAGCTGGTCGCCGCCCAGCGCCGCGACGATCCGCTGTCCCTGCTGAGCGGCCGCGAGCGCGAGGTGCTCGAGCTGATGGCCGAGGGCCGCTCCAACGCCGGTATCGGACGGCGCCTTTGGGTCACCGAGGGCACCGTCGAGAAGCATGTCCGCTCGATCATGAGCAAGCTGCGTCTGCCCGAGGACACCGACGACCACCGCCGCGTCCTCGCGGTCCTCACGTTCCTGGAGTCCCGCTAGATCCGCACAGGCCCGGAGCCCCGGCGGCGGCTGCTCCGGGACGCCCGCCTCGGGCTCTGGCTGTCGGTGGCCGCCAGTAGGGTGGATGCCATGGCCGACCCCTCCAGCTACCGCCCCAAGCCGGGACAGATCCCCGACTCGCCAGGGGTCTACAAATTCCGCGACGAGCACCGCCGAGTGATCTATGTCGGCAAGGCCAAATCCCTGCGCCAACGGCTTGCGAACTACTTCCAGGACCTCGCGAGCCTGCACCCGCGCACCCGCTCGATGGTCACCACGGCCGCCTCCGTCGAGTGGACCGTCGTCGCCACCGAGGTCGAGGCGCTGCAGCTGGAGTACAGCTGGATCAAGGAGTTCGACCCCCGGTTCAACGTCAAGTACCGCGACGACAAGAGCTATCCCTATCTCGCGGTCACGCTCAACGAGGAGTACCCGCGCGTCCAGGTGATGCGCGGCGCCAAGAAGAAGGGCGTGCGCTACTTCGGTCCGTACGGGCATGCCTGGGCCATCCGCGAGACCGTCGACCTGATGCTGCGCGTCTTCCCGGTGCGCACCTGCTCGGCCGGCGTCTTCAAGAACGCGGCCCGCACCGGCCGCCCCTGCCTCCTCGGTTACATCGGCAAGTGCTCGGCCCCTTGCGTCGGCCGCGTCGACGCCGAGGACCACCGCGAACTGGCCGAGGACTTCTGCGACTTCATGGCGGGCCGCACGGGCGCGTACATCCGCAGGCTCGAGAAGGACATGCAGGACGCGGCCGAGGAGATGGAGTACGAGCGGGCCGCCCGGCTGCGCGATGACATCGAGGCGCTCAAGCGCGCCATGGAGAAGAGCGCCGTCGTCCTCGCCGACGCCACCGACGCGGACCTGATCGCCCTCGCGGAGGACGAGCTCGAAGCCGCCGTGCAGATCTTCCATGTACGGGGCGGACGCGTGCGCGGACAGCGCGGCTGGGTCACCGACAAGGTCGAGGCCGTCACCAGCGCCGGCCTCGTCGAGCACGCGCTGCAGCAGTTGTACGGGGAGGAGAGCGGCGACGCCGTTCCCAAGGAGGTCCTCGTGCCGGCCCTGCCCGAGGACGAGGCGGCCGTCACGGCCTGGCTGACCGCCAAGCGGGGCGCCAACGTGAGCCTGCGCATCCCGCAGCGCGGCGACAAGCGGGCCCTCATGGAGACCGTGCACCGCAATGCCCAGCAGTCCCTCGTCCTGCACAAGACCAAGCGGGCCGCCGACCTGACCACCCGCTCCCGTGCCCTGGAGGAGATCGCCGGCGCGCTCGACCTCGACAGCGCTCCGCTGCGTATCGAATGCTTCGACATCTCCCATCTGCAGGGCGATGACGTGGTCGCCTCGATGGTGGTCTTCGAGGACGGGCTCGCCCGCAAGAGCGAGTACCGGCGCTTCCAGATCAAGGGCTTCGAGGGACAGGACGACGTCCGCTCGATGCACGAGGTGATCCACCGTCGCTTCCGGCGCTATCTGGCCGAGAAGGAGAAGACGGGGGAGTGGGCCGAGGACGGGGAGGCCGGAGAGGTGTCGGCCGAGGACGACGGGCGCCCGAAGAAATTCGCGTATCCGCCGCAGCTCGTGGTCGTCGACGGCGGCCAGCCGCAGGTCGCGGCCGCCAAGAAGGCCATGGACGAACTGGGCATCGATGATGTCGCCGTCTGCGGTCTCGCCAAGCGACTGGAAGAGGTCTGGCTGCCGGACGACGACGATCCGGTGGTGCTGCCACGCTCCAGCGAAGGGCTCTATCTTCTTCAGCGGGTGCGCGACGAGGCGCACCGCTTCGCGATCCAGTACCAGCGCAGCAAGCGCAACAAACGGATCAGGTCCAGCCCGCTCGATGACGTACCGGGTCTGGGAGAGGCGCGTAAGCAAGCGCTTATCAAGCACTTCGGTTCGGTGAAAAAGCTGCGATCCGCCACAATTGACCAGATCTGTGAAGTGCCCGGCATAGGGCGCAAGACCGCCGAGACCATTCTCGCGGCCTTCGCCAAGGCGGAACCTGCCGCGCCCGCGGTGAACACCGCGACCGGAGAGATCATGGAATAGACCAGCACACGACCGACGGGGGCAGTACCGATGACCGAGCACGACGATGGAGCACAGGTGAGTACGGGCAACACGGGCACCACGATCGAACCCGGAGAGGCCGCCGAGGCGGCCATCCCCGAGCTGGTCATCATCTCGGGCATGTCGGGCGCCGGCCGCTCCACGGCGGCCAAGTGTCTGGAGGACCTCGGCTGGTTCGTGGTCGACAACCTGCCGCCCGCCCTGATCCCCACCATGGTGGAGCTGGGTGCGCGCTCGCAGGGCAATGTCGCGCGGATCGCCGTCGTCGTCGATGTGCGCGGCCGCCGCTTCTTCGACAATCTGCGCCAGTCCCTCGCGGACCTGGAGGCCAAGAGCGTCACGCGCCGCATCGTCTTCCTCGAGTCCTCGGACGAGGCCCTGGTGCGCCGCTTCGAGTCCGTGCGCCGCCCGCACCCGCTGCAGGGCGACGGCCGGATCGTCGACGGCATCGCCGCCGAGCGCGAGCTCCTGCGCGAGCTGCGCGGCGACGCCGACCTGGTGATCGACACCTCCAGCCTCAATGTGCACGAGCTGCGCGCCAAGATGGACGCCCAGTTCGCGGGCGACGACGAGCCGGAGCTGCGCGCCACCGTCATGTCGTTCGGCTACAAGTACGGTCTGCCCGTCGACGCCGACCTCGTCGTCGACTGCCGCTTCCTGCCCAACCCGCACTGGGTGCCCGAGCTGCGCCCGTTCACCGGGCTCAACGAGGAGGTGTCCGGGTTCGTCTTCAACCAGCCCGGCGCCAAGGAGTTCCTCGACCGGTACGCCGAGCTGCTCCAGCTGATCGCCACCGGCTACCGCCGCGAGGGCAAGCGCTATGTGACCATCGCGGTCGGCTGCACCGGCGGCAAGCACCGCTCCGTCGCGATGTCCGAGAAGCTGGCCGCGCGCCTGGCCGCCGAAGGCGTGGAGACGGTGGTCGTCCACCGGGACATGGGGCGCGAGTGAAACCGACTCCCCGGCTGGGGCGTCTGAACCGCCTGGGCCGCAAGCGGGGCGCACAGCCCAAGGTCGTCGCGCTCGGCGGCGGCATGGGCCTGTCCGCGTCGCTGGCCGCCCTGCGGCGGATCACCGGTGACCTCACCGCGGTGGTCACCGTCGCCGACGACGGCGGTTCCAGCGGCCGGCTCCGCGACGAGCTCGGTGTGCTGCCGCCCGGCGATCTGCGCAAGGCCCTCGCGGCCCTGTGCGGAGACGACGACTGGGGCCAGACCTGGTCCCGGGTCATCCAGCACCGCTTCGAGTCCCAGGGCGACCTGCACGACCACGCCGTCGGCAATCTCCTCATCGTCGCCCTCTGGGAACAGCTCGGCGACCACGTCCAGGCCCTCGACCTGGTCGGCAAGCTGCTCGGCGCCCATGGCCGTGTGCTGCCGATGTCCGCCGTACCGCTGGAGCTCCAGGCCCTCGTCAAGGGACACGACCCCGAGCACCCCGGCAATGTCGACCTGGTCCGCGGCCAGGCCACCGTGGCGCTCACGCCGGGCGAGGTGCAGTCCGTGCACCTGGTCCCGCACGACCCGCCGGCCGTCCCCGAGGCGGTCGCCGCGGTGCTCGACGCGGACTGGGTGGTGCTCGGTCCGGGCTCCTGGTTCTCGTCCGTGATCCCGCATCTTCTGGTGCCGGAACTGCTCGACGCGCTCGTCGAGACGAAGGCCCGGAAGGTCCTTTCGCTCAACCTCGCACCGCAACCCGGTGAAACCGATGGCTTCTCACCGCAGCGTCATTTGGAGGTTTTGGCCCGACACGCCCCTAAACTCGCCCTGGACGTGGTGCTGGCCGATTTGGCCGCCGTGCCCGACCCGGACTCTCTGACCCACGCTGCAAAGGGCCTCGGAGCCGAGGTCGAGTTGGCGCCGGTCGCGTCGCAGGAGAGTTCCGCCAAGCATGATCCGGTGCTCCTCGCAGCCGCGTACGACCGTATTTTTCGGATGCATGGAAGGATCGGCCCATGGCGATGACGGCAGCGGTGAAGGATGAGATTTCCCGGCTTCCCGTCACCCGGACCTGCTGCAGGAAGGCAGAGGTCTCGGCGATTCTTCGGTTCGCGGGCGGGCTGCACCTGGTCAGCGGCCGCATTGTGATCGAGGCGGAGCTGGACACGGCGATGGCCGCGCGCCGGCTCAAGAAGGACATCCTGGAGATCTTCGGGCACAGCTCGGAGCTGATGGTGATGGCCGCGGGTGGTCTGCGGCGTGGTTCCCGTTATGTCGTACGGGTCGTCGCGGGCGGCGACCAGCTGGCTCGCCAGACCGGGCTCGTCGACGGGCGCGGCCGGCCGATCCGCGGCCTTCCGCCGCAGGTGGTCTCCGGTGCGACCTGTGACGCCGAAGCCGCTTGGCGGGGCGCGTTCCTCGCGCACGGCTCGCTCACCGAGCCGGGCCGCTCCTCGTCCCTCGAAGTGACCTGCCCCGGACCGGAGGCGGCCCTCGCCCTGGTGGGCGCCGCACGTCGGCTGTCCATCGCGGCGAAGGCCCGTGAGGTACGCGGCGTGGACCGCGTCGTCGTCCGTGACGGTGACGCGATCGGCGCGCTGCTGACGCGACTGGGCGCGCACGAGTCGGTGCTCGCCTGGGAGGAGCGGCGGATGCGCCGCGAGGTCCGCGCGACGGCCAACCGCCTGGCCAACTTCGACGACGCCAACCTGCGCCGCTCGGCCCGTGCCGCGGTGGCGGCGGGGGCGCGGGTGCAGCGGGCCCTGGAGATCCTCCAGGACGAGGTGCCCGAGCACCTCGCGGCGGCCGGCCGGCTGCGCATGGAGCACAAGCAGGCCTCGCTCGAGGAGCTGGGCGCCCTGGCCGACCCGCCGCTGACGAAGGACGCGGTCGCGGGCCGTATCCGCCGCCTCCTGGCGATGGCCGACAAGCGGGCCCAGGACCTGGGTATCCCCGGCACGGAGTCGAACCTGACCGAGGAGATGGCGGACAACATGGCGGTCTGAGCCCGTACGCAGCGCAAAAGGGGTGTGAGGGCACTGGCCCTCACACCCCTTTTGCGCTGCCGTATTGACATGATCATGGTGTGTCATGAGCCTGGCGGTCTGCGCACAAATGTGCCGGACAACCGCAAGGGGGGCTCATGAGACGAAGAGCGAACGCGGTGCTCGCCGCGGCCGCACTCCTGGCAGGCGGATTACTCGCCGCACCGCTGGCCCAGGCGCAAGGCCCGGGCGCCGACGACCCCGCCGCCGCGGACGCCATCAAGGTGTTCCGCGCCGAAGTCACCAAGGAGCAGGTGCCGTTGCTCCTCAAGGCCGGCCAGGACGGACACGAACTGGCCGAGCAGGCACCGCAGAAGGGCACCGCGAGCGTCGAGCTGTATCTGACCGACCAGCAGGCCGGTCAGCTCCGCGAGCAGGGCATCGAGATGAAGGAGCACAAGGTCTCGGCCCAGGCCCTGAAGAAGCTCGCGGCCGCCGGAGACGGCGTCTTCCGTCCGTACGGCGGTGCGGGCGGCCTGAAGGAAGAGATCGTCAAGACCGGTCAGGCGCACAACAGCCTGACGAAGGTCGTCTCGATCGGAAAGACCGTCAAGGGCCAGGACATCCTCGCGCTCAAGATCAGCAAGGGCGCCGACAAGTACCGCGACGGTGCCAAGCCCTCGACGCTGTACCTGTCCAACCAGCACGCGCGCGAGTGGATCACCCCCGAGATGACCCGCCGCCTGATGCACCACTACCTGGACAACTACGGCAAGGACCCGAGGATCACCAAGCTCGTCGACAGCACCGAGCTGTGGTTCGTCCTCTCCGCCAACCCGGACGGCTACGACTACACGCACGCGGCCGACGGCGACCGCCAGTGGCGCAAGAACATGCGGGACAACGACACGGACGGCGCGCACACCGCGGCCGACGGCGTCGACCTCAACCGCAACTTCGCCTACAAGTGGGGCTACGACAACGAGGGTTCGTCCCCGGACCTGTCCAGCGAGACCTACCGCGGCGCCGGTCCGAACTCGGAGCCGGAGACGGTCGCGATCGACCGTTTCCAGAAGCGCATCGGCTTCGAGTACGGCATCAACTACCACTCCGCGGCCGAGCTGATCCTGTACGGAGTCGGCTGGCAGGTCGCCACGCCCACCCCGGACGACGTGCTCTACAAGGCACTTGCCGGCACACCCGAGAACTCCGCGGTGCCCGGCTACCGTCCGCAGGTCTCCTCCGAGCTGTACACCACCAACGGCGAGGCCGACGGCCACGCGGGCAACGTCAACGGCATCGCGATGTTCACGCCGGAGATGTCCACCTGCCAGACCATCTCCAACCTGGACCCGAACGACCCCTGGAATCCCGGGGACTGCGAGTCCGTGTTCACCTTCCCGGACGACGAGAAGCTGATCCAGGACGAGTTCGCCAAGAACATCCCGTTCGCGCTCGCGGTCGCCGAGAGCGCGATGCACCCGGACCAGCCCTCCTCGCCGGTCGGCATCGAGGCGCCGGACTTCACGGTCGACAAGTTCGCCGGCTCGTACGCACGGGGCGCGGACCAGGAAGTCACCGTCACCGC
The DNA here is from genome assembly GCF_011044995.1 of Streptomyces mesophilus. GTDB lineage: Bacteria > Actinomycetota > Actinomycetes > Streptomycetales > Streptomycetaceae > Streptomyces > Streptomyces mesophilus. The sequence goes on along the minus strand of NZ_JAAKZW010000088.1, from coordinate 19,085 downwards.
CCGCAAGTCGGTGCGCGACAAGGAGCTCAACTACCGCATCAACGGCGGCCGTACGCACGATGAGGACCTGGAAGCCTGGCGCGGCGGTGAACGTTTCGGCGGCGCCGACAACCTCTACTTCGACGAGTACCGGGCGGAGATCGAGGACGCCGATCCGGGCGACAAGGTCGAGGTCTGGTACACGGGCCGTACGAAGAGGGGCGAGCGGGTCTCCAGCGAGCACTTCACGTACACCGTCGCCGAACGCCCCCGTGCCTCCACCCTCGTCGTGGCCGAGGAAGGCGCCGCGCAGAAGCACGCACAGAAGTACGTGGACGCGCTCAAGGCCAACGGCCGCAGCGCGACCGTGTGGGACGTGGCCATCCAGGGTGCCCCGCACCCGCTGGCCGTCCTCACGCACTTCGACTCGGTCGTGCACTACACCGGCGACCCGGCTCCGGGCGGTCCCACCACCCTGGCCATCCGCGCGTATCTCAACGAAGGCGGCAAGGTGATCGTCGCCGGTGAGCGCGCGGGCGGAACCGTGCGCATCGGCCGGGCGAACTCCAACGACTTCGGGCAGTACTACCTCGGGGCGTACGAGCGCCTCGCGACGCCCGCGGTCACCACCTTCGACGGCGCCGGCGCGCTGGACGGCGTCGACACCCCGCTCGCGGGCGCCGAGGGCAATGCGCTCGACAGCGCCGGCCGCTACACCGTCACCTCGGACACCCTGCCCGCGGACGAGTTCCCGCTGTTCAGGAGCGCCCAGGCCGGTGCGTATCCCGGAGTGGCCAACCCGTACGCGCCGTACGAGGGCCAGGGCATGGCCTCCTCGGTGCACGCGGACAACGACTGGCAGCGGCTGACCCGCACCATCGATCTGACCGGGGTCACCGCGGCCCAGGCGCCCGAGCTGCGGCTGGTCATGAACTGGAACGTCGAGCCGGGCTACGACCACGCCCTGCTCGAGGCCCGTACCGCGGGCGGCGACGACTGGACCACGCTGCCCGACAAGAACGGGAACACCACGCAGACCGTGCCCGAGGAGTGCGGGGCCGGATTCTTCCTGCGGGGACACCCGTTCCTGGAGCGCTACCTGACCCGCACCGGCACCACCTGCACCGCGGGCGGCAGCAGCGGGGCCTGGAACAGCTTCTCCGGCGCCTCGGACGGCTGGAAGCCGGTCGCGTTCGACCTCAGCGCGTACGCGGGCAAGAAGGTCGAGGTGTCACTGAGCAACGTCACCGACCCGTCCTTCGGGCTGCGCGGCGTCTTCGCCGACAACGCCCAGGTGGCCGTCGGCGGCACCGTCACCGAGACCGAGGGCTTCGAGTCGGGGCTCGGTGTATGGGCCGTGTCGGCATCACCGGCCGGAAGTCCCAACATCACCGGCGACTGGTCCCGGACCGGCGAACTCTACAAGCCCTATGCGGCCGTCACCACGCGTGACAGCGTGCTCGTCGGCTTCGGTCTGGAACACATCCCAGGTCAGACGGCACGCAATCAGCTCATGGGCAAGGCCCTTGCCGCACTGCGGCGTTGACAGTTTGTTGAACCCGCCTTCGAAACCGGGGCCCGGCTACCGTGCGTAGCCGGGCCCAAGGTCCCGACGGCCCGTATCCGGCGAACCGGTGCGGGCCGTCCTTACTCGTACGGACCCGTTCGATGTCACCCGAAGGGCTCCGGAGAGGTAGGGTCGAAGGCGGTCGGGGACATCCCATACAGCTCGCCGGCGGACAGTCCGGCGCACCAACGAGGAGATCGGTTCGTGACGATCCGCGTAGGCATCAATGGCTTTGGTCGTATCGGCCGCAACTACTTCCGGGCCCTGAAGGCTCAGGGTGCGGACATCGAGGTCGTTGCCGTCAACGACCTGGGTGACACCAAGACCACCGCGCATCTGCTGAAGTACGACACGATCCTCGGCCGCTTCCCGGGCGAGGTGTCGCACACCGAGGACACCATCACCGTCGATGGCCACACCATCAAGGTGCTGTCCGAGCGCAACCCGGCCGACATCCCGTGGGGTGACCTGGGCGTCGACATCGTCATCGAGTCGACCGGCATCTTCACGAAGAAGGCCGACGCCGAGAAGCACATCGCGGGCGGCGCCAAGAAGGTCCTCATCTCGGCTCCGGCCAAGGACGAGGACATCACCATCGTGATGGGCGTCAACGAGGACAAGTACGAGGCGGCCAACCACCACGTCATCTCCAACGCGTCCTGCACCACCAACTGTGTGGCGCCGATGGCGAAGGTTCTCGACGAGAACTTCGGCATCGTCAAGGGCCTGATGACGACGGTCCACGCCTACACCAACGACCAGCGGATCCTCGACTTCCCGCACTCGGACCTGCGCCGCGCCCGCACGGCCGCGCAGAACATCATCCCGACCACCACCGGTGCGGCGAAGGCCACTTCGCTGGTGCTCCCGCAGCTGAAGGGCAAGCTGGACGGCATCGCAATGCGCGTCCCGGTTCCCACCGGCTCGGCCACCGACCTGGTCGTGGAGCTGCAGCGCGAGGTCACCAAGGACGAGGTCAACTCCGCGTTCAAGAAGGCCTCGGAGGACGGTCCGCTCAAGGGCCGGCTGTACTACACCGAGGACCCGATCGTGTCCTCCGACATCGTGAGCGACCCGGCCTCCTGCACCTTCGACTCGCTGATGACGATGGTTCAGGACGGCAAGACCGTGAAGATCCTCGGCTGGTACGACAACGAGTGGGGCTACTCCAACCGCCTCGTCGACCTGACGGAGTTCGTCGGCGGCCAGCTCTGAGCTGACGCTCAAGTCAGGCACATCGATGTGAGCAATGGGGCTCGGACGGCGCGCAGTTGCAGCGTCGTCCGGGCCCCGTTGGCTTGTAGCTTTCCTTCGTTGTTTCTTCCTAGGAGTCCTTGAGTCATGAAGACGATCGACGAGCTTCTCGCCGAAGGGGTCGCAGGCAAGCGGGTCTTCGTCCGCGCCGACCTCAACGTGCCGCTGGACGGCACCACCATCACCGACGACGGCCGCATCCGCGCCGTCACGCCCACCGTGAAGGCGCTCGCCGACGCCGGCGCCCGCGTGGTCGTAGCCTCGCACCTGGGCCGCCCCAAGGGCGCCCCGGACCCGGCCTTCTCGCTGGCGCCCGCCGCCGCGCGCCTGGGTGAACTCCTCGGCGCCGACGTGGCGTTCGCGACCGACACGGTCGGCGAGTCCGCTCAGTCGACCGTCGCCGGCCTCGCCGACGGCCAGGTCGCCGTCATCGAGAACCTGCGCTTCAACGCCGGTGAGACCGCCAAGGACGACGCCGAGCGCGGCGCCTTCGCGGACCAGCTCGCGGCCCTCGCGGACGTGTACGTCGGCGACGGCTTCGGTGCCGTGCACCGCAAGCACGCCTCCGTCTTCGATCTGCCGGCCCGCCTTCCGCACGCCGCCGGCTACCTGATCGCCACCGAGGTCGGCGTCCTCAAGAAGCTCACCGACGACGTCAAGCGCCCCTACGTGGTCATCCTCGGCGGCGCCAAGGTCTCCGACAAGCTGGCCGTCATCGACAACCTGATCGAGAAGGCCGACCGGATCCTCATCGGCGGCGGTATGGCGTACACCTTCCTCGCGGCCCAGGGCTACGAGGTCGGTCTGTCCCTGCTGCAGAAGGACCAGATCCCGGCCGTCCAGGAGTACCTCAAGCGGGCCGAGGCCAAGGGCGTCGAGTTCGTGCTGCCCGTCGACGTGCGGGTCTCCGCGGACTTCCCCGACCTCAAGAACCAGGTCGACGTCCACCCCGACACCGTGGCCGCCACCGCCATCCCGGCGGACAAGGAGGGCCTGGACATCGGCCCGAAGACCGAGGAACTGTACGCTGCCAAGCTGCAGGACGCCGCCACCGTGTTCTGGAACGGCCCGATGGGCGTCTTCGAGCACAAGGACTTCGCGAACGGCACCCGCGCGGTCGCACAGGGCCTCGTGGACTCCTCGGCCTTCTCCGTGGTCGGCGGCGGCGACTCGGCCGCCGCGTTCCGCATCCTCGGCTTCAGTGAGGACAAGGTCGGTCACATCTCGACCGGCGGCGGCGCCTCGCTTGAGTACCTCGAGGGCAAGTCCCTCCCCGGCCTCGTAGCACTGGAGAAGTGAAGATCATGACGCGCATGCCCCTGATGGCAGGCAACTGGAAGATGAACCTCAACCACCTCGAGGCCATCGCCCACACCCAGAAGCTCGCCTTCGCGCTCGCCGACAAGGACTTCGAGGCCGTCGAGGTCGCGGTCCTGCCGCCCTTCACGGACCTGCGCGGTGTGCAGACCCTGGTCGACGGCGACAAGCTCAAGATCAAGTACGGCGCCCAGGACATCTCGGCGTTCGACTCCGGTGCCTACACTGGTGAGATCTCGGGCCCGATGCTCTCCAAGCTGAAGTGCACCTACGTGGCCGTCGGTCACTCGGAGCGCCGTCAGTACCACAACGAGACCGACCAGATCTGCAACGCCAAGGTCAAGGCCGCCTACAAGCACGGCATCACGCCGATCCTCTGCGTCGGCGAGGGCCTGGACATCCGCAAGGCCGGCCAGCAGGTCCAGTACACGCTGAACCAGCTCGACGGCGCGCTCAAGGACATCCCGGCCGAGCAGGCCGAGTCCATCGTGATCGCGTACGAGCCGGTCTGGGCCATCGGCACCGGCGAGGTCGCCACCCCGGAGGACGCCCAGGAGGTCTGCGGTGCGATCCGCGGGCGTCTGGCCGAGCTGTACTCGCAGGAGCTGGCCGACAAGGTCCGCATCCAGTACGGCGGCTCCGTGAAGTCCGGCAACGTCGCCGCGATCATGGCGCAGCCCGATGTGGACGGCGCCCTGGTGGGCGGTGCCGCGCTCGACGCCGACGAGTTCGTCAAGATCGTCCGGTTCCGCGACCAGTAGGGTCCGGTACCCTGACGGGGGTCGGCTTCCTCTCCGAGGGGCGGCCCCCGTCTTTCTGTCCGAATCCGAGGAAGTTGGTCCAGCCGTGGTTATGGGCTTCTCGATCGCCCTGATCGTCTTCAGCCTGCTGCTGATGCTCCTTGTCCTGATGCACAAGGGAAAGGGCGGCGGCCTCTCCGACATGTTCGGTGGCGGTATGCAGTCCTCCGTCGGCGGCTCCTCCGTCGCAGAGCGCAACCTCGACCGCATCACCATCGTGGTCGGTCTGCTGTGGTTCGCCTGCATCGTGGTGCTCGGCCTGCTGATGAAGCTGGACAGCTGAGCCTTTTCCGCGCTTCTGCGTAGTTTTGCTTTTCGGGCGGCCGCCTCGTTTTCGGGGCGGTCGCCCGTTTTGCTGCCCGCTTCGTTACGGCGGGACTTCGTTCCCCCGTCCCCGCCGGGACTTACGCTGTGCTTAATATGGGGCGTACGTCTCGGGGTGGGGGTGTAACTCCAATCACTGGACGCGCGTTGGGCCTTCCGTAAACTGGCTCAGCCTGGTGGCACCCGCGGCGCAGCCGCCGGTGGGCAACGCTGTGCAGCACCGTTACGCAGGGAGTTACGACCGTGGCAAGTGGCAACGCGATCCGTGGAAGTCGGGTCGGAGCGGGGCCGATGGGCGAGGCCGAGCGGGGCGAGTCAGCGCCGCGCCTGCGCATCGCCTTCTGGTGCTCCAACGGGCATGAGACGCGGCCCAGTTTCGCCAGCGACGCGCAGGTTCCCGACACTTGGGACTGCCCGCGCTGCGGCTTCCCAGCAGGTCAGGACCGGGACAATCCGCCGGCCCCGCCGCGCACCGAGCCGTACAAGACGCATCTCGCCTATGTGCGCGAGCGGCGCAGCGACGCGGACGGCGAGGCGATCCTCGCGGAAGCGCTCGCGAAACTGCGGGGCGAGATTTAGCAGTTGAGGTCCGGCTCGACCCCTTAGAGGTGTCCGGCCGGACCTGTTTTGTTCCCGCCCTTGTTACCGCCTGCCGCTCGGCCTCGGCCGATTGTCAGTGGCACCCTCTACGGTTTCGATCATCGAACCGAAGGGGGAGTTGTGACTGCTGTCGAGGCCGTGGGCGTACAAGTGCCCACGTGGCGTGGCGGGTTCGGACGCCTGTGGACGGCCGCGGTGCTTTCCAAGTTCGGCGACTCGTTGCGTACGGCCGCGCTGCCGCTGCTCGCCGCCTCGCTCACCGACGATCCTCTGCTGATCACCTTGGTGAGCGCGTGCGGCTATCTGCCCTGGCTGCTGTTCGGTCTGCTCGGCGGCGCCGTGGCGGACCGGGTGGACCAGCGGCGCGCGATGTGGGCCGTCGATGTCGTACGAGGGGTCCTGATGGCCGCCTTCGCGGTGGCCGTGGCCCTCGGGCATGCCTCGATCGGGTTGCTCATCGCCCTCGCCTTTCTGCTCACCACCTTCCAGACGCTCTTCGACAACGCCGCCACGGCCCTGCTGCCGTCGCTCGTGCCCGAGAGCGCCCTGGGCAGTGCCAACGCACGGCTGATGACCGGCCAGCAGATCGCCGGCGGCTTCGTGGCCGCCCCGCTGGTGCCCGTGCTGCTCGCCGGTGGGATCGCGCTGCCGTACGGGGTGGACGCGGCCACGTATGCCGTCGGTGCGTTCCTGATCGCCTCCCTGCGGATACCGGCGCCCGAGCGGGCGCCCCGGCCCGCGGGCGCCACGCTGCGCGGGGACATCGCCGAGGGCGTGCGTGTGCTGTGGCGGGACCGGCCGCTGCGGGCGCTGTGCTGGGCGACCACGCTCAGCAACATCGGCATGGGCGCGCTGATCGCCACCCTCGTCCTGCACGTGAAGTGGTGGCTGGACGCCGGGAACGGCGGCTATGCCGCGGCCCTCACCGCCTTCTCGGCGGGCAGCGTGGCCGGCGGTTTCGTGGCCGTCCGGCTCGCGGCGAAGCTCGGGCGGCTACGGAGCGTGCTCGTCGCCGGTGTCGTACAGCTGGCCTGTCTGCTGGCGATGGGCCTGGTCAGAGCTCTGTGGGCGGCGCTGGTGTGCCTGGCGCTTTTCGGCGTGATGAGCATCGTGTGGAACGTCAGCCAGCGCACCCTGATGCAGGAGCGCAGCCCGCGAGAGATGCTGGGCAGGATCAGTGCCGCCTACCGCACCCTCGCGGTGGCCGGAGCCCCGCTGGGCGCCCTGCTCGGCGGTGTGGTGGCCACGGCCTGGGGGCTGAACGCTCCGGCGCTGCTCGCGGCCGGGGTCTTCGTCGCGGCCGTGGCGGTCCTGCTCCCGGTGCGCCGGGTCGACGGGCCTCGGGGCGACATCTGATCAATTAGGTTGGTGGGGCAGGGGCGCAGCACTCACGCCGAGTGCTCAGGACGACAAGAAGGCTGGAAGTCCGAGATGAACGCAAGTGACCGTACGCGGCTGAACCAGATGCCCGAATGGGCGGCGCTGGCCAAGCACCGGGAGCAGCTGGGCGAGACGCATCTGCGCGATCTCTTCGCGAGCGATCCCGGGCGCGGCACCGGCTACACCCTGCGGGTCGGCGATCTGCACCTGGACTACTCCAAGCAGCTCGTCACCGACGAGACCCTGGCTCTCCTGCGTGAGCTGGCCGTGTCGACCGATGTGTTCGGCCTGCGCGACGCCATGTTCCGCGGCGACAAGATCAATACGACCGAGGACCGGGCCGTCCTGCACACGGCGCTTCGCGCGCCGCGCGAGGCCGTGATCGAGGTCGACGGGCAGAACGTGGTGCCCGAGGTGCACGCCGTGCTCGACAAGATGAGCGCGTTCTCCGAGAAGGTCCGCTCCGGCGAGTGGACCGGCCACACCGGCAAGCCCATCAAGAACATCGTCAACATCGGCATCGGCGGCTCCGACCTCGGCCCCGCGATGGCGTACGAGGTGCTGCGCTCCTTCACCCGGCGCGACCTCACCGTCCGCTTCGTGTCCAATGTGGACGGCGCCGATCTGCACGAGGCCGTACGGGACTTGGACCCGGCCGAGACGCTGTTCATCATCGCCTCGAAGACCTTCACCACCATCGAGACGATCACCAACGCGACCTCGGCGCGCGACTGGCTGCTCACCGAACTGCGGGCCGGCCAGGACGCCGTGGCCAAGCACTTCGTGGCGCTGTCGACGAATGCCGAGAAGGTCGCGGAGTTCGGCATCGACACGGCCAACATGTTCGAGTTCTGGGACTGGGTCGGCGGCCGCTACTCGTACGACTCGGCGATCGGTCTCTCCCTGATGATCGCCATCGGACCCGACAACTTCCGGGAGATGCTCGACGGCTTCCACCTCGTCGACGAGCACTTCCGCACGGCGCCCGCCGAGGCCAACGCACCGCTGCTTCTGGGCCTGTTGGGCGTCTGGTACGGGGCGTTCTTCGACGCGCAGTCGCATGCGGTGCTGCCGTACTCGCACTACCTGTCCAAGTTCACGGCGTACCTCCAGCAGCTGGACATGGAGTCCAACGGCAAGTCCGTGGACCGCGACGGCAACCCCGTCGACTGGCAGACCGGGCCCGTGGTCTGGGGCACGCCGGGCACCAACGGGCAGCACGCGTACTACCAGCTGATCCACCAGGGCACGAAGGTCATCCCGGCCGACTTCATCGGCTTCGCCAAGCCGGTCGACGATCTGCTGCCCGGCCTGGTCGCCCAGCATGACCTCCTGATGGCGAACTTCTTCGCCCAGACCCAGGCGCTCGCCTTCGGCAAGACGCCGGAGGAGGTCCGCGCAGAGGGTGTGCCCGAGGAACTGGTCGCGCACAAGACCTTCCAGGGCAACCACCCCACGACCACGATCCTGGCCTCGGAGCTCACGCCCTCCGTACTCGGCCAGCTGATCGCGCTCTATGAGCACAAGGTGTTCGTGCAGGGTGCGGTCTGGAACATCGACTCCTTCGACCAGTGGGGCGTCGAGCTCGGCAAGGTCCTCGCCAAGCGGGTCGAGCCGGCCCTGACCGAGGGCGCCGACGTGCCCGGTCTGGACGCCTCGTCCAAGGCGCTGGTCGCCAAGTACCGGGAGCTGCGCGGACGTTGATCTCCAGGGTTCCGCGTGCCCGATATTCGGGTGCGCGGAACCCGGCCCGGGGGTGACACTGCTGCGGTTGTGCGCGGCGGATCCGTCCGCCGGCGCCCGACGGCCCGGTTCCGTCACCTTCAGGAAGGCCCGCCCCATGAGCCGCCAACTGCTCGCCGCTCTCGCCGATCCCGAACGCCTCAAGCTGTACGCCAGCATCGTGCGCTTCGGTGATGCCACCGAGGCGGCCGCAGGCAAGGCCGGGCAGAAGCATCTGGCCCGGCTGATCAAGGCGGGTCTCGTCGAGCCGTTGCCCGACGGGTCGTTCAAGGCCGACGCGTCGGTGTTCCAGGAGGCCCTCGCGGCCGAGACGCAGGGTGAAGAGCAGGGCGTACCCAAGGAGTTGCGCCCGTTCTTCGCCGAAGGGCGGCTGCGTTCGATGCCCATGCGGCCGGCCGTACGCCATGAGCTGCTCGCGTACCTCGTCCGCACGCTCTTCGAGGAGAACCACCCCTACACCGAGCCCGAGGTGAACCAGCGCTTCACCACCGTGCACGACGACAGCGCCATGCTGCGTCGCTATTGCGTGGAGGGCGGGCTGCTGCGGCGCACGAAGGACGGCGCGAGCTATCAGGCGGCCTGAAGGACGGCGCGAGCTACCAGGCAGCCTGAAGGGCGGCGCGAGCTATCAGGCGGCCTGAAGGGCTGAATTCGATCGTCTGGTCAAGTCTGTCCCCTGGAACCGGAGTTGACCGCTCCCTGCCGGACGCTAAGATCGCGGGTCTGCATACGGGACGGCACTCGGGGGAGTGGGCATGGTGCGACGGCGGTACGGGTATCGGCGCAGTGCGGCGGAGACGTCGCGCTGGTGGCCCCGAGGGGCGGCCTATGCGGTCTTCCACCCGTCCTGGATCCCGGAGCCGCTCGATCCGGTCGTCGACCATCTGAAGCGGTACCGGATCATCGCCGGACTGATCGCCACGGTCGGCGTCTACACCTCCGTGGCGGGCGGCTTCGATTTCGCGCAGGTCATGGAGAACGTGCTCATCGCCGGTCTCGTCCTCATGGTCATCACTCCGCTCACGGTCGGCGTGATGCTGCTCGTCTGGCGCCGCAGCGGTCCGCTGCGGGCCCTGAAGTCCCCGCTGCTCGGCTCGCTGCGCGTGCTGCTCTGCTTCGTGGGCGCCCTGGTCGGGATCCTCGGCATCCTGTCCCTTGCAGCCGCGCAGGGCGGCGGCGGCCTGGTGTTCTCGTTCTTCATGGCCTTCGGCGGCATCTGGGGGCTGATCTTCCTCGCCCAGGCGGCCGTCCAGGTCAACAGCAACTTCTTCGGTACGGCGGCCATCCACCGCTGTCTGCCGCCCCTGCTTGCGACGGTCACCAGCTGGCTGATGGCGTTGCCCGATCTGCTCACGGGCGATCTGCACGGCCTGAGCTTCACCATGGGCATTCTCTTCGTCCTGGGCGCGCCCGTGGCGGTGACGGGCATCGCCCTCTTCGAGATGAGCCGCCTGCGCCGCCATCACGGCATCCGTTTGCGCGCCCACCCGCACGTACGCATCGCGCCGACGGTCCCTCCGCCGCGCCCGCCGCATGTGCCTGCGCCGGGTTCCGGCTATCCGTACGGACCTCCGCAGGGGCAGCCGTACGGACCTCCGCAGGGCAACCCGTACGGACCGCCGCAAGGGCAGCCGCACGGCGGCGGGTATCCCAACCCTGGTAATCCGTACGGCAGTTGACCAGCTCGCGGACCGGACCAGCCCGGACCGGACCAGATCGGCCCTACCGCCGCCGGGCCACCGCCTCGCCCATCACCGCACGCAGCGCCGGGCGGTCGGCATCGGCGGGGGAGTGCAGCTTCACGTGGCGGTGCACCTTGCCCTTGCCCTGGAGAAGGCCCTCCGGGTCGGGCAGCGCCGCACCGTTCGCCAGGCCCAGGGTGACCCAGGACGTATGCGGGGAGACGACGAAGACCAGGCCCTTGTAGCCGGCGCCCGAACCGAAGCCGATGTCGCCCCCGTCGACGGTGACCACCGCGTCGGGGTACAGCTCCAGGATCAGGCCGACCGCCCGCCAGGCCGTTTCCGCGACTGCGGGGGACTGGCGGGCGAGCAGGGCCTGGACTTCGGGGGTCACGCCAGCGCCGGCGGATACAGCTCGCGCGGGAGCTGGGAAGCCGCCGCAGAGTCCAGCAGCCACAGTGTGCGGGCGCGGCCGTACGCACCCGCCGCCGGGGCCTGGATCTCACCCGCGCCGGACAGCGCGATCGCCGCCGCCTTCGCCTTGTCCTCGCCCGCCGCGAGCAGCCACACCTCGCGCGCCGCGCGGATCGCGGGGAGCGTGAGCGAGATGCGGGTGGGCGGGGGCTTGGGCGCGCCGTGGACGCCGATCACCATGCGCTCCGTCTCGCGGACGCCGGGGTGTTCGGGGAACAGCGATGCCACGTGGGTGTCCGGGCCGACGCCGAGCAACAGCACGTCGAAGGAGGGGACTTCGGCGTGGTTCTCGGGGCGTGCGGCTGCCGCGAGCTCCTGCGCGTAGGCCTCCGCCGCCGCGTCGGCGTCGTTCCCGTACACACCCTCCGAAGCCGGCATCGCGTGCACACGAGCCGGGTCGAGCGGCACCGCGTCGAGCAGGGCCTCGCGGGCCTGCGTGACATTGCGGTCCGGGTCGCCCTCGGGCAGGAACCTTTCGTCGCCCCACCACAGATCGAGCCGCGACCAGTCGATCGCGTCCCGGGCCGGAGAGGTGGCGAGCGCGGCAAGCAGACCGTTGCCGTTGCGGCCGCCCGTGAGGACCACCGACGCCGCACCCCGCGCGGCCTGGGCGTCCACGATCTTCGTGAGCAGGCGGGCCGCGGCGGCCTGCGCCATCAGGTCCTTGTCGCGGTGGACGACCAGCTGGGGCGAGGAGCTCACTTGCTCGCCGCCTTCTTGGCCGGACGGGCGGCGGGCTTCTTCTTCGCGGCGGTGGGGGCGGACTCCCCACCGGACTCGGACGCCGATTCCGGTGATTGCGTCGACTCCACCGGCGGCACCGTCTGCATCGAGCTCGGCTCACCCAGCCGGTCCACGCCGAACTTCAGCGCGGACGCATACGTGTCGTCCGGGTCGAGCCGGCGCAGCTCCTCGGCGATCAGCTCGGCCGTCTCGCGGCGCTTGAGCGCCACGGCACGGTCGGGCTGGCCTTGCATGGAGAGGGTTGCGAGCGAGCCGTCGGCGCGGTCCAGGACGATCGGGCCGCAGTCGGTGTTCATCCGGACCGCGGTCAGACCGGGCCCGGCCGACAGGGTGCGGTGCACCGGGACGCCCAGCCGGTCCGCCAGCCACATCGCGAGCAGCTCGCAGCTGGGGTTGAACTCCTCGCCCTCCACCTCGACCTCGGTCACCTTGCAGGTCACCTGGTCGAGCGCGGCCGCCAGCATCGAGCGCCAGGGCGTGATGCGGGTCCAGGACAGGTCCGTGTCGCCGGGGGTGTACGTGTCGGCGCGCGCGGTCAGTTCGTGGATGGGCTGCTCGGCCGCGTACGTGTCGGTGACACGGCGCTGGGCCAGCGCACCGAGCGGGTCGGTGGCGGGCGACAGCGGGGCGTTCACCGGCCACCAGACGACGACGGGCGCGTCCGGCAGCAGCAGCGGGAGCACCACGGACTGGGCGTGGTTGATGATCTCGCCGTGCAGGCGGAGCACCACCGTCTCGCCCGTGCCCGCGTCCGCGCCGACCCTGACCTCGGCGTCGAGCCGGGACTGGGTGCGGTCGCGGGGCGAGCGCGATGCGCGCTTGATGACCACGAGCGTGCGCGAGGGGTGCTCGCGCGAGGCGTCGCTCGCGGCCTTGAGCGCGTCGTAGGCGTTCTCCTCGTCGGTGACGATGACCAGGGTGAGCACCATGCCGACGGCAGGGGTGCCGATCGCCCGGCGCCCCTTGACGAGCGCCTTGTTGATCTTGCTGGAGGTGGTGTCCGTGAGGTCGATCTTCATGGCCGACGCCAGCTCCGTCCGTCTCGTTCGAGCATTTCGTCCGCCTCGGCGGGACCCCAGGTGCCCGCCGGATACTCGGCGGCCTTGCCGTTGCTGTCCCAGTACTGCTCGATCGGATCGAGGATCTTCCAGGACAGCTCGACCTCCTCCGTACGCGGGAAGAGGTTGGAGTCGCCGAGCAGGACATCGAGGATCAGGCGCTCGTACGCCTCGGGGCTCGACTCGGTGAAGGACTCGCCGTACGCGAAGTCCATGGACACGTCCCGGACCTCCATCGACGTGCCCGGCACCTTGGAGCCGAAGCGCACCGTCACACCCTCGTCCGGCTGGACCCGGATGACCAGGGCGTTGCGGCCCAGCTCCTCGGTCGCGGTGTGGTCGAAGGGGGAGTGCGGAGCGCGCTGGAAGACCACCGCGATCTCGGTGACACGGCGCCCGAGCCGCTTGCCGGTGCGCAGATAGAACGGCACACCCGCCCAGCGGCGGTTGTCGATCTGCAGCTTCACCGCGGCATAGGTGTCGGTCTTGGAGGACGCGTTGATGCCGTCCTCCTGGAGATAACCGATGACCTTCTCGCCGCCCTGCCAGCCGGCCGTGTACTGACCGCGCACGGTGCCGGTGGACAGGTCGTCGGGCAGCTTGACCGCGCCGAGCACCTTGGTCTTCTCCGCGGCGAGCGCGTCCGCGTCGAAGGAGGAGGGCTCCTCCATCGCGGTCAGGGCGAGCAGCTGGAGCAGGTGGTTCTGGATCACGTCACGCGCGGCGCCGATGCCGTCGTAGTAGCCGGCGCGGCCGCCGATGCCGATGTCCTCGGCCATCGTGATCTGGACATGGTCGACATACGACCGGTTCCAGAGCGGCTCGAAGAGCGTGTTGGCGAAGCGGAGCGCCAGGATGTTCTGGACGGTCTCCTTGCCGAGGTAGTGGTCGATCCGGAACACCTGGTCCGGCTTGAACACCTCGTGCACGATCGAGTTCAGCTCCTGCGCGGAGACGAGATCGTGCCCGAAGGGCTTCTCGATCACCGCGCGCCGCCAGGCGTCGCCCGCCTGGTCGGCGAGGCCGTGCTTCTTGAGCTGCTTGACGACCTTCGGGAAGAACTTCGGCGGTACGGAGAGGTAGAACGCGAAGTTCCCGCCCGTGCCCTGCTTCTTGTCCAGGTCCTCGATGGTGGCCTTGAGCGTTTCGAAGGCGTCGTCGTCGTCGAAGTCGCCCTGCACGAACCGCATGCCCTGGATCAGCTGCTGCCAGACCTCCTCGCGGAAGGGGGTCCTGGCGTGCTCCTTGACGGCGTCGTGCACCTCCTGCGCGAAGTCCTCGTCCTGCCATTCGCGGCGCGCGAAGCCGACGAGCGAGAAGCCCGGCGGCAGCAGGCCGCGGTTGGCCAGGTCGTACACGGCAGGCATCAGCTTTTTGCGTGACAAATCACCCGTGACGCCGAAGATCACCAGGCCCGACGGCCCCGCGATACGCGGGAGCCGTCGGTCGGCAGCGTCACGGAGCGGATTGGCTCCGATTGCGGTCAAGGTGTCAGCCCTCCGAGGGAGCGAGCTTCTTGAGCTCCGCCTCAGTCGACTTGAGCAGGTCGTTCCAGGACGCCTCGAACTTCTCGACGCCCTCGTCCTCGAGGAGCTGCACGACGTCGTCGTACGCGATCCCGAGCTTCTCGACGGCGTCGAGCTCGGCGCGGGCCTGCTCGTACGTACCGGCGATGGTGTTGCCGACGATCTCGCCGTGGTCGGCGGTCGCCTCCAGGGTGGCCTCCGGCATGGTGTTCACCGTGCCGGGCGCGACCAAGTCGTCCACGTACAGGGTGTCCTTGTACGCCGGGTCCTTGACGCCGGTCGAGGCCCACAGCGGACGCTGCTTGTTGGCGCCGGCCTTGTCGAGGGCGCCCCAGCGGTCGGAGCCGAAGACCTCTTCGTACGCCTCGTACGCGAGACGCGCGTTGGCGAGCGCGGCCTTGCCCTTGAGGGCCTTGGCCTCGTCGGTGCCGATGCCGTCCAGGCGCTTGTCGATCTCGGTGTCCACACGGGACACGAAGAACGAGGCCACCGAGTGGATCTTGGAGAGGTCCAGGCCCTTGGCCTTCGCCTTCTCCAGGCCCGCGAGGTAGGCGTCCATGACCTCGCGGTAGCGCTCGAGCGAGAAGATCAGCGTGACATTGACGCTGATGCCCCGGCCGATGGTCTCGGTGATGGCCGGCAGACCCGCCTTGGTGGCCGGGATCTTGATCAGCGTGTTCGGCCGGTCGACCAGCCACGCCAGCTGCTTGGCCTCGGCGACCGTCGCCTTGGTGTTGTGCGCCAGGCGCGGGTCGACCTCGATGGAGACCCGGCCGTCCTGGCCGTCGGTCGCGTCGAAGACCGGGCGCAGGATGTCGGCGGCGTCCCGTACATCCGCGGTGGTGATCATGCGGATGGCTTCCTCGACGGTCACCTTGCGGGCGGCGAGGTCGGCGACCTGCTCCTCGTAACCGTCTCCGGAAGAGATCGCCTTCTGGAAGATCGACGGGTTGGTCGTGACGCCCACGACGTGGCTCTGGTCGATGAGTTCGGCCAGGTTGCCGGACGTGATGCGCTTGCGCGACAGGTCGTCCAGCCAGATCGCGACGCCTTCTTCAGAGAGGCGCTTGAGTGCGTCTGTCATGGAAATTGCATCTCCTACGTGTCGTATGAAGCGTCTATGGGCGTCAGCGCTGAACGGCTGCCAGAGATTCCTTGGCGGCGGCGGTGACCGCGTCGGCGGTCAGGCCGAACTCCTGGAAGAGCACCTTGCCGTCGGCCGAGGCACCGAAGTGCTCGAGCGAGACGATGCGGCCGGCGTCCCCGACGAAGCGGTGCCAGGTCAGACCGATACCGGCCTCGACCGCGACCCGCGCCTTGACGGCCGGCGGCAGGACGCTGTCCCGGTACCCCTGGTCCTGGGCCTCGAACCATTCGACGCACGGCATCGACACGACGCGGGTGGCGACTCCGTCGGCCTCGAGGGCCTCACGCGCGCCGACGGCCAGCTGGACCTCGGAACCGGTGGCGATGAGGACCACGTCCGGGGTCTCCTTGGAGGCCTCGAACAGGACGTAACCGCCCTTGACGGCATCCTCGTTGCGCTCGTACGTCGGGACACCCTGACGGGTCAGCGCGAGGCCGTGCGGGGCGCTCTTGCCGTAGTCCTTCTTGCCGCGGCGCAGGATCTCGCGCCAGGCGATCGCGGTCTCGTTGGCGTCGGCCGGGCGGACCACGTTCAGGCCCGGGATGGCGCGCAGCGCGGCCAGGTGCTCGACCGGCTGGTGCGTCGGGCCGTCCTCGCCGAGACCGATGGAGTCATGCGTCCACACGTACGTGACCGGCAGGTGCATCAGCGCGGACAGGCGCACGGCGTTGCGCATGTAGTCCGAGAACACCAGGAAGGTGCCGCCGAAGATGCGGGTGTGACCGTGCAGCGCGATGCCGTTCATGGCCGCGGCCATGGCGTGCTCGCGGATGCCGAAGTGGATCGTGCGGCCGTACGGGACGGCCTCCGGCAGCGGGTTGCCCTCGGGAAGGAAGGAACTCGTCTTGTCGATCGTGGTGTTGTTGGAGCCCGCGAGGTCGGCCGAACCGCCCCACAGCTCCGGGATCACCGCGCCGAGCGCCTGGAGGATCTTGCCGGAGGCGGCACGCGTGGCGACGCCCTTGCCGGTCTCGAACTCGGGGAGCTTCTCCTCCCAGCCGGCCGGCAGCTCGCCCGCGTTGACGCGGTCGAACTC
Organism: Streptomyces mesophilus; assembly: GCF_011044995.1. Lineage (GTDB taxonomy): Bacteria > Actinomycetota > Actinomycetes > Streptomycetales > Streptomycetaceae > Streptomyces > Streptomyces mesophilus. The sequence continues at coordinate 2,454 of NZ_JAAKZW010000088.1, read as the reverse complement.
GGCGGCGCGCTCCGGGTTGGCGGTGCGCCAGGCCGCGAGGGACTTGTCCCACTCATTGCGGGCCTCGGCGCCGCGCGCCAGAGCACCGCGGGTGTGGGCGATGACCTCGTCGGAGACCTCGAAGCTCTGCTCCGGGTCGAAACCGAGCACGCGCTTGGTGGCCGCCACCTCGTCGTCGCCGAGCGCCGAGCCGTGCGCGGCCTCGGTGTTCTGGGCGTTCGGGGCGGGCCAGGCGATGATCGAGCGCATCGCGATGAAGGACGGCTTGTCCGTGACGGCCTTCGCGGCCTCGATCGCGTTGTAGAGCGCCTCGGGGTCCAGGTCGCCGTCGGGCTTCGGGTTCACGCGCTGGACGTGCCAGCCGTACGCCTCGTAGCGCTTGCAGGTGTCCTCGGAGACCGCGGTCTCGGTGTCGCCCTCGATCGAGATGTGGTTGTCGTCCCACAGCAGGACCAGGTTGCCGAGCTTCTGGTGACCCGCGAGCGAGGAGGCCTCGGCGGAGATGCCCTCCTGGAGGCAGCCGTCACCGGCGATCGCGTAGATGTGGTGGTCGAACGGGCTCTCGCCGGCCGGGGCCTCGGGGTCGAAGAGACCGCGCTCGTAGCGGGCGGCCATCGCCATGCCCACGGCGTTGGCGACACCCTGGCCGAGCGGACCCGTGGTGGTCTCGACGCCGGCGGTGTGGCCGTACTCCGGGTGGCCGGGGGTCTTGGAGCCCCAGGTGCGGAAGGCCTTGAGGTCATCGAGCTCGAGACCGAAGCCGGCCAGGTAGAGCTGGATGTACAGGGTCAAGGACGAGTGACCGGCGGAGAGCACGAAACGGTCGCGCCCCACCCACTCGGGGTCGGCCGGGTCATGCCGCATCACCTTCTGGAAGAGGGTGTACGCGGCGGGGGACAGGCTCATGGCCGTACCGGGATGGCCGTTGCCGACCTTCTGTACGGCATCCGCGGCCAGGATGCGTCCCGTATCTACGGCGCGCTGGTCGAGGTCGGTCCACTCGAGGTCTGTGGTGGTCGGCTTGGTGCTCACCCTGGGTCAGGGCTCCTCTCCACATGCTCCACATGTCGAAACCGGCGGGCGTGCGCCGGTCGGGTCACGAGCCCGATGGCCTGCGCCACCTGGCTCGTACCGCCGAGCCTACCGCCGTTGGGCCGTGCATTTTTTCGACTCATTCCAGGGTGCCGGGCGCCGGGCGGATTCGCCTCCGGAAGGCGGCCGGACCGCCGAACGGGCCGGTCTGCCAACACGACCCACCCCCGCGGTAAGCAAGGTATGGCCAACCTCTACAGTGGCCTGGTACGCGCGAGCCTTTACCGGGTGTTCACATCGACGGACGTCCGACGTGGCTCGCTGGGAGTCTCTGTCAGGGGTGTGCGTGACGGCCGTTGAATCCCGTCCTGCGGGTGTGCTGAGCACGACGAGCACGAGCCGTCGGCCACTGAAGGCCCGGGTCATGGCGTTCGTCGCTTTGACCAAGCCGCGGATCATCGAACTGCTGCTCATCACGACCGTGCCGGTGATGTTCCTCGCCGAGCAGGGTGTGCCGGATCTGTGGCTGGTCCTCGTGACCTGCCTCGGCGGCTATCTGTCGGCGGGCGGGGCCAACGCCCTGAACATGTGGTACGACCGCGATATCGACGCGCTCATGGAGCGTACGTCGCAGCGTCCCCTTGTCACCGGGATGGTGAGCCCGCGCGAGTGCCTCGCCTTCGGCATCGTCCTCGCGATCGGCTCGACGCTGCTCTTCGGCTTCGCGGTCAACTGGCTGTCGGCCTGGCTGGCGCTCGGCGCACTGCTCTTCTACTCGGTCGTCTACACGATGATCCTGAAGCGGCGGACCTCGCAGAACATCGTGTGGGGCGGGATCGCGGGCTGTATGCCGGTCCTCATCGGCTGGTCCTCGGTCACCAACTCGATGTCGTACGCGCCGGTCATCCTCTTCCTGGTGATGTTCTTCTGGACGCCGCCGCACTACTGGCCGCTGTCGATGAAGGTCAAGGACGACTACGCGCGCGCCGGTGTGCCGATGCTTCCGGTCGTCGCCTCCAACAAGGTGGTCGCCCGGCAGATCGTCCTCTACAGCTGGGTGATGGTCGGCGCATCGCTGCTGCTCACCCCGCTCGGCTACACCGGCTGGTTCTACACCGTGGTCGCCCTGCTCGCGGGCGGGTTCTGGCTGTGGGAGGCGCACGGTCTGCAGAACCGGGCGAATGCCGAGGTCACGGGCGGGAAGCTCAAGGAGATGCGGCTGTTCCACTGGTCCATCACCTACGTGTCGCTGCTGTTCGTGGCCGTGGCGGTGGACCCCTTCCTGCGCTGAGCCCGGGTGCGGGTTGCGTTTGGGCTGGGGTGGCGCCTGCGGCGGGCCTTTCTCCCCGACCCGCCCCTTCCCGAAACCCGGGCTCCGCCCCAGGCCCCGCATCCGAACTTCGTTCGGATCTGCTCAAACGC
>NZ_JAAKZW010000087.1 GCF_011044995.1 Streptomyces mesophilus | reverse complement strand
TCGCCGCCCAGTCCGAGCCAGACCCCGCCGTCGCCCTCGCTCTGCTCGTGGGCGGCGGGGTCTGGCTCGGACTGGGCGGCGACGACGCAGCTCCTGCCGACGACAAGCAGCAGGAGGCCAGGTTCGACGGGCCCGGCACGGAGAAGAAGCCGGCGGACAGCAAGGCCGGGCTGCTCTTCGAGGTGCCCGATCCCCCGCTCGCCAAGGGCGACTTCTTCGTGGCGCCCGGCTCCTGGGTCACCGAGGACACGTATGTGAAGACCGGCATCGGGAAGGTCGTCGGCTTCGATGTGCAGAGCGGCCGGCAGGTCTGGGAGATCGCTCTCGGGGGCCAGGTCTGCGGCTTCACGGACAAGATGGTCGAGGGCCGGACCGGGATCCTCTTCCAGGACGGACTGCCGGACGAGGACGGCAAGTACAAGCCGTGCACGGAGATCGCCGCACTGGATCTGAACGCGGGCATGATGCTGTGGAGGGCGAGCGTCAAGCGCTCCGGCACCAAGACCGTCTTCCATGAGATCGGTGTCGGCGCGGGCAAGGTGGCCGTCGCCGGGGACAACGGCGGGGCCGCCCTGGACCTCGACAACGGCAAACTGCTCTGGGAGCCCAGGCCGACCGAGCCCTGCTATGACATGGCGTACGGCAGCGGGGAGGATCTGGTCGCGCTGCAGAACTGCGGCCAGGAGGGGAACGACCGGGCCCAGGTGCAGTTGCTCGACGACGCCGGCAAGCCGCGCTTCACGTACAAACTGCCGCGCAATCTGGGCTTCGCGAAGATCGTGTCGTCGGATCCCCTGGTCGTCGCGGCCTTCGCGGACGATATGAAGCTCACGGACTTCTTCTCGATCGACCGGCGCAAGGGCACCCTGCGCAGCAAGATCGCGGTGGATCCCGCGCGCACCATGAAGACCTGCACGATCGACGCACACTCGGAGTGCCCGGCGCTGGCGGTCGGCAACGACCGGCTGTATCTGGCCACCACACCTCGTACCGAATCCGGCAAGACCGGCTACGTGAACGAGATCGTCTCGTACGACCTGGCGACCGGGAAGGCGACCGGTCAGCGCGCGGACTCCCGCGGCAAGACGCCGCTGATTCCGCTGCGCATGGACGGGCGTGATGTGCTCGCGTACCGGGTGGCGTCGACCAGCACGCCGGGCCAAGTGGTCAGGATCGACGGGCGTACCTTCAAGGAGACGGTCTACCTGAGCGTGTCCCCGGACGACGAAAACGCCGAGGTGCTGCGGCACTTCGCACCGGGGACGGTCGAATTCCGTTACGGGAAGGGCCGGTTGTTCATGGCCGAGCTGTACATCAGACCGCCGTACTCGAAGTTCGAACCGCCCTACCTGGCCGCCGCGTTCGGCGCTGCGCCGGCCGGCTGAGGAGGCCGATGTCCCCCAAGCAGCAGCGTGGCGCGGCCACCGTGGACCATCTCCTGACCTGTGCGCTGCGGGTGTACGCCGAGCGCGGCCAGGAGGGCTTCACGGTGGGCGCGGTCACGTCGGCGAGCGGGGTGAGCCTCGGCAGTCTCTACCACCACTTCGGCAGTTTCGGCGGGCTCGCGGCCGCGCTGTACTGCCGCTGCATGGCGCAGGTCTGCGACGAGATGATCGACGCGCTGTACCGTACGCGCACCACGAGGACCGGGATCCAGGCGCTGGTGCGCACGTATCTGCGGTTCATCCAGGAGCACCGGGACGCGGCGCTGTTCCTGCACGCCTCCTCGTACTCGGGTCATCTGGCCACGCACGCCGCGGAGATCCGGGCGCTGAAGGACGAGAAGTTCGGGCGGATCGCCGCGTGGATGGCGCCGCGGATCGAGGCCGGGGAGATCGCGCCGCTGCCGGAGCCGCTGCTCGAGATCCTGGTGCTCGGGCCGGTCATCGAGACGGCGCGGCGGTCTCTTACGCACACCTTCGCGGAGCTCGATCTCGACGAGGCGGTACGGGAGTTGCCGGACCGGATCTGGCGGTCGGTGCGGCCGTAGGGGACGGTGATGCGAGTCAGCGCTCCGACCTAGCGGCCAGGTCAGCGCTCCAGCCTCAGCAGCCGGGTCAGCGCTCCAGCCACGGCAGCCACGCGTGGACCCGGAAGCCGCCGTCCGCCTCCTCGCCGTGGTCCAAGCGCCCACCGGCGAGGGTGGCCCGTTCGGTGAGGCCGATCAGCCCCTGGCCCGAGCCGGGGACGTGCGGCACCTCGCCGGGCGGCGGTGGGTTGTGGATGTCGAGGGTGAGTCCCTCACCCGGGGCGCCGGTCACGCTGATGGCGACCTCGGCGCCGGGGGCGTGCTTGCGGGCGTTGGTCAGGGCCTCCTGCGCGATGCGGTACGCGTTGCGGCCCGTGGCGGCGGGGACGGCCTTGGGGTCGTCGAGGCGGCTGTCGAGGCGGACCTCCATGCCGGCCTGACGGGATTCGGCGACGAGCTGGTCGAGTTCGGTGAGGGTGGGCTGGGGACGCCCTGACTCCTCGGCCGGCTCGTTGGCCCGCAGCACGCCGATGATCTCGCGCAGATCCTGCAGCGCCTCGTGCGCGCTGTCGCGGATGACCCCGGCGGCCCGGGCGACCTCGGCCTGCGGGGCGTCGGGGCGGAATTCGAGGGCGCCGGCGTGCACGCTCAGGAGGGTGAGCCGGTGCGCGAGCACATCGTGCATCTCGCGGGCGATCGCCTCGCGGGCCAGGCGCTGGGCCTGTTCCGCGCGGAGTTCGGCCTCCGTCTCGGCCCGCAGGGCGCGGTCGCGCAGGGACAGGAGCAGTTGGCGCCGGGAGCGTACGAACATGCCCCAGGCGACGACGGTCAGGCTGAGCATCACGGCCAGCGCGACGGCCACGCCGTACGGGATGTCCGCGTCGGGGCGCAGCACGTAGATGAACGGGACCAGCGCGGTCGTGATGCCGCCGATCCACGCGACGTACCGGAAGGGGCGGTGCACCGCGAGCGTGAACAGGGCGACCGCCGCGGCGCCGCCCGCCGTATCCGACACGACGCTCACCGGGATCATCGCGATCGCGAGGCCGACCGGCCAGCGGCGGCGGAGCCAGACCGCGGCGCAGGCGACGGCGCCGATCAGCTGGTCGAGGTGGGCGGCGTTCTCGGAGACGTTGGGGTTCTTGCCGACCGCCTCGGCGCCGATCAGGCCGATGAGGACGGCGACAAGGAAGCAGAGGAAGTCGACGAGCCAGTCCCGTGCGGTACGCCGGGGCCTGCCGCCGTTGCGCGCGGCACGGTCCGGGTCGAACTCGTCGGCGACCGCCGAGGGCAGCAGGCTGGGCCAGCGGTAGTCGCTCGGGGACGGTGCGTCCGCCGTCTGCGGCCTGCTCTTGCTCCAGCTCATAGTCGATGAATTTACGCGGGTATCGGCGCCGCCGGGGTCTCCCGGGGCCTCCCGTAGACCAAAGTCGCGGCCGCACCGACCTTCGGCCATGACGCTCTCGCCCGTCGGCCGATGCCCGCTCCCGCTTCGCGCGAGCAGGCTCGTCCGTATGAAAGGTCTTCTGCAGTTTCTCGGCGCGATCCTGCTCTTCCAGGGCATGGGCGCAGTGGTCTATGAGCTCTTCCACTGGGTGCGGTGGGGCTTCATCCAGCGGCTGGGCTTCTTCGACGGCTGGGAGCTCTACGCCGGCATCTCGGCCGTCGCGCTCGCCGTGGCCCTGTTCGCGGCGGCCGAGAGCGCGAAGTCCTGAACCGCGCCCCCGGCCGCCTCGCTCAAGGGCTCAGCAGGCGTGGTCGACGAGGTCGAACGACGCGTAGTGGTCGGCGGTGTAGTAGTCCTCCTGCTGCTCCTCACCGGTGACGATGCGGCGCGCGCCGCGGTCCGGTGAGCCGGGGGTCTTCACCGTGTACTCGTGGTAGTAGCCGGTGGACTGGCCGGGCAGCAGGCCCTCCCGGTTCTGGAACACGGTGCCGTCCTGCGGATACGGGAAGGGCCCGCCGGCCTCGATCAGGTCCAGGGTGTCGTGGGCCTGGCTCGGCAGGGCCGAGTAGCAGATGTCGCCGACGGCGGCGGAGGTGCTGGCGACGGGGGCGGCCGTGGGGACCGTCGGGGCCGCGGTGGCCATCGGGGCCGCTCCGCCGAGGAGCAGCGCGGCGGACAGGGTCAGGGCTGCGGTGATACGTGGGGGGATTCGCATGCCCCACAGGATGACGCGCGTAGACCCTGAGGTGTCAACGCCAAGGACGTTAACTCCTGTGAATTTTCTGGGAGTTCACGCGCCCTCACACTTCGCTCCGCCGTACGGCCTCCACCGCCACGAGCACCGCGCAGGCCGCCCACGCCGCGTAGACCGCCCACGCCTCGGTGACGGTCACGGAGTACTTGCCCTCACCCCAGTGGTTGCCGGCGAGCGTCTCCCAGGCGCTCAGCGGCATCGCGTTGCCGATCTCCGCGACCCAGCGGTAGGTCTCGCCCTGGAACAGCACCGGCAGGAGCAGCAGGGTGAGGATCGCGCCGACGATCGCCCCCGCCGCATGCCGTACGACCGCACCGATCGCCATGCCGACCAGCGCGCACAGCGGCGCGAGCAGCGCCGAGCCCGCGACGGCGCGCAGGGCGTCGGAGTAGGCGAGGGAGACGCCGCCGTGGTCGCGCAGCAGGAACTGCGTCACGAGCAGGGTGGCAGTCGCGACCACCGCGCCAAGCACCGTCATCACCCCGGTCACGACCGCGGCCTTGGCGAGGACGACGGCGCGCCGGTCGGGCACGGCGGTCAGGGTCGTACGGATCAGACCGCTGGTGTACTCGCCGAACACGGCGATCGCACCGACGCTGCATGCCACCACCATGAAGATCTGCCAGGCGGGGTCGAGGAACGCGGTGTGCAGCGCGTCGAAGGCCATCAACGGATCTTCGGTCGCACCGGGTGGCGGCGCGGGCGGCTGCTCCGGCATCCGCGAGAGACGGTCGGCGTTGGACTGCGCCGAGTTGGCGTTGATGCCGATGACGGTGAGCGCCCCGGTGCTCAGCACCCAGTACGTGGAGCGCAGCGACCAGAGCTTGATCCATTCGGCGATGAGGAGGTGACGGAAGCGGGCCGGGGCCGGGGCCGGGCCACGCAGTACGGCGGTGGTCATCGGGGCTCTCCCGTGAGGTAGTCGACGCTGTCGGCGGTCAGTTCCATGAAGGCCTGCTCCAACGAGGCGGCCAGTGGGGTGAGTTCGCCGAGGGCGACGCCTTCGCGCAGGGCCAGCTCGCCGATGCGTTCGGCGTCGACCCCGGTCACGCTCAGGGACTGCTCGCCCGGTACCACCTCGGCGCCCTCCGCGAGCAGCGCGGACACAAGACGTTCGGGCTCCCTCGCCCGCACCCGTACACCCTGGCTTCCGCCGCGGGCGGCGAACGCGCCGAGGCTCTCCGCGGCGATCAGCTCACCGCGGCCGATCACGATCAACTGCTCGGCGCAGAGCTCCATTTCGGACATCTGATGACTGGAGACGAAGACCGTACGGCCTTCGGCGGCAAGGCGGCGCAGGAGGGCGCGCAGCCACTGCACGCCTTCCGGGTCGAGCCCGTTGAGGGGTTCGTCGAAGACGAGCACGGACGGGTCGCCGAGCAGCGCGGCGGCGATCCCGAGCCGCTGTTTCATACCGAGTGAGAACCCGCCGATCCGGCGTCCCGCGACGTCTCCGAGCCCCACTTCGTCGAGTACCTCGCCGACCCGGCGGCGCTCGATGCCGTTGCTCGCGGCGAGTGCCCTGAGGTGGGCGCGTGCGGTGCGGCCGCCGTGCACGTCCTGGGCGTCGAGGAGGGCGCCGACGTGATGGAGCCCGCGGCGTGCGGCTCCGAAGTCACGGCCGCCGATGGTGGCCGTGCCCGAGGTGGGGGTGTTGAGCCCGAGGAGGAGACGCAAGGTGGTGGTCTTGCCGGCGCCGTTCGGGCCCAGGAAGCCGGTGACATGGCCCGGGCGGACGGTGAAGGACAGGTCGCGTACGGCGGTGGTGTCCCCGTAGCGCTTGGTGAGTTCGCTGACTTCGATCACGTGCTCCACGGTCGCCGAGCGGGGCCCTGCGGGGCATCGGGCCGCCGGGCACATTCGCCGCGTGCGGTTGGCCCACGGGCGTACGCCTGCGGGCCGATGACCCGGGGGCGCGGCGCGTGGCCGGAACGGGACGCCCGGTGTGACAACGGAGGCGGTCGGGGCGCAGGACGGGGAGAAGTGCGCAAGCGCTTGCTAACTCGCCCTCCTGCCAAGGCAGTTGATGTCCCGGCTGCCCACACGACGACATCGTGGAGGCCCCACCATGAACTCGCCCCACCCTCGCCCGACCACGAACTCGCCTCACCTCCGCCCGACCACGAACTCGCCTCACCTCCGCCCCACCCGGCGCGCCGTGCTCGGCGGCGCCGCCGCTGCCGCCCTGGCCGTCACGGCCGGTACCGGCACGGCGGCAGCGAGCCCGGCCGCCGACTGGCCGACGGAGTTCCCGCTCCCGAACGGCTGGCTGCCCGAAGGCATCGCCATCGGCCGCGGCCCGTACGCCTATCTGGGCTCGCGCGCCAACGGCGCGATCTATCGCACCGACCTGCGCACCGGCAGAGGAAGGATCCTCTTCGCCGGGGGCACCGGCCTGATCTCCGTCGGTTTGAAGGCCGGCAGTGACGGGCTGCTGTACGTCGCCGGGAACACCGGCGTGGCCCGCGTGCACGACGCCCGCACCGGCGAGCTCCTGGTGACGCACCAACTGTCCGAAGCGACCGGTCACTTCATCAACGATGTGACGCTCCTGGGCGGCCGCGCCTGGTTCACCGACTCGCGTGCCGCGTTCCTGTACGGCGTCCCGCGAGGCGGTCGGACGGGCGGGATCCGCACCCTGCCGCTGACCGGCGACTGGGTGCAGCTGCCCGACGTCAACAATGCCAACGGGATCGTCGCCACCCCCGACGGCCGCGGACTGATCGTGGTGAAGAGCACGCCGGGCGAGCTGTACCGCGTCGACCCCGGGAGCGGGCACGCCACGAAGATCGCACTGGCCGGCCAGGACACGGTGCTCAACGGGGACGGCCTGTGGCGTATCGGCCGCACCCTGTACGTCGTGCAGAACCGTCTCAACCTGATCAGCGTCTGGGACCTCGACGAGCGGGTCACCACGGCCACCCTGCGCAGGACGATCACGGACCCGCGCTTCGACGTACCCACGACCGCCGCGCGCTTCGGCGACCGGCTCTATCTGGTCAACGCGCGCTTCACGACACCGCCGACACCGGAGACGCCGTACAACGCGGTCGCGGTGTCGATCTGACGTCGGCTACCAGGGCCGGCCGCGGCCATGCCGCGGGCCTCGGGGTGCGCGTCGGCCGGCCCTGGTAGCCCACGGGCGTACGCCGCCGGGCCGATGTCCGGCCGCGTACCGCCTGCTTATGATCACGCCATGAGAGCCACCCCGCCGGACGGCCACGCGTGAGCGGCACCCCGCCGCCGCCCGCCGCCGCACGGTCCCGGCGCGAGGTGGCCGTCGGGGCGCTGGCCTGGTGCGCAGGGATCACCTACCCCGTTCTCCTTTACATCGCCGCGCTCAACGAACCCGAACTGACCGGCGCACGCCTGCTCCCCTCCGCCCTCCTCGCGGTCCTCGTCCTGCCGCTGCTGCTGCGCCGGCCGGAGCCCGCGCTCCTGCTGGTCCTCGTCGGCTCGTTCGCGGCGACGGCACTGGCGCAGGCACACGCGGGTTCTCCGTTCCGCGATCAGCAGCAGGGCTGGCAGTTCGCTTATCTGCAAGCCCTGTTCACCGATCTGGCGGTGGGCTTCATCGCCGCGACCCGTCCGCGGCGGTCGGCTGTAGGGGCGGGTGTGCTCGCGCTGGCCGGCCAGATCGCGGCGGTTCCGTACTACCGCTCGGGCGCCGACATCACGGTGAGCACCGTGCTCACGCTCACCCTCGCGCTGGCCACCGCCTGGCTCGTCGGCTACTCGGTCGCCGAGCGCGGCAGGCACGCCCGTGCCCTGCGCGAGCAGGCCGCGGCTCAGGCGGTGACGGCCGAACGGCTGCGGATCGCACGGGAGTTGCACGACATGGTGGCGCACAGCATCGGCATCATCGCGATCCAGGCGGGGGTGGGCCGCCGCGTCATCGACACCCAGCCGGCCGAGGCCCGCAACGCCCTCGGCGCGATCGAGTCCACCAGCCGCGAGACGCTCTCGGGCCTGCGCCGGATGCTGGGTGCGCTGCGCCAGTCGGAGAGCGCCCCGCTCGGCCCGGCTCCCGGCCTCGCGGATCTCGAACGTCTCGTCGTGGCCGCGCAGGACGCGGGCGTCCGGGTGGACCTGCGGCGCCGGGGTGAACAGCGGGCCCTGCCCCCGGAGTTGGAGCTCTCGGCGTACCGGATCGCCCAGGAGGCCGTCACCAATGTCGTACGGCATGCGGGAGTGGACGACTGCGAAGTGACCGTCGACTTCGGCGCCGAGGCCCTCACCGTGACCGTCACCGACGAGGGCCGGGGCGCGAAGCTCGGCGGCGACGGGTACGGGCTCGTGGGGATGCGGGAGCGGGTCACGCTCCTGCACGGCTCGTTCGAGGCGGGGCCACGCCCCGGGGGAGGCTTCCGGGTGACGGCCCGGCTGCCGGTTCCGGCGGAGGAACGATGACAGCCCCAGATGTGGCTCTCCCCGCGGAGGAACGATGACAGCCGTACGCGTGCTCCTCGCCGACGACCAGCCGCTGGTCCGCAGCGGGCTGCGGGTCCTGATCGCCGACGCCCCGGACATCGAGGTGGTCGGCGAGGCGGGCACGGGCGCGGAGGCGGTACGGCTGGCCGGGGAGCTGCGGCCCGACGTCGTCGTCATGGACATCCGGATGCCGGGCATGGACGGGATCGAGGCGACGGGCCGTATCACCGCCGCACACCCGGCCACGCGCGTCCTGATGCTCACGACGTTCGACGAGGACGAGTACGTCTACGGCTCGCTGCGGGCGGGCGCGTCCGGTTTCCTGGTCAAGGACATGGCGCTCGACGACATCCTCACCGCGGTCCGTGTGGTCGCGGGCGGCGACGGGCTGATCGCGCCGAGCGTCACGGGGCGGCTGATCGCGGAGTTCGCCGCACGGCCGGAACAGAGCCGCCCGCAGCGCGAGTTGGCGGGCATCACCGGGCGCGAGCGCGAGGTGCTCGTCCTGGTCGGCCGCGGCCTGTCCAACGCCGAGATCGCCGCCGAGCTCTTCATCAGCGTGGCGACGGCCAAGGCCCACGTGGCCCGCCTCCTCGCGAAGCTGTCGGCCCGCGACCGCGTCCAGCTGGTGATCATCGCGTACGAGACGGGGCTTGTGGGGCCGTCGGCCTGAGGGTCAGGGGCCCTCGCGCTCACGCCCCAGGGCGCGTTGCCCGCTGCGGGCGAGGCGGGTGTTGAAGGTCGCGTACAGCATGGCGCCGAGTGCGGCGAGCGGCAGGGCCAGGACGAGCAGCAGCAACGGCAAGCCCAGATCGCGGGCCTCGCAGCCGCGCGTCGCGAGGTCGTCCTCGCCGCACCTGCCGAACACGCCGGGTGCCGACGTCAGCACGAGCACCGCGGCCCACAGCCACAGTCCCCCGGCCAGAGCCAGCACCACCGCCCCGGTGTCGCGCCACCACCGGGCCCTCTCCCGCTGGTGCGGGTCGTCAGCCTTGTCCGCGTCCACTGCGCCCTCCCGCTGTTGCGGGTCGTCAGCCCTGTCTGCGTCCACTGCGCCCTCCCCCGAAGCGGTCCCCCACGAAGGATGCGCGCAGCGGGCGGCCCGGTTCCCGGGCGTCTCACGCCGCCCGGCGCCCCCATGCCGTACCCGCCAGCACCAGTGCGGCGCCCACAAGACCGAGCGCGCCCAGCCGTTCACCACCGAGCGCGATACCCACCGCCGCAGCCCACAGGGGCTCGGTGCCGAGCAGCAGGCTGACGCGGGACGGGGACGTCTCTCGGACGGCCCACATCTGGACGAAGAACGCGAAGAGCGTGCAGAAGACCGAGAGGAAGACCAGGCCGGCCCATTCGCGGGGGCCGAAGTCCGCGGCCGCGGACCAGGGCGAGTCGCCCGTACCGGCGGCGGCGAGCAGGGCGAACAGGAGCACCGCCGTGCCGAGTTGGACCGTGGTGAGCGAGAGCGAGTCGGCGTCCTGGACAGCGCGGATACGGGACATCGCGAGGACATGGACCGTACGGGCCAGAGCCGCAAGGAGGATCAGCAGGTCGCCGAGCGAAGGCGCGGTGAACCCTCCGCCCTGCGTGAGCAGGACGACACCGAGCACGGACAGGCCGGCGGCGGCGAGGAAGGCGCGGGACGGGGCCCTGCGCAGGAGCGCCGCCTCGGCGAGCGGCGTGAAGATCATGGTGAGGCTGATGATCAGGCCCGCGTTCGTCGCCGACGTATGGACGACGCCGTACGTCTCCAGGAGGAAGATCCCGCCGAGGATCAGCCCGAGTACCCCGGCCCCCTGCCACTGGGCGGCCCGCAGCGCGCGCAGCCGGCGCCATCCGGCGAGGACGAGCACCGGCAGGACGAGCCCGAAGCGCAGCACAAGGACCGCGATGACGGTGTGCGTCGTCGTGATGCCCTTGGCCGCGAGATAGCTGGCGCCCCAGACCACGGCGACGAGCAGCACGGGCAGATCGGTGAGCCAGGCGCGGCGGGGCGTGCGGAGGGCGGGCGCGGTGAGCGTCGACAAGAGCGGGTCTCCAACGAACTGGCGGGTGTGGAGACTTCGACGGCTCTCACCTGGGCGGACTCACCGTAACCGGGCAGGATCGCCCCCGGTAGGGGGGTCTCACAGGGCGGTCGCTCCCCCGTGGAGTCGATGTCCGATCACCGCCGACACCGGCGTGCGGGCCGACGGCCCGGCGCGCAGGCCACTGGTGTGTGGCGTTGCTGCCGGGCCGTCAGTCACTCACGCGGTCTCACTTCCCGTGCAAACCCCTGCGTCGACGTCCGCGAAGCAGCAGCACCCCGCCGACAGCGATGACCAGCAGGCCACCGAGGGCGCCGTACTTGACAGCGTTGCTCGCCCCGGTGGAAGCCAGGTCGCCGGACGTGCTGCTCGGGCTCGGCCGGCCGACGGGTGCGCCGACCTCCCCCTGCGCACGGGTGCCGGTTCCAGAGGCGGAGACAACCGGCGTGGGGTCGGTCGGCGTGGGGGCGGGTGTCGGCTTGTGAGCGCCGGCGGTCCCCGGCGCGGGCTTCAGCTGGAGAGTCGTGATCGAGTACGGCGGCAGTTTCTGTGCGGCCGCCGTGCCCCGCTTCGCCGTCGTCAGGGCAGTGTCCCCCTTGGTATACGAAACGGTCGTGACCGCCCCTGCGGCCGGGGTGAATCCGGCGTACGAGAGCGACACCGGCGCCGCGTTCTGCGGGCTCTTGTTGATCAGCATGACGTTCAGACCGCCGGTGCTGTTCCGCACCGCGTGCACGGCGACCGACGAGTTGCCCGAGGACGACTTGACCATGGTGTCGCCGGGCTTCGCCAGTGCGGTCAGCGAGCGGATGCCCCAGTAGGTGGGGAAGGGCGTGTCGCGCGGCGGTTCGCACTTGTCCCCGACGCAGGTGCCGGCGGAGAGAATGCCCCCGTCCTGGTAGTCGGTCTGGCCGTGGACGGTGGTGGGTGCTTGGTCCGTGCCGTTGTGCAGGTTCCACCAGTCCACGTGGGTGGCGCCTTGCTCGAACCAGGTCATGTAGGTGTCCGGCGCGAACAGGGCCGCGGCCTGACTGGTCTGGGCGGGCGAGCCGACGGCGCCGTTCTCGGTGACCGCGATCTCCACCGAAGCGGCGCGCGAGCCCGCGTACTTGGCGATCAGTGAGCGCAGCGAGGACGTGACACCGGCGATCCGGGTGGGGGTCTTCAGCAGGTCGGCCGTGGTGGTGCCGCCCGGATACCAGTGGACGATGACGAAGTCGACCGACTTGCCCGCGATGGAGAGCACCGTGTTGTTCCAGTCGGCGCTGTCACCGGGAGCCTTCTCCCCGTCCGGCCAGAAGCCGGGGGTGGTGAGCACCGCTCCGATCTTCACCTTCGGGTCCACGGCCTTCATCGCCTTCGAGTAGGCGACCAGGTTCTTCCCGTACTCCTTCGGGCTCTTGTCGGCGTGATCGTCTCTTTCCCAGCCCTTGCCGTCGCCGTAGTGCCCGTTGCCGTAGACCTCGTTGCCGATCTCCCAGTACTTCACGCCGTAACCCTTGTCGACGTTGGAGTACTTGACCCACTCGGCGGCCTCCTGAGGGGTGCCGGAACCGTAGTTCGCGGTCAGGATCGGCTGGGCGCCGACCTTCTTCGCGATGGTCATGAAGCTGTCGAAGTCGGTGTTGGAGGGGATCCAGCCCTTGCCGTCGCCGGAGGTGTGGGTCTTCCAGTGGTATTCGTCCGCGCCGGAGCCGCCGGGATAGCGCAGCTGCCGGACTCCCGCGGCCTTCATCAGCGATGTCACCTTGGGGGTCCCCATGTGCTCGTCGCCGAAGCCCGTGTTGAGGCCGGTGCCACTGCTTGGCACCGTGCCCAAGGAGGTACCGGCATCCACACGGATGTCGACGGTCGGCGCGGCGCCCGCGCTGGGCGCCAGGGCGCCGACACCGGCCGAGGCGGCGAGCACCGCCACCGTCCCCACGGCGAAACGCCGGAGCATCCGGCTACGGCGGGGCGTGCGAACCCTGGGCATCGACTGCTCAGGGGATATCGGGTCGTTTGGTGACACGTGGGGGGCTCCGATCGGGTGTTGACACAGAGGGCGCAGCACCGCTGATCACGGCTCGCCCTCGTCGTTACACCCCTGAGTGGCCACTCAGAACGGAAAGGTTGCCCTCTCAACCACTTTTCTCGCCGAGCCGCGGAACTCCCAGGTCTCGGCGAGGTGCAGAGCGCCTTGAGTCGATGTCCGATCACCGCCAGTACCCGGGCCCCACGACGGCTTTCATTGAAGCCGTAACGAGTTCGGCGATACAGAGGAGTTGGACCATGAACGGCAAGGTGGCCCTGGTGACCGGCGGCAGTCGCGGGATCGGTGCGGCGATCGCGGTGGAGCTCGCGAACGCGGGCGCCGATGTGGCGATCACATATGTGCGCGGCGAGGAGGCCGCCCGTGAAGTGGTCGCGAAGATCGAGGCGACCGGGCGGCGCGGGCTCGCGGTGCGGGCCGACGCGGCGGATCCGGCGGCGGCGGCCGGGGCCGTGACGGAGGTGGTCGCCGCTCTCGGGCGGCTTGACATCCTCGTCAACAACGTGGGCGTGGGCATGATCGGGCCGATGGAGGACTTCTCGGCCGAGTCCGTGCAGCAGGTGATGGATGTCAATGTGCGGTCGGTCTTCCTGACCACGCAGGCCGCCTCGGCACATCTGGGGCGCGGCGGACGGATCATCACCATCGGCAGCTGCATGGCACAGCGGGTGCCCGGCCCGGGCGGGACGCTGTACGCGATGAGCAAGGCCGCACTGGTCGGTCTGACCAAGGCGCTTGCTAGGGAGTTGGGCGGGCGCGGGATCACCGCGAACATCGTGCACCCGGGCCCGGTCGACACGGACATGAACCCGGCCGACGGGCCGTACGCCGAGCCGCAGGCCGCGATGACGGCGCTCGGCCGCTACGGGAGGACGGGTGAGATCGCGTCCATGGTGCGGTACTTGGCGAGCGCGGAGGCGTCCTACGTGACCGGGTCCGAACTGTCCGTGGACGGCGGACACGCGGCCTGACGGCCGAGGGCGCTCTGCTCGGCGTGACGCCTGTCGAGGCCGTCCCGCTCGGCCTGGAGACGCTGCTGCTCGGCGTCGTCGGCACGGGTCGCGGTCCTGTGGGCCGCGACGAACCGGCCGACGACGTCGAGCAGTTCGTCCCGGACGGCCAGGCCTTCGGCCCCGGGCTGGGCGAGGGCCTGGCGCAGGGCGGCCTGGAGCGCGTCGCGCGGGGCGGGCCAGGGGCCGGTGCTCAGGCGCGCCTGCCCGGCGAGCGCGACGAGGCGCTGGATCGGGCCCCGTCGGGCTTCGTCCATGCTGTGTGCGCCGGCCCTCTCCAAAGCGCCCAGTGCCCTTTCGTACAAGGAGGCGGGCAGCACCACGTCCACCGTGGCCGCGTCGACGCTGTGGGCCACGAACCTCAGGGAAGCATTGGACCAAGAACCTTCCCTGTTCCCGCGTCCGAGCACCTCGGCCAAGGTCTCGCGCACCCGGTCCGCTTCACAGGCCGGGATGCTCACGATGACCGCCCTGGTGCCGCGGGCCAACGCCAGTGCGGCGGCGGCCTGTTCGCCGGACGGCCCGTCCGGGTCGGCGTCCTGGGGAGAGAAGTCGAGCACG
Organism: Streptomyces mesophilus; assembly: GCF_011044995.1. Lineage (GTDB taxonomy): Bacteria > Actinomycetota > Actinomycetes > Streptomycetales > Streptomycetaceae > Streptomyces > Streptomyces mesophilus. Next base: position 16,269 of record NZ_JAAKZW010000087.1, on the reverse strand, counting down.
TCGAACTCGGCGCCGTCCACGAGGTCCCCTGGCTCGATGGACCCCGTCCGCACGAAACCCATGTCCCCGAGCGCCCGGTCGATGTCGGCCGGGACGAGAGCGTTCCCCTCGACCAGGACCTTGCAGCTGAGCGGTCGATCGCGGCCGGGCACCGTGACATCGACCGCCCAGGGACGGTCGGCGCACAACCGGGCGCCATAGCGCTGCAATGCCATACCTGTCCGCCTCCTGAGATGTCAGGCGAGTGTGCCGTGTACGCGATGCAGATAGCTGAAGTCATGCTCCTGGCGTCGGGACCGCACCGGACGGATCTCGCGGGTGGCGACGTTGAGGGCGAAACCGCCGACGGTGCCGAGGAGCCAGCCGAGGTCGGGCAGGAGCAGGGCGCCGCCGGCCGCGGCGGCCAGGGCGACCGTGGCCGTGACCGAGCGGTGGACCCAGACGGTGCGGCTGCTGTCCACCGCCGACTGGTAGTCGGCGGTGGCCTGTTCGAGTTCCACCCGCAGTTGCGCGAAGACGTCCGCGGGGTGTTCGTAGTCGCGCCGCAGGTCGCCCAGCATCCGGTGCACGGCCCGCATGAGCCGCAGGCGTTCGTCCTTGTACTGCTCGCGGAAGGTGATGACGTCGGTGGTCGGGGTGCCGGGTGCGGGCACCGGCAGGAGCTTGCCGAGCTCCATCTCCCAGGCCAGGGCCCGCGCACGGACCACGGGCCGCAGCGCCATGCGCTGGGCGGTGTGGCTGTCGGTGTAGGGGAAGAAGGCGCGGTCGCCGCGGCGTGCGGAGATCTCGCGTGCGGTGATGGAGAGGATCAGTTCCTGCACCTCCCTGGCCACGGCGAACCGCCGGTCGTCCCCCGGGATGGGGACGGCGAGGCCGTGTCCCGTCAGGTACTGCTCGACCCATCCACTGGCCTTCGTCCGATAGAGGATGCCCTCGGGCGGATCGGTCGGGATCGGTACCCGGGGGCGGCCGGCAAGCCGCGCCAGTTCTTCGCGCAGGACCGAGGCATGCTGCGTCTCGGGGCTGGTGACGCGGCCGTCGTACGGCGAGGTCAGGTCGCTCAGCAGGTGACGCTCGACGACAGTGAGCGGGGTGTAGAGCCCCTGTTGCTCCAGCTCCCGCAGCCCCCGCCCCATCGCCGCCGCACGGATCTCCGGATCCGCCGGCACCACCGAGGCGATCCCGTCCCAGTACAGCAGCGACTGGTGGACGATCTCGTCCGGCGGGTTCACCAGTGGGTAGTAGAGCAGTACGGCCACCGCGGTCCCCCAAGTGCGCACCGACAACCGGCGATCAACGCTAGCGGGGCGGCGGCGCGGCGTATCCCCGTATCCCCAAATGGGTTACGGGGACGCGCAGATGACGCCGCTGGAGCAGAGGCGGGTAAAGCAGCGGCGGAAAAAGATGAGGCGCACCGGGGCTGTGCTCCCGGTGCGCCTCTCGTCTCATGAGGCGGGGGTCAGCCGCCGAGCTCCTGGTGGCGGGCCGCCAGCTTGGCCGTGCCGTCGTCGGTCAGGGAGCCGAAGAGGCGCAGGCGCGAGAAGCCGCCGTCGGGGTAGATGTCGATGCGGACCTGGCTGCCGACCACCGGGGTGTCGAGGAAGAACCGGTGGCAGGTGTCGGGCTGCAGACGGGTGCGCGGCAGGAACTCCTGCCACTCGGCGTCCGCGGAGGAGCGCACCGAAAGCGACGCCCAGCCGGCCGAGTTGCCCTTGAGGTACGCGGTGTCGATCTCGACCGCGCGCAGCGAGGACTCGGCGACGAGCTGGTAGTTGATCCAGTCGTTGCCGTTGTCGCGGCGGCGGGCGGTCTCCCAGCCGTCGTCCATCTTGCGGGAGCGGCCCGGGTTGATGGTGTTGACCGGCGAGGAGTAGAAGCGGTTGGAGGCGTCGAGCACCTGGCCGCCGTTCTCCAGGGCGACCACGTCGAACGAGCCGAGCGAGCCGAGCCACCTGGGGTCCGGCACGACCTCGCCGTGCACGCGCAGGCGGGCGATGCCGCCGTCGGGGTGCTGGTTGACGCGCAGGTGCGTGAAGCGCTGCTCGGTGGTGACCTCGAAGCCGTTGGCCGCGTGGCCGCCGACGGCCGTACGCGGAACGATCGTCGTCCACTTCACGTCGTCGGCGAGCAGCTCCGCCGGCGTGGGAGCGAGCGCGCCCTGCCAGTCGGTGGCCTCGATGGAGACGGCCTGCGGCATGTTGCCGCGGAAGTGGGCGGTGTCCACGACGATGCCGCGGATCACGCCGGGGGCGCCCAGGCGCACAAGGGCCCAGTCGTGGTCCTCGGCGGTCGGCCAGGGCTGCTCGGCCGAGACGCCGCGGCGGCGGCGGGTCTCCCAGCCGTCCATGACCTTGCCCTTGTGGCCGAAGTGCTCGGGGTCGAACTCGGCGGCCTCGGGCACGAGCAGGTTCTCGCGCATCGCGAAGAACTCGTCGTTGGCGGCGATGACACCGGCGCCGAGGGTGCGGTCGGCGAGGTTGGCGTACTGCGTGAACGGGAAGTCCGCGGTGCGGTAGTCGGCCCAGGGGTCACCGCCGCCGTACGGGTTCGCGTTCCCGGTGAACGAAGGTATGCCAGTTGATTCGGACGCCACGGCGCTAGTTGTTCCTTTCGAGAAGGCGGCCGGCGGGCTCGGTGAACTCGCCGTCCGCGTAGATGCGTGTCCCGCGCAGCCAGGTCGACTTCACGACACCGCTGAGGGTCTTGCCCGCGTACGCGGTGACCTTGTTGCGGTGCTGCAGCTCGGCCGCGTCGACCGTGAAGGTCTCCTCGGGCGCGAGGATCGCGAAGTCGGCGTCGCGGCCCGCCTCGATGGAGCCCTTCTGGTCGAGGCCGACCAGAGCGGAGGTGCGCGCGGACATCCAGCGCACCACGTCGTCGAGGGTGTGACCGCGCTTCTTGGCCTCGGTCCAGATGGCCGCGAGGCTCAGCTGGAGACCGGAGATCCCGCCCCAGGCGGTGGCGAAGTCATCGGTCTTGAGGTCGGCGGTGGACGGCGAGTGGTCGGTGACGATGCAGTCGATGGTGCCGTCGGCGAGCGCCTGCCACAGGAGGTCCTGGTTGGCGCCTTCGCGGATCGGCGGGCAGCACTTGAACTCGCTGGCGCCGTCGGGGACTTCCTCGGCGGTCAGCGTGAGGTAGTGCGGGCAGGTCTCGACGGTCAGCCGCACGCCCTCGGCCTTGGCGGCGGCGATCAGCGGCAGGGCGTCGGACGAGGAGAGGTGCAGGATGTGGACACGGGCGTTCAGGCGCTTCGCCGTGTCGATCAGACCCTTGATGGCCACGTCTTCGGAGATACGGGGCCGGGTCTGGAGGTAGTCGTGGTACTTCGGGCCGCTCAGGTGCGGCGCCGAGTCCAGCTCGCCCGGGTCCTCGGCGTGCACGATGAGCAGGCCGCCGAAGCCGGCGATCTCACCCATGGAGGCGGCGAGTTGCTCACCGTTCAGGTGCGGGAACTCGTCGACGCCCGACGGGGACAGGAAGCACTTGAAGCCGTAGACCCCGGCGTCGTGCAGCGGCTTGAGGTCCTTGACGTTGTCCGGGAGCGCGCCGCCCCAGAAGCCGACGTCGATGTGCGCCTTGGCGCGGGCGACGTCCTGCTTCGTACGGAGGTTGTCCGTCGTGGTCGTCGGCGGAAGGGAGTTGAGCGGCATGTCCACGAGCGTGGTGATACCGCCGGCCGCGGCCGCGCGGGTGGCCGTGTAGAAGCCCTCCCACTCGGTACGGCCCGGGTCGTTCACGTGGACATGGGTGTCGACGATGCCGGGGAGGACGACATGGTCCCCGAAGTCCTCGAGCCGGGCGCCGGCCGGCACCTCGGCGTCATGGGCAGCGACAGCGACGATCTTCCCGCCGGAGACGGAGACCGAAGCGGCCCTCGTCCCTTCCGGGGTGACCACTCTGGTCGAGCGCACCACCAGTTCCACGTCGGACACCCTCACCCTCACTTCCGTAGAGCTTCCGTAGTCGCTTCCGCAGAGCGGAATTCAACGGTCTGTTGAACGGAGTCTCGCCCCGGGACTGCGGCCCGTCAACCCCCTCCTTGCGCAGTCGAAGAGGAGCCGAGGGCCAATTGGATGTTTCCATAGAGCGGAAACTGAATTTCAGACTACAGAATGGATCATGGCACAATCAAGAGTGGCCCCGGTCGTAGGAAGGCATCGCCCGCAGCCGGACAAACGGGTGCTGACCGGCCCGGACAGCACCCCCTGCACCACCCGCCGGCCGCGGGCCGGGCGATAGGCTTCTCTTTCCTGCCTGTACGAAAGGACCGCGCTGTGCCGACGTCCAACGCCAGCACCACCGACACCAAGGCCACCGCAGCCACCGGCGGTGTCCAGTCCCTCGAGCGCGCCTTCGATCTGCTCGAGCGGATGGCAGACGCGGGCGGAGAAGTCGGCCTCAGCGAACTCTCCGCCACCAGCGGACTGCCGCTGCCGACCATCCACCGCCTGATGCGCACCCTGGTGGCCTGCGGCTACGTCCGCCAGCAGACCAACCGCCGCTACTCGCTCGGCCCCCGCCTGATCCGCCTCGGCGAATCCGCGTCCCGCCTGCTCGGCACCTGGGCGCGCCCGTATCTCGCGCGCCTGGTCGAGGAGACCGGCGAGACCGCGAACATGGCACTGCTCGACGGCGACGAGATCGTGTACGTGGCACAGGTGCCGTCCAAGCACTCGATGCGGATGTTCACCGAGGTCGGCCGCCGGGTCCTGCCGCACTCGACCGGCGTGGGCAAGGCGCTGCTCGCGCACACGCCCGCCGAAGAGGTACGGGCGCTGCTCGCCCGCACCGGCATGCCGGCCGCGACCGAGAAGACCCTCACCACGCCGGACGCCTTCCTCGACGCGCTCGAAGAGGTGCGCCGTGCGGGATACGCGGTGGACGACAACGAGCAGGAGATCGGGGTCCGCTGCCTCGCGGTCTCGGTGCCCAACTCCCCCACCGCGGCGGCCATTTCCATCTCCGGCCCCGCGGGCCGTGTGACGGAGGCCGCGACCGACAGGATCGTGCCGATCCTTCAGCAGGTGGCGGCGGAGCTCTCCGTGGCGCTGGCCAATACGAACGGTTCCTGAACCGCGCTTTCCCTGAGGGGGTACGCCGACCGACTCGGCGTACCCCCTCAGGCATGTCCTGGGCCGCATCGATCCGCCCCCCGACTTGATAGGCAAGTGACGACTTGCCTATGGTGGTGGTCATGTCGGAGGATGTTTTCAAGGCACTGGCCGACCCCACACGTCGGACCATCCTTGACGAGCTGGCGGAACGGGACGGCCAGAGCCTGTTCGAGATCTGTTCGCGCCTGGCCATGAAGCACGAGCTCGCGCTCACCCGCCAGGCGGTCAGCCAGCATCTGGCGGTACTGGAAACGGCGGGTCTGGTCGTCTCACGACGCGAAGGCCGCTACAAGTTCCACGACCTCGACACACAGCCTCTTGAGCAGATCGTGACGCGATGGCTCAGGCCCCACCCCCCGGAGAGCACCCCATGAAGATCCACATCACCAGCGTCTTCGTCGACGACCAGGCCAAGGCCGAGCGCTTCTACGTCGACAAGCTGGGCTTCGTGAAGAAGCACGACATCCCGCTGGGCGAGGACCGCTGGCTCACCCTGGTCTCCCCGGAGGCGCCCGAGGGCACCGAGCTGCTGCTCGAGCCGGGCAAGCACCCCGCCGTGCCGCCGTACAAGACCGCTCTGGTCGCGGACGGGATCCCGGTCGCGCAGTTCCTGGTCGACGATGTGCACGCCGAGTACAAGCGGCTGCGCGACCTGGGCGTGACGTTCACGCAGGAGCCGGCCGAGATGGGGACGGTCACGACCGCGGTCCTGGACGACACCTGCGGCAACCTGATCCAGATCATCCAGATGAACTGAGCCGGTCCACCGCTTCGCGTACCGCCGCGAGCGCTGCGGCAAGCGCGCTCACCGAACCGATCGCCCCGGCGACCAGAAGCAGCGAGCGGCGCAGCCGGGCGGACTCGGGTGCGCCGCCGAGCGCCATCGCCTGCAGCGCCGCCAGCTCGTCCTCGGCGATCCCCCGGTCCGGGAACTCCGCCGGATGCCCGGCCAGTTCACGGCGCAGCCGGGACACGGCGGCGAGCAGCTCGCCCACCCGCGGATCCTCGCCGCTGTCCGTCACCGGCCGCCTCTGCCCCACGCTCTGCAACACAGTCGATCCCCCATCGCACGTCGTTGTGCGGTTTTCTACGTTCTTGTCTCGTCCTGCGCCCCGGATGGTGGTCGGCCACTCGGGACGCCGGACAGTAAACGCCACTTGGTGCTTCGGGCGCCACCGCGGTGACGTGATTCAGTTCGTGGGCTGGGCGTCGAGTGCGTTGCGCCACAGGGTGACGTCCAGGGTGACGTAGTCACTCGGGTCGGACTGCGGCGAGCTCCCTTTGTAGGTGACGAGCCCGATGTGCCCGGACGAGGTCCGCACGCAGATCCGGGAGCCCTTGGAGAGGCGGTCGAAGGTGACCACCTCCGCGTAGCGCGTCTCGTCACGGCAGGTCTCCAGCGTCCCCTCCTGCGCGTTGTTGAGCAGGATCAGCTTGTTGTTCGAGTAGTCGCCGATCTCCAGGGCCCTCTTGCTGTCGGCCTCGTCGTACTCGAGGTCGGCTTCGCCGTCGTCGCGATTGACGGGCTGCATGTCGTCGTCGGAGAAGAACAGCTCGTAGCCGTAAGGGACCTCGATGTCCTTGTAGTCCACGGGCTGCGGGTCCGGCACGGCCTTGCCGCCGCCGTCGCCGGGGCTCTCCTGCGCGGAGGGCGTGCCCGAGTCCGACGGCTCGTCGGTCGTCGGGGCGGCCGAGGGCGTCGACTGCTTGTCGCCGTCCGACGACGCCTGCTGCTTCTTGTCGTCCCCCTTGCTCAGCGCGATATAGGCACCGCCCGCACCACCGAGGACCAGGGCGACGACGGCGGCGATCACGAGGGGCACCATCCGACTCTTCTTCTTCGGCGGAGCCTGGGACGCCGCCGCGCCCGGCCCCTGATACGTCACCGGCGGAGGCGTCGGCTGATGAGCCGCGGGCCCCGGCTCGCGCAGCGCCGCCGTGTCGTACGCGTTGGGCCCGAACCCCGGCGGCGGCGTGCCCGGTGCGGCCCCCTGGGTCGGCGGCGGCGTCGGGGCCTGGGCGGCCGGCGGCTGCTGATGCTGGGCCATCGGCTGCTGTACGGCCGGCTGGTGAGGCGGGGCCGCCGGCGCGGTGGCCGGCGGCTGGGCCGGGGTGTTCGGCTGGTACGCGGGCGGCTGAGCGGGGGCCTGGGCCGGCGGGGCGGGAACGACCGCGGGCGGAGGTGTCTGCACCGGGGCCGCGGCCGCCGCACGCTGGGTGATGTCCGCCGCGACCGCAGTCGGCAGCCAGTCCTCCGGGCGCCGCAGGACCGTCTCCGCGTTGGCCGACTGGCACAGCGCGATGACCTCCATCACGGAGGGCCGGGCCGCCGGGTCCTTGGCCAGGCAGCGCGTCACCAACTCCCGCAGGTCCTCGGGCAGTCCGGTCAGATCCGGCTCTTCGTGCACGATGCGGTAGAGCACACCGTGCGAAGTGCCCTCGCCGAACGCGGGCGTGCCCATCGCGGCGAAGGCCGCGACCTGGCCGAGCGCGAACACATCGGTCGCCGGCGTGCACGGCCGTCCCGCCGCCTGCTCGGGCGCCATGAACGAGGGCGTGCCGATGGTGACCCCACTGCCCGTGAGCGAGGTGGCGTCCGCGGCGCGCGCGATCCCGAAGTCGATGACGCGCGGCCCGTCGGCGGCGAGCAGCACATTGGACGGCTTGAGGTCCCGGTGCACGATGCCCGCGCCGTGGATCACATGGAGCGCCTCCGCGATCCCCGCCACAAGCAGCAGCACCGTCTCCACGGGCAGCTTCCCGTGCTCGACCACCGCCGCGGACAGGGCGGGCCCGGGCACGTACGCCGTGGCGAGCCAGGGATGGTTGCCCTCGGCGTCGCTGTCGATGACCGGTGCGGTGTACAGGCCCTGCACGCGCTGAGCCGACTGCACCTCCTGGCGGAAGCGGCGGCGGAACTCTGCGTCCTCGCTCAGCTCCGGCCTGATCACCTTGATCGCGACCGGCCGGCCGCCCGGCGTATAGGAGAGATAGACCTTGCCCATGCCGCCCGCGCCGAGCTTCGCACTGATCCGGTAGCCGGCGACGGCCTGCGGGTCGTCGCCTTCCAGCGGCTTGAACACGCCATTCGCGTTGTGACTGTTCATCAACTCTGGTTCCCCACCGTGCACTTGCTCCCACCCGAGACGTCCGGAACCCTATCGGAACCGGAGGGCCCGCAGACCATGCTGTATGTCTTCGGTATGGCACATACACGTAACAACGACCCGGTCGTGGGGCTGCTTCTCGCCGCAGGTGGCGGGCGGCGGCTCGGCGGGCGGCCCAAGGCGCTGCTCACGCACCGCGGGCGGCCGCTGGTGGAGCACGCGGTGGGGGTGCTGCGGGCAGGGGGCATCGAGCGGGTGCACGTGGTGCTGGGCGCACAGGCCGCCGATGTACGGGAGCGGGCCGAGTTGCCCGGCTGCGTCCTGGTCGACAACCCCGGATGGGCGGACGGCATGGGCTCCTCGCTGCGGGCCGGGCTTGCCTCGCTCGCGGGTACGGACGCGCGGGCCGTCCTCGTATCGCTGGTGGATCAGCCCGGGATCGGTCGCGAGGCGGTGGCGCGGGTCGTGGCCGCGTACGACGATGAAGATTCGCTGGTGACTGCGGCCTATGACGGGGTACGCGGACATCCCACGCTCTTCGGGCGGCGGCACTGGACGGACATCGCGGCCGGTGCGAGCGGCGACCGGGGCGCGCGGGCGTATCTGAAGGCCCATGAGGACGAGATCACGAGGGTCGAATGCGGTGATGTGGCGCAGCCGTACGACATCGACACCGAGGCGGATCTCACGCGTCTGGAGCCATAGGCCACAGCGACCGATCGCGGGAAGTGATCGTGGTGGCACTCAGCGCCATGGTCGCTCGACCCGGAGAATCTCGATATCAACAAACCATTGAACTTCCACCATGAGGAAACTACTATCCACTGGTCAGAAGCGCCCCGCCCCGTTCATCCGGCGGTCGGCGGCCCCAGGACCCGATACAGGACCTGACGGCACTCAGTGCCGTGCACGGCTCCCCCGCTGAAGGAAGTGACAGCTCATGTCAGCACCAGCGCCGTCCCCGCTGGCCATCGTCGACGCCGAGCCCCTGCCCCGGCAGGAAGAGGTCCTTAACGATGCGGCCCTCGCCTTTGTGGCCGAGCTGCACCGCCTGTTCACGCCCCGGCGTGAAGAGCTCCTCGCCCGCCGCGGAGAGCGCCGCGCCGAGATCGCCCGCACCTCCACCCTCGACTTCCTGCCCGAGACCGCGCACATCCGTGCCGACGACTCGTGGCGCGTGGCCCCCGCTCCGGCCGCCCTGAACGACCGCCGTGTCGAGATCACCGGTCCGACCGACCGCAAGATGACCATCAACGCCCTGAACTCGGGCGCCAAGGTCTGGCTCGCGGACTTCGAGGACGCTTCCGCCCCGACCTGGGAGAACGTGGTCCTGGGCCAGGTCAACCTGATGGACGCGTACCACCGGAACATCGACTTCACCGACGCGAAGTCCGGCAAGTCGTACGCGCTCAAGGACGCCGACCAGCTCGCCACCGTCGTGATGCGTCCGCGTGGCTGGCACCTCGACGAGCGCCACCTGGTGGACGAGGCGGGCAAGCCCGTCCCCGGCGCCTTCGTCGACTTCGGCCTGTACTTCTTCCACAACGCCAAGCGCCTCATCGAGCTCGGCAAGGGCCCGTACTTCTACCTGCCGAAGACCGAGTCGCACCTCGAGGCGCGCCTGTGGAACGAGATCTTCGTCTTCGCACAGGACTACGTCGGCATCCCGCAGGGCACCGTCCGCGCCACCGTCCTCATCGAGACGATCACGGCCGCGTACGAGATGGAGGAGATCCTCTACGAGCTGCGCGACCACGCCTCGGGTCTGAACGCCGGCCGCTGGGACTACCTGTTCTCGATCGTCAAGAACTTCCGTGACGGGGGCGAGAAGTTCGTCCTGCCGGACCGCAACCTGGTCACGATGACGGCGCCGTTCATGCGCGCGTACACCGAACTGCTCGTGCGCACCTGCCACAAGCGCGGTGCGCACGCGATCGGCGGCATGGCCGCGTTCATCCCCTCGCGCCGGGACGCCGAGGTCAACAAGGTCGCGTTCGAGAAGGTCCGCGCCGACAAGGACCGCGAGGCCGGCGACGGCTTCGACGGCTCGTGGGTCGCGCACCCCGACCTGGTGCCGATCGCCATGGAGTCCTTCGACAAGGTCCTCGGCGACAAGCCGAACCAGAAGGACCGGCTGCGCGAGGACGTCGCGGTGGCGCCCGGCGACCTGATCGCCATCGACTCCCTTGACGCGAAGCCCACGTTCGGCGGTCTGCAGAACGCCGTCCAGGTCGGCATCCGCTACATCGAGGCCTGGCTGCGCGGTCTCGGCGCCGTCGCGATCTTCAACCTGATGGAGGACGCGGCCACCGCCGAGATCTCCCGCTCGCAGATCTGGCAGTGGATCAATGCCGGGGTCGTCTTCGAGGACGGCAGGACCGCCACGGCCGAGCTGGCCCGTGAGGTCGCCGCCGAGGAGCTGGCGAACATCAAGGCCGAGATCGGCGAGGAGGCCTTCGCGGCCGGCCACTGGCAGCAGGCCCACGATCTGCTGCTCCAGGTCTCCCTGGACGCCGACTACGCGGACTTCCTGACGCTGCCGGCGTACGAGCAGCTCAAGGGCTGAGCGGTCCGAGTTCCCTGTCCGTGTGGCCCCGGGGTTGTTGACCGGGGCCACTCGGCGTTGTGGAGCAGAGGGTCACACGGCGTTGTGGAGCAGAGGGTCACTCCACGTGCGCCGACCAGTCCCGTTCCGCCGCCGGTTTGCCGTGCAGGTTCGGGACCTGCTTCAGCCAGTCCGGGCGGCCCCGCCGGGTCCGGGCCGCGCGGCGCTCATCCGCCACCGCCAGCTCGTCGCGCGAGGGGAAGTCCGTCGGCAGCCATGACGCCGAACTCCTGGCCCGCGCAAGGAGATAGGCGACGTACGCATCCCGTACGTCGCACGGACCGGCGAACCCGGGCTCCTCGGCCAGCCATGCGTCCGGGACGAGCGCGACCACCTCGCGCAGGAGCTCCTCGGTCACACGCGGCGCAAGCTCCGCATCCGCCGTCCGCATGTCCGGCCCGTAGCCGCCCAGCGCATGGTGCTTGAAGTCGTACGCCTTGTCGGGCGCCGCCCCGTCCCACCGGTGGTGGAAGACCAGCGCCGCGCCGTGGTCGATCAGCCACAGCTTCGCCGGCGCGGTCCCGAACGTCGGCCAGACCATCAGGTTCGAACTGTGCACCGTCCGGTCGACGTTGACGGTGAGCGCGTCCAGCCAGACGATCCGGCCGGCTTCCAGCGGGTCGACCGGGAAGTCCGCGGCCACCTCGGGCGTGAAGTCGACCGCCCCCGGCAGGAAGTCCATGCCCAGGTTGAGTCCGGGGCTGGCCCGCAGCAGGTCCTGGACCTCCTGGTGCGGCTCGTCCGCGGCGATCGCGGGGTCGAAGTGCGCCAGCACCAGCTCCGGGAAGCGCAGGCCGAGCCGCCGCGCCAGCTCCCCCACCACGATCTCCGCGACGAGCGCCTTGACGCCCTGCGCCGACCCGGTGAACTTCAGGACGTACGTCCCCAGGTCGTCGGCCTCGACGACGCCGGGGACGGAGCCGCCGGTGTGCAGGGGGTTGAGGTAGCGGGTGGCGGTGACTTGTCGGAGCACAGCGGCAACTGTAGCCGCGCGTGTCCTCAGCGGCCGAGCGCTTTTGCCAGCGCCCCGTCCCCGCTGACCTCGGCCTTCCCCGTCCGGACGGCTTCCAGGAGCGTGGTGCCGCGCCGGGCGAGGATGTCGGCCACGTCCAGGCTCAGGACGAGCCGGGCGTCGGGCTCGCCCGGGTACGGGCCCTCGCCGTACACCGGCTCGCCCGCGTCCACCCGTACATGGAACCGGCCCTCGTCGAGCAGGACATCCACCACCCCGGCCTCGCCGAGGACCGAGAGCTCCCGCAGCAAGGGCAGGGCCAGCCAGTGCGCCCGCACCGCGTCCGTGGGCCGGCGCCCGGTCAGCTCGGGGGCGCCCCATTCGCCCAGGGCCTGGAGGACCGGGAGCAAGTCCTTTCCCCTGGGCGTCAGTTCATAGACGTACGAGGAGGAAGGGGCCGGCAGCTTGCGGCGCAGCGCGAGGCCGGCCTGCTCCATGTCCTTGAGGCGCGTGGCGAGCATGTCCGTGCTGACGCCGGGGAGGTCGGCGTGCAGATCGGTGTAGCGACGCGGTCCCGCCAGGAGTTCGCGGACGATCAGGAGCGTCCAGCGGTCCCCGACCACGTCGAGGGCGCGGGCGGTGGCGCAGTACTGGTCGTAGCTTCGACGGCGTGACGTGGGCCTGCTCATGAGCCACAGCATACGTAAGTTGTTGGACTTTCCAAGCGGGAGCTTGGTAAAACCAAGTGACACGAGAGTCGCCTGGTGACGCAAGGGTCGCCCGGCCCGCTTGGAGGGCACGCGCATGGAGTTCCGGCAGTCGAGCAAGCTGAGCGAGGTCTGCTACGAGATCCGCGGCCCGGTCATCGAGCACGCCAACGCGCTCGAGGAGGCAGGGCACAGCGTGCTGCGCCTGAACACCGGCAACCCCGCCCTCTTCGGGTTCGAGGCGCCGGAGGAGATCGTCCAGGACATGATCCGGATGCTGCCGCAGGCCCACGGCTACACGGACTCCCGCGGCATCCTGTCCGCCCGGCGTGCGGTCGCCCAGCGCTATCAGACCCTGGGCCTGGAGGTCGACGTCGACGACGTCTTCCTCGGCAACGGTGTCTCCGAGCTGGTGTCCATGGCGGTCCAGGCGCTGATCGAGGACGGCGACGAAATCCTCATCCCCGCGCCCGACTTCCCGCTGTGGACCGCCGTCACCACGCTCTCCGGCGGCAAGGCGGTGCACTACCTGTGCGACGAGCAGTCGGACTGGTACCCGGACCTGGCCGACATGGAGTCGAAGATCACGGACCGTACGCGGGCCATGGTGATCATCAACCCCAACAACCCTACGGGCGCGGTGTATCCGAAGCAGATCGTCGAGGGCATGCTCGACCTGGCCCGCCGGCACAGCCTGATGGTCTTCGCCGACGAGATCTACGACCAGATCCTCTACGACGACGCCGTCCACCACTCGGCCGCCGCGCTCGCCCCCGATCTGGTCGTGCTGACCTTCTGCGGCCTCTCCAAGACGTACCGCGTGGCGGGTTTCCGCTCCGGCTGGCTGATGATCACCGGTCCGAAGCAGCACGCGAAGAACTACCTGGAGGGCCTGACCATGCTGGCCTCCATGCGCCTGTGCCCCAACGCCCCCGCCCAGTACGCGATCCAGGCCGCGCTCGGCGGCCGGCAGTCGATCAACGAGCTGACCGCGCCCGGCGGGCGGCTGTACGAACAGCGCAATGTGGCCTGGGAGAAGCTCAACGAGATCCCGGGCGTGAGCTGTGTGAAGCCCAAGGGCGCGCTGTACGCGTTCCCCCGGATCGACCCCAAGGTGCACCCCATCGTCGACGACGAGAAGTTCGTCCTCGATCTGCTGCTCCGCGAGAAGATCCAGGTGGTCCAGGGCACGGGCTTCAACTGGCCGCGCCCCGACCACTTCCGCATCCTGACGCTCCCCTACGCTGATGATCTGGACGCCGCGATCAGCCGGATCGGGCGGTTCCTGAGCGGATACCGGCAGCAGTGAACTCCTGCACCACCTGCGGCTTTCCCAGTCATACGCAGTTCGCCTCGCCCGACTTGGTACAGGCGATCGCGACCGGGGAGCTCCCCGCGACCGAGGACCCCGCGTGGCGCGAGTCGGGGGCGGCCGACGTCGAGGACTACGCGCGGTGGTGCGGGCATCTGTGCGGGGCGACGTGTCTGCGGATGGCGCTGGGCGCCGAGGCACCGTCGCTGTTCGAACTGCGGGACGGCGCCGTCAAGTTCGGGGCGTACACCGTGGACGGCGAGGGCGAGATCCGCGGCATGATCTATGCGCCCGCGGTGGATTTCGTACGGGAGGTGTACGGGGTCGAGGCCGAGGTGCACCGTTCGCTGACCGTCGAGGAGATCGGCGAGCTGCTCGACGCGGGCCGGGTGGTGATCGCCTCCGTGCACTATGCGATCCGCAGGCCCCACGAACCCTCCCCCGGCCGCGGCGGTCACCTGGTGCTGGTCACCGCGCGGACAGGGGACGGCCGAGGGTTCCACTTCCACAATCCGTCGGGGACGGATGCGGCCACGCGGATGGCGCAGCTGCCGGTGGAGCGGTTCGAGGACTATTTCGCCGGGCGCGGGATGTCCCTGCGGGCGCCGTCGGCTCCGGTCACGGGAGCTTGAGCTCCATCCCCGGCCGGATCATGTCGGGCTCGGCGCCGATCGTCTGCTTGTTGAGCTCGTAGAGCTCCCGCCAGCGGCCCATGTCGCCGAGCTCGCGGTCCGCGATGGCGGAGAGGGAGTCCCCGGACTTCACCGTGTACGTGCGGGCGCTCTGCTTTTCCGGCGCGGGTTCGGCGGCAGTGGGCCCGGCCGGCGCCGCGGCCTTGGGGGCCGCCTCCGGGGCAGGCGGAGTGATCTTTGCGTCGGCCCTCAGCCGGTCCGCGGCCGCCTGGGTGGCGGAGGCGGCCTCCTCCGTGAACTTGGAGTTCGCCTCCGCACTGCTCCTGACGGGGGACTCGGCCGTGCTCGCGCCGGCCGACGCCTGCTCCTGCACCTGTTCCTTGGCGGCCTCACCGGCGTTCCCGTCCTTGCCCTTGCCGCCCTTGAACACGTCGAAGATTCCCATACTTCCTCCTGGGGGTGTCGTCCCCCTGTGCCCCACTCTCGCGCGGAGCGGGCCCCTGCGCGCGGGGAGCACCGGGCGCCGCCCGTACCCCTCGGGTGCGCCGCCGAGGCGCGATTGTCAGTGGCGCGCGGCAGCATGGTCGACAGGGAGTGCAAGACGTGGGGGCGTCCGGGCGCGGGCGTCCGGGACAGGGCGTTCATTCGGGAAGGGGGCCCAGATGACAGGGCGGCTGACGGCGCCGTTGCGGCGCGTGCTCGCGGGTGCCGAGGACGTGACGGGACGGATCGGCGGGACCGAGGCACAGCTGGAGACACTGGTGCGGCACGGGCTGGCCTTCCGGCACGCCCGGCCGCCGCGCGCGTACTTCCTGACGCCGGCCGGACACCGGCTGCGTCAGGAGCTCCTGACCGCGGCGCCGCCGCCCACGGCGCGCGCCGCCGAGACGGCCGACGCCGTCTTCGCGGCCCGCACCGGCACGGAGACGGAGCCGCTCCGCGACGGTCCCGCGCGGACACGGGAGGTGCACAGCGCCTGGCAGGGTCTTGTCGAGCTGCGCCGGATGACCAATCCGGACGGCGCGACGGACCGCCCCTGCGCCTGGGAGCGCGGGCATCTGGTGCAGGCGGCGGCGCTCGCCCTGGAGGCCGGCGGGTGCCGGCCGGGGGTGAGCGGGGCCGGCGGCTATGCGGTGGCGGATACGCAGCAGCCGGAGGCGGTCGAGATAGGGGGCGGGCAGGACGAGCTGTCCTCGTATGCGGATGTGCTGACGAAGGCGGGCTGGCAGGTGGGCGAACACCGCACGCGCGGACGCGGACGAGTGCTGCTCGCTTCGCCGCGGCGGGTGTGAGCGCCTCCGGAGTCGGAGTGTCGTGGGCCCGGAATGCCGTGCGGTGCCGGGCAGTTGGAGCTGGTGGACGTACCCGTTGAAGGGATGAGCGTGGCTGACGAATTCTTCGTGCCGGTGACCGTGCGCGGATACGAGACCGATGTGCAGGGCCACCTCAACCAGGCCGTGTATCTGCAGTACGCGGAGCATGCGCGCTGGGAGCTGTTCGAGACGGCGGGTATCCGTCAGCAGGATCTGCAGGCGGCCGGCATCGGCCCGGTCGTCCTGGAGACGACGATCCGCTACAAGCGCGAGCTGCGCGCCGGGGACAAGGTCGAGGTGACGTGCGCGTTCGAGTGGGGCACGGGCAAGACGTTCCGGCTCGCGCAGCTGATCCGCAAGGTCGACGGGACGGTGTCCGCCGAGGTGACGGCGGTGGGCGGCTTCCTCGACCTCGAGGCCCGCCGCCTCCTCGCGGACCCGGCGGGCCGTCTCCGCTCGCTGGCGAAGGATGCGTCGAGGTTCGGGCTGTAATTGCAGCCCGAATTTCAGCCCGAGTTTCAGAC
>NZ_JAAKZW010000086.1 GCF_011044995.1 Streptomyces mesophilus | reverse complement strand
ATCGTTAATCCCCGCCCGAAAGCGGTTCATCGTTCGACTTGCATGTGTTAAGCACGCCGCCAGCGTTCGTCCTGAGCCAGGATCAAACTCTCCGTGAATGTTTACCCGTAATCGGGTGAGCATCCGCGTTGAGCGGGACAGTCAGCGGAATAAGCCGACCATCCACAGCGTCCTCGCTGATGTTGCCACCCACAATCAAGGGGTGGACTTTTCAAAGGAACCGCGTCCGACCAAGAATGGCCGAGACGGGGTTGTCAATCTGGCGTTGACTTTTGGCACGCTGTTGAGTTCTCAAGGAACGGACGCTTCCTTTGTACTCACCCTCTCGGGCTTTCCTCCGGGCTTCCCTTCGGTGTTTCCGACTCTATCAGACTCTTTCGGGCCCGATTCCCAGTCGGACTGGGATTTCGCTTTCCGGGGTTTCCGCTTTTCGGCGGTTTCCCTTTCCGGCGAGACCGACTTTATCAGAGATTCTGAGTCGGAATTTCCACCCGCTCCGGGCCTCTCGAGCGCACGAGTGCGCCGGGTTCCCGGTCGGGCGGAGCCGTAAACGTACTGGAGCGGGCCGCCTCGATGCAAATCGAGACGGCCCGCTCCGAGTGAGGCAGCGTTTGCGCTGGTCAGCGCGGTGTCAGACCTCGACCACGACGGGCAGGATCATCGGGCGCCGACGGTAGTTGTCGGAGACCCACTTGCCCAGCGTGCGGCGCACCAGCTGCTGCAGCTGGTGGGGTTCGACGACACCGTCCTGGGCCGACTTCTCAAGGACTTCGTTGATCTTCGGCATGACGGCGTTGAACGCCGAGTCCTCGATACCGGAGCCGCGGGCCTGGATATGCGGTCCGCCGGTGATCTTTCCGGAGGTCGAGTCGATCACCAAGAAGACCGAGATGATGCCCTCGTCGCCGAGGATGCGCCGGTCCTTGAGCGAGGTCTCGGTGACGTCGCCGACCGAGAGGCCGTCCACGTACACATAACCGGCCTGGACCTTGCCGACGATCTTGGCCTTGCCCTCGACGAGGTCGACGACCACGCCGTCCTCGGCGATGACGATCCGGTCCTGCGGGACGCCGGTCATGGCGCCGAGTTCGGCGTTGGCGCGCAGATGGCGCCATTCGCCGTGCACCGGCATCAGGTTGCGCGGCCTGCAGATGTTGTAGAAGTACAGGAGCTCGCCGGCCGAGGCGTGACCCGAGACGTGCACCTTGGCGTTGCCCTTGTGGACGACGTTGGCACCCCAGCGGGTCAGGCCGTTGATCACGCGGTAGACCGCGTTCTCGTTGCCGGGGATCAGGGACGACGCCAGGATCACGGTGTCGCCCTGGACGATCCGGATCTGATGGTCGCGGTTCGCCATCCGGGACAGGGCGGCCATCGGCTCGCCCTGTGAACCCGTACAGACAAGAACGACCTCGTGGTCCGGCAGATCGTCGAGGGTCTTCACGTCCACGACGAGTCCGGCCGGTACGCGCAGATAGCCCAGGTCACGGGCGATGCCCATGTTGCGGACCATCGAGCGGCCGACGAAGGCGACCTTGCGGCCGTATTCGTGGGCGGCGTCCAGGACCTGCTGGATGCGGTGCACATGGCTCGCGAAGCTCGCCACGATGATGCGCTTCTGCGCTCCGGCGAAGACGGACCGTACGACATTGGAGATGTCGCGCTCCGGCGGGACGAAGCCCGGGACCTCGGCGTTCGTCGAGTCGGAGAGGAGGAGGTCGATGCCCTCCTCGCTCAGCCGCGCGAAGGCGTGCAGGTCGGTGAGCCGGCCGTCGAGCGGCAGCTGGTCCATCTTGAAGTCGCCGGTGTGCACGACCATGCCCGCGGGGGTCCGGATGGCGACGGCCAGGGCGTCCGGGATGGAGTGGTTGACCGCCACGAACTCGCAGTCGAAGGGGCCGATCCGCTCGCGGTGCCCCTCCTTGACCTCGAGGGTGTACGGGCGGATGCGGTGCTCCTGGAGCTTCGCCTCGATCAGCGCGAGGGTGAGCTTGGAGCCGATCAGCGGGATGTCCGCCTTCTCGCGCAGGAGATAGGGGACGGCACCGATGTGGTCCTCGTGCCCGTGCGTGAGCACGATGCCCTCGATGTCGTCGAGGCGGTCCCTGATGCTGCTGAAGTCCGGCAGGATCAGGTCGATACCGGGCTGCTCCTCCTCGGGGAAGAGCACGCCGCAGTCGACGATGAGCAGACGGCCGTTGAACTCGAAGACCGTCATGTTGCGGCCGATTTCGCCCAGGCCGCCGAGCGGGGTGACGCGCAGGCCACCTTCGGGAAGCTTCGGCGGGGAACCGAGCTCGGGATGCGGATGACTCAAAAGACTCTCCTACCCATGCGCGCCACGTCCTCCTTGAAGGCACGTGGCGCGCATGACGTTCGTGCGATGCAGTTGTCGCGTTCAGTTGGTGCGTACGTGTTCGGTTGTGCGTCGTATTCAGTTGTGAAGTCTGTGATCAGAGGTGTACCCCGCCGGCGGCGAGATCGATCTTGAGCTGTTCGGTCTCCTGGGCGGAGAGCTCCACGAGCGGCAGGCGCAGCGGTCCGGCGGGCAGGCCCTGGAGGGCGAGCGCGGCCTTGGTGGTGATGACGCCCTGCGTACGGAACATGCCGGTGAAGACGGGGAGCAGCTTCTGGTGGATCTCGGTGGCCTTGCGGACGTCGCCGGAGTTGTACGCCTCGAGCATGGCGCGCAGCTCGGGCGTGACGACATGGCTGACGACCGAGACGAAGCCGACGGCGCCGACCGAGAGCAGCGGAAGGTTGAGCATGTCGTCGCCGGAGTACCAGGCGAGACCAGAGCGGGTGATGGCCCAGCTGGCGCGGCCGAGGTCGCCCTTGGCGTCCTTGTTGGCCACGATCCGCGGGTGCTCGGCAAGCCGGACGATCGTCTCGGTGGAGATCGGGACGCCGCTGCGGCCGGGGATGTCGTAGAGCATCACCGGCAGCTCGGTGCTGTCGGCGATGGCCGTGAAGTGCCTCAAGAGGCCTTCCTGCGGCGGCTTGTTGTAGTACGGCGTGACCGTCAACAGGCCGTGCGCGCCGGCCTTTTCGGCGTCTCGGGCCAGTTCGATGCTGTGGTGCGTGTCGTTCGTGCCGACGCCGGCGACGACGTGGGCGCGGTCACCGACCGCTTCCAGTACGGCTCGTACGAGATCGGCTTTCTCCGCATTGCTGGTGGTCGGGGACTCGCCGGTGGTGCCATTGATGATCAGGCCGTCGTTGCCTGCGTCCACCAGATGGGCGGCCAGTCGCTGCGCGCCGTCGAGGTCGAGAGCGCCATCCGCCGTCAGTGGCGTGACCATGGCGGTGAGGACCCGCCCGAAGGGGGTCTGCGGAGTCGAGATCGGAGCCATGGGTAACACGCTACTCGCTGCTCAGTGCGTGGTCGCCCCTCGGGGGAGGCGCCGGGCGTGACGGGGCGTGACAAAAGGAGCCCGGCACTGCCTGCTCGGGGGTTCAAGCAGTGCCGGGTCCGTTTGATCAGGCTAGATGAACTTCTCGAAATGCCGCAATACGGACACTTCGCAAGGAGGTTCGGGGCGACCGCCCTGAAGCCGCTCACTCACCGTTACGGAGCGAGGCGGCCGTTCTTGTTCAACGCCTCGCACATGAGCGGAGAAAGAATCCGGTCGGCAGGACCGAACGGGCAACTCCGTCCTCCGTGACGCCGCTTCAGCGGTCGGAGGCCTCGGAATGCTGGGTCTGCG
Source organism: Streptomyces mesophilus (assembly GCF_011044995.1). Taxonomy (GTDB): domain Bacteria; phylum Actinomycetota; class Actinomycetes; order Streptomycetales; family Streptomycetaceae; genus Streptomyces; species Streptomyces mesophilus. Next base: position 26,843 of record NZ_JAAKZW010000086.1, on the reverse strand, counting down.
CCGGGGAGGTGTCCGGGGAGAGGGCGGGCATCCCGAAGAGCAGGGCACCCACCAGACCGGCGACGACGGTGAGGCCGACGAGCGTGCGGCCGGCTATCTGACCGGCGCTGGCGCGCTCCTTGGGGGGCGGGGTCACATTGCTGCGGTACTTGTCGGCTTCGGCGATGAAGGCGAACGGGACGGGCTCTCGCCGACGGAACATGGTGGGCGCTTCTCCTTGGTTCACTCGTGGCTACTGGTGTCTCGTACCCATACAGACGCGTAGAACCGCACAAAGGTGCCGCGAAATCGGAAATTTCAGCGAAGAACATCGGAGACCGCCGCCGGTGGTGCCTAGCCTGAACGGCGCGGCGCGGACTCCGCTCGGACCCCCGGGACTGGTCGCTCATGGAATGCCTGGGTAGCCTCACCGAGCACACCTTCGAGCGGGCTTGAGTGAGGATTACGTCGTGCCCCTAGCCTTCCTTACAGCCGACCGCGCATTCGACCAGGCGGACGACGTCGCGCTGCCCTTCGACGACCGCGACCAGTGGCGCCGGCCGTACCGGCCCGGTCCGTGGCGCGTCGGTGCCGCGGCCCTGCTGCTGCTCCTGGCCTCGTACATGCTGCTCGCCGCGATGATCATCGCGCTCGCGGACGCACCCTCCGCAGGAGCCGCCTGCGCCCTCGGTGCGCTTGCGGTGATCGTCGCCTCGATGCGCCTGCTGCGGGTCGGCACCTGGGTGAGTGCGCGCGGCGTACGCCGGGTCGGGTTCTTCCTGACCAGGACCGTGCCGTGGAGCAGCGTGGCCTCGGTGCGGACCACGCAGCAGCCGGTGCGCTGGCTCGGCCTTCCGCGCACCGTGCAGGGTCAGGCGGTCGTCCTCGTACCGGGTCAGGGCAAGCCGCTCACGGATCCGCTGATGACCTCGCACAACGGGGACTTCCTGGGGCGGCCCGAGGCCTTCGACCGCGCCGCGGACACCCTCGAGGCGTGGGCCTACGAGTACCAGCCGGCTCGCTGATCCAGCGGATTCGCCGCTGATTCATCGGATAGGACAGAACCCCGCCCGGCTTCGCGCCGGGCGGGGTTCTGTCATAGGGGTCCGGTTCAGGCCGGGTTGCGCTCGCGCAGAGCGATCGCCCGCTGCATCGCCTTGCGGGCGCGGGGAGTGTCCCGTGCGTCGTGATAGGCGACCGCGAGGCGGAACCAGCAGCGCCAGTCGTTCGGCGCGTCCTCCGTCTCGGCGCGGCGGCGAGCGAAGACCTCGTCGGCCGAGTCGCGGTCGATACGGCCGCTGGGCAGCCGCTTGAGCTCGTCCACCGGAAGCCCGCCCTCGGCCTCCAGTTCGGCGGCCAACTTCCCCGCCTTGCGGGCGAATTGGGTCGTCTTCCAGAGGAACCACAGGCCGATGAGCGGCAGGATGAGCACCGCGACGCCGAACGTCACGGTGAGCACGGTGCCCTGCTCTATGAGCAGGACACCGCGGCTGCCGACCAGGACGAAATACGCGACCAGGGCGGCGGCCAGGGCGAAGTAGGTGAGCTTTGCGCGCATCGGCTCGTCAGTTGCCCAGGTCCAGGAAGTGCTCAAGGCCGAAGGTCAGACCCGGAGTGTCCACGACGCGGCGCACACCGAGCAGGATGCCCGGCATGAACGACTTGTGGTGCAGCGAGTCGTGGCGGATCGTGAGCGTCTCGCCCTCGCCGCCGAGCAGCACCTCCTGGTGCGCCAGGAGACCCCGCAGGCGTACGGAGTGGACGGGCACGCCGTCGACGTCCGCGCCGCGGGCACCGTCGAGGGCCGTGGAAGTGGCGTCGGGCTGCGCGGGGCAGCCTGCCTTCTCCCGGGCCGCCGCGATCAGTTGGGCGGTGCGGTGCGCCGTACCCGAAGGGGCGTCCGCCTTGTTCGGGTGGTGCAGCTCGATGACCTCGACCGACTCGAAGAAGCGGGCCGCCTGCTGGGCGAACTGCATGGTCAGGACCGCGCCGATGGAGAAGTTCGGCGCGATCAGGAAACCCGTCGCCGGGGACTTCGCCAGCCAGTCCTGCACCTGGGCGATCCGCTCGTCGGTCCAGCCGGTGGTGCCCACCACGGCGTGGATGCCGTGGCCCGCGCAGTACTCGAGGTTGCCGAGGACCGCGTCGGGGTGCGTCAGGTCGATGGCGACCTGGGCACCCGCATCGGCGAGCACATCGATCGTGTCGTCGCGGTCGAGCGCCGCCACGAGCTCCATGTCCTCGGCGGCCTCGACGGCGCGCACGGCCTCGGAGCCGATCCGGCCCTTCGCACCGAGGACCGCCACACGCAGCTTGCTCATTTGCTTGATTCCTTACGGGAGTTGGGCGACGTCAGCGGTCTTACGCGACCGCTTCGCTCAAGCGGGCCGCCTGGCGGTTCTTCAGCGGGCCGATCACCGACAGCGAGGGCCGCTGCCCCAGGATCTCGCGGGCCACTTCCCGTACGTCGTCGGGGGTGACCGCAGCTATCCGGGCCAGCATGTCGTCGACCGACATGTGCTCGCCCCAGCAGAGCTCACTCTTGCCGATCCGGTTCATGAGCGCACCGGTGTCCTCGAGGCCGAGGACGGTGGAGCCGGAGAGCTGGCCGATCGCACGGCCGATCTCCTCGTCGCTCAGACCATGGGCGGCGACCTGGTCGAGTTCGTCGCGGCAGATCTTCAGGACGTCGTGGACCTGCGAAGGACGGCAGCCCGCGTACACACCGAACAGGCCGCAGTCGGCGAAGCCCGAGGTGTACGAGTAGACCGTGTACGCGAGGCCGCGCTTCTCCCGTACCTCCTGGAAGAGACGGGAGGACATCCCGCCGCCGAGCGCGGTGTTGAGCACGCTGAGCGCCCAGCGCCGCTCGTCGGTGCGGGCCAGGCCCGGCATGCCGAGGACGACATGGGCCTGCTCGGTCTTGCGCTCGATCAGCTCGACCTTGCCGGACGCGCGCAGGATGCGGCGGCCGTCGCGCGGGGCGATCGGGGTGGCGTCGGTCGCCTTGAGCGCGCCGGCCTTCTCGAAGGCGGCTCGGACCTGGCGTACGACCTTGTTGTGATCCACGTTTCCGGCGGCGGCGACCACCAAGTGGCGCGGGTCGTAGTGCTTCTTGTAGAAGCGGCGGATCCGGCCCGCGTCCAGGGCGTTGATCGTGTCGACCGTGCCGAGGACCGGGCGGCCGAGCGGGGTGTCGCCGAGCATCGTGTGCGCGAACAGGTCGTGCACGCAGTCGCCGGCGTCGTCCTCGGTCATCGCGATCTCTTCGAGGATCACGTTGCGTTCGGCGTCCACGTCGGCCTGCTCGATCAGCGAGCCGGTGAGCATGTCGCACACCACGTCGATCGCGAGCGGCAGATCGGTGTCGAGCACCCGCGCGTAATAGCAGGTGTACTCCTTGGCCGTGAACGCGTTCATCTCGCCGCCGACCGCGTCGATCGCGGCCGAGATGTCGAGTGCGGTGCGCTGCTTGGTGCCCTTGAACAGGAGGTGCTCGAGGTAGTGCGTCGCGCCGTTCAGCGCCGGGGTCTCGTCGCGGGAACCGACGTGGGCCCAGATGCCGAAGGTCGCGGAGCGTACGGAGGGCAGGGTCTCGGTGACCACGCGCAGACCGCCGGGGAGGACGGTGCGACGGACGGTGCCGATGCCATTGCTGCCCTTGAGAAGCGTTTGGGTACGGGCGACGGCCCGCACCTCCGAGGAGGTACGGGCCGTCGCCGCGGTGCTACGGGACGTCACTTGTCGGCGTCGTCCTTCTTGTCAGCAGCGTTGTCGTCGCCGCCCTCTTCACCCTCGATGACGGGGATCAGGGAGAGCTTGCCGCGGGAGTCGATCTCGGCGATCTCGACCTGGACCTTGGAGCCCACGGCCAGCACGTCCTCGACGTTCTCCACGCGCTTGCCACCGGCGAGCTTGCGGATCTGCGAGATGTGCAGCAGGCCGTCCTTGCCCGGGAGCAGGGACACGAACGCACCGAAGGTCGTCGTCTTCACGACGGTGCCCAGGTAGCGCTCGCCGACCTCCGGCATGGTCGGGTTGGCGATCGAGTTGATCGTGGCGCGCGCGGCCTCGGCCTGCGAACCCTGCTGGGCACCGATGTAGATGGTGCCGTCGTCCTCGATCGTGATGTCGGCGCCGGTGTCCTCCTGGATCTGGTTGATCATCTTGCCCTTGGGGCCGATGACCTCACCGATCTTGTCCACCGGGATCTTGACGGTGATGATGCGCGGCGCGTTCGGGGACATCTCGTCCGGAACGTCGATCGCCTCGTTCATCACGTCGAGGATGTGCAGACGCGCGTCGCGGGCCTGCTTCAGCGCGGCGGCCAGGACCGAGGCGGGGATGCCGTCGAGCTTGGTGTCGAGCTGGAGCGCGGTCACGAACTCCTTCGTACCGGCGACCTTGAAGTCCATGTCACCGAAGGCGTCCTCCGCACCGAGGATGTCGGTGAGGGCGACGTAGTGCGTGTCGCCGTCGATCTCCTGGGAGATCAGACCCATGGCGATACCGGCGACGGCGGCCTTCAGCGGCACACCGGCGTTCAGGAGCGACATGGTGGAGGCGCAGACCGAACCCATGGACGTCGAGCCGTTGGAGCCGAGAGCCTCGGACACCTGACGGATCGCGTACGGGAACTCCTCGCGCGTCGGAAGCACCGGCACGATGGCGCGCTCGGCGAGCGCACCGTGGCCGATCTCGCGGCGCTTCGGCGAACCGACGCGGCCGGTCTCACCGACGGAGTAGGGCGGGAAGTTGTAGTTGTGCATGTAGCGCTTGCGGGTCACCGGGGAAAGGGTGTCCAGCTGCTGCTCCATGCGGAGCATGTTCAGGGTGGTGACGCCCAGGATCTGGGTCTCGCCACGCTCGAACAGCGCCGAGCCGTGCACGCGCGGGATGGCCTCGACCTCGGCCGCGAGCGTACGGATGTCGGTCAGGCCACGGCCGTCGATGCGGACCTTGTCCTTGATGATGCGCTCGCGGACCAGCTTCTTGGTCAGTGCGCGGTACGCACCGGAGATCTCCTTCTCGCGACCCTCGAACTGCGGGAGCAGCTTCTCGGAGGCGATCTCCTTGATGCGGTCGAGCTCGGTCTCGCGCTCCTGCTTGCCGGCGATGGTGAGCGCCTGCGTGAGCTCGGAGGAGACGGCGGCGGTCAGGGCCTCCAGGACGTCGTCCTGGTAGTCCAGGAAGACCGGGAACTCGCCGGTCGGCTTGGCAGCCTTGGAGGCGAGCTCGGACTGGGCCTTGCAGAGCGCCTTGATGAAGGGCTTCGAGGCCTCGAGACCGGCGGCCACGATCTCCTCGGTCGGCGCCTGGGCGCCGCCCTTGACGAGCTCGATGGTCTTCTCGGTGGCCTCGGCCTCGACCATCATGATCGCGACGTCGCCGTCCTCGAGGACGCGACCGGCGACCACCATGTCGAAGACGGCGTCCTCGAGCTCGGTGTGCGTCGGGAACGCGACCCACTGGCCCTTGATCAGGGCGACGCGGGTGGCGCCGATCGGGCCGGAGAAGGGCAGGCCCGCCAGGATCGTGGAGCAAGAAGCGGCGTTGATCGCGACCACGTCGTACAGGTGGTCGGGGTTGAGCGCCATGATCGTCTCGACGATCTGGATCTCGTTGCGCAGGCCCTTCTTGAACGACGGGCGCAGCGGCCGGTCGATCAGACGGCAGGTGAGGATCGCGTCCTCGGAGGGGCGGCCCTCGCGGCGGAAGAAGGATCCGGGGATCTTTCCGGCCGCGTACTGGCGCTCCTCGACGTCCACCGTGAGGGGGAAGAAGTCGAGCTGGTCCTTGGGCCGCTTGGAAGCGGTGGTGGCCGACAGCACCATGGTGTCGTCGTCCAGGTACGCGACGGCGGAGCCGGCGGCCTGCTTGGCAAGGCGGCCCGTCTCGAAGCGGATGGTGCGGGTGCCGAAGGTGCCGTTGTCGATGACGGCCTCGGCGTAGTGGGTCTCGTTCTCCACTAGCGGATTCTCCTACGTTCGTCGTACGCGTTCGTCTGCGTACGTATGCGTCTTTAGTCCTGGACCGCCCGTATGGCGGGGGACTGGCGTCCGGACCGCCGTGTGGCGGTGGACTGGGCGGAGAAGCGCGCCTCGGATGCGGGCCGGTCTTCGATCGAAGCACCCGGGGTTGCCTGCTCGCCTGCTGTGAGGCTTACGAGGCCCCGGGGGCCACTACCGAGGACCGGCGGCGGCTGTGGGGCGCCTCTCCTATGAGTGGTGCTGGGTGATGCGTTTTCAGTGTTGCGTTGTGCTCACCAGACTACAAAGCCTCGGTGCCACTACGCACGTACAGCAAAGGGAGCGGCCCCCGAAGAGTGGGAACCGCTCCCTTTGTGGCGTCTTACTTGGCGCCGCCGGCCGCACCGCGGCGGATGCCGAGGCGGTCGACCAGCGCACGGAAGCGCTGGATGTCCTTCTTGGCCAGGTACTGCAGCAGGCGGCGACGCTGGCCGACCAGGATCAGCAGACCACGACGGCTGTGGTGGTCGTGCTTGTGGGTCTTGAGGTGCTCGGTCAGGTCCGAGATGCGACGCGAAAGCATGGCGACCTGGACCTCGGGGGAGCCGGTGTCACCTTCCTTGGTGGCGAACTCGGCCATGATCTGCTTCTTCGTGGCGGTGTCGAGGGACACGCGAACTCCTCTGTGTCAGTGATGTGCCGCCGAGTGCCCCTGGTCTACATCTCAGGGAAACTTAGGTGACTCGGGAGGCGGGGATCCGTCGGGCGCGAGCCCCGGACTCTTGCGGTCCGGAGGTGCGTACACAAACGGCCGTTACACAGAGTACCAGCCGGGCGTGGCGCGCCTTACCTCTGTCCGGTGCGGCTCAGGACGTGAGCGCCCCGGCTCAGGACGTGAGCGCCCGGGTTCAGGACGTGAGCGCCCGGGTTCAGGACGTGAGCGCCCGGATCGAGTGGTACACGTCGAAGACCGCGAGGCACAGCGGGAGCAGCGTGAGCAGCACCATGGACTCGGCGATCTCCAGGAAGCGGCCCCAGAACGGGGTGACGCCCTTGCTGGGCACGATCAGGCCGATCGCCGTGATCAGGGCGGCACAGAGCGCGATCGCGGCCGTGAGCCAGATCATCCGGATGTCCAGGGCCAGGCCGTCGCCGCGCAGCGCGTCCTTCCACAGCTCGAGCGGCGGGTTCAGGGCGAGCCCGAGGCCGAGCAGCACCAGGGCGGCGAGGCCGGCGGCGAGCGCGCAGCCGACCTGGGCGGTGTAGCGGAAGAGGTGGGCGCGCATCAGGAGCGCGATGCCGGTGGCGAAGGCGAGCAGCTGGCCCCACACGTTGTCCGAGAAGCCGAGCACCCCGGCCGCGGTCACGGCGACGAGCGCACAGCCGCCTACCAGGCCCACGAGCAGTTCATGGCCGCGCCGCGCCTGGGCCGCGATGCGCTCGCCGTCGACGGGGCCCTGGGGGGTGCGGTCGTCGCCGTTGCCGTAGTCGCCGACCGTCGTACGGGGCGGCTCGAAGCCGATGGGGAGCCGGGCGAAGCGGGCCGAGAGGCCGGGCAGGAAGGCGAGGACGCCGACGGCGAGCGGGGCGCAGACCGCCGCGGCCTCGATCGGCTCGATCTCGGTGAGGATCGCCACGAAGGTGATCAGGAGACCGATCGTGGAGGCGAAGACGAAGGCCACGAAGGGGCCGTCGCCGCTCAGCGTCACGATCATCAGGATCACGGAGAAGAGCAGGACGGCCGCGCAGGCGAGCAGGAACTGGAGCTTGCCGACGCCCTGGCCGGTGGCCGGGGGCAGCAGTCCTGAACCGGCGACCGCGGCATTGGCCAGCGCACCGACGCCGAAGGCGACCGCGGAGGCACGGTCGTCGTACACACGGGCCCGTACGCACGACAGAGCGAGCAGCAGGACGCCCGCGACGGCGGCCAGGATCCCCGGCAGGCCGTGCATGTCGTGGCCCATGCCCGAGGTCCACAGCACGAAGGCGAGCAGGACGAGGAGCACCGAGCCGCCGAAGAGGCCGGCGCCGCGCATCAGGCCGTCGGACCACAGCGTGCGGTCCTTGGCGACCGCGGAGGCGACCGCGTCCGAGACGTCGTCGAAGACGGCCGGCGGCAGCGAGTCGGCGAAGGGGCGCAGCGAGAGCAGTTCGCCGTCGAGGATGCGCTGGGTCGCGAGCGAGCCCGCGCTGTCGAGGACCGTGCCGTCGCGGCGCACCAGGTGGTAGCCGACAGGGGCGCCGGGAGCCGGGCTCTGTCCGGAGAGCCGGAGGATCTCGGGGTAGAGATCGGCGACCGGGATGTCATCGGGCAGGGCGACGTCGACGCGGCTGTCGGGGGCCACGACCGTGACGCGGCAGAAGCCGGTGCCGCCGGCGGCCGGCGTTCCGGGGCCGGACCGGCCCGCCGCGCCCGAGGCCGGCGCTTGGACGGTCGTACTCACTGCTGCTCCCCCTCTTACGTGTTACGTGAAGCTCTTGCGTGTTACGTGAAGTTCGTGAGGTGTCCGGCAAGCGGCGCGGATGCGGACCTTCGCAGCAGGTTCCGTAAAGCCCCTGATTTTTGCGCTGGTTCGCGGCTGCGTACTGCCGGAAGACGTTCCGTGGTGCTTACCTCATCCGTATCTCGCGACACCCTACCGCCCGTGCGTCCCGTGGTACGCAAGTAGGATCACCCCCCGCGGACGGGCCTTGTCGCCACGGGGGCGCCGATAGGAACATTTCCGTCCGGCAAGGGAATTGGTGAGCTGTGAGCCAGATCGTCGTCAAGCGCCCACCGCGCGCTCTGCCCACCGAAGTGCCTGGTGAGCAGGTGCAGTTGCAGCCCCCTCCGGAGCTGCCGCGCGGTCAGCAGGAGGGTGCGCTGATGCAGCTCCTGCCGATGCTCGGTATGGGCGGATCTGTCGTCTTCTTCTTCATGACGCCGAATCCGATCATGCGGATCATGGGCATGGTGATGATCGCGTCCACGATCGCCATGGCGATCGCGATGCTGGTTCGTTACCGTCGCGGAACGCGAGGGCAACTGGCCGACATGCGCCGTGACTACCTCCGCTATCTCGCGCAGACGCGGCGCACCGTCCAGCGCACGGCCCACCTTCAGCGCGACGCGCAGTTCTATCTGCACCCCGCCCCTGAACAGCTGTGGGCGCTCGTCGCCGAGGGCAGCCGGGTGTGGGAACGCCGCGTCGGCGACGCCGACTTCGGCCAGGTCCGCATCGGACTCGGCGCCCAGCAGCTCGCGACCCCGCTGATCGCCCCCGAGACGGCGCCGGTCGACGAGCTGGAGCCGCTGACGGCGGGTGCGATGCAGCAGTTCCTGCATACGCACAGCACCCTGGACGAGCTGCCGATGGCGGTGTCGCTGCGCGCCTTCTACCACGTGACGGTCAGTGGTGAGGCGGATGCGGTACGGGGATCCGTGCGCGCGCTCGTCGGCTCGCTGGCCTCCCTGCACTCCCCCGACGACCTGCTGATCGCGGTCGCCGCGCGCCGTGACGCGACCGCGCACTGGGAGTGGACGAAGTGGCTGCCGCATGTGCAGTCCGGCGGTGCGCCGGACGGTGCGGGCAGCCGTCGCATGATCACCACGGAGGCCTCGGAACTGGAGGAGCTGCTCGCCGGCCGGCTCGACGGCCGTCCGCGCTTCCAGGTCAACGGCGCTCCCCTGCTCGACCAGCCGCATCTCGTCGTCGTTCTCGACGGCGAGGGCCTGCCGCCGCTTTCGCCGCTGGCCGCGCCCGAGGGTCTGCAGGGCGTCACGGTCATCGAGGTCGTGCCCGGCGAACACCACGGGGCACGCGGCGGGCTCTCCGTCACGGTGGACCGGGAGCGGCTGCAGCTCGAGTCCGGCCACGGCCTCGTCTACGAAGGAACGCCGGACCGGCTCTCGTACGAGGCCGCAGAGGCGCTCGCCCGCCAGCTCGCTCCGCTGCGGATGGCCTCCGGCGGTGACGACGACGAACCGCTGCTCGCCAACCTGGAGTTCACCGATCTGCTGAACCTGGGCGACGCGGCCTCGGTCGACGTTTCGCGCACCTGGCGGCCGCGGGCGCAGGCCGAGCGGCTGCGGGTGCCGATCGGTGTGGGCGAGGACGGAACGCCCGTCATGCTCGACCTCAAGGAGGCCGCGCAGGAGGGCATGGGCCCGCATGGTCTGTGCGTCGGCGCGACCGGTTCGGGTAAGTCGGAGCTGCTCCGTACGCTCGTATTGGGCCTTGCGGTCACGCACTCGTCCGAGACGCTGAACTTCGTTCTTGCGGACTTCAAGGGCGGCGCGACCTTCGCCGGCATGTCCCAAATGCCGCATGTGGCAGCGGTGATCACCAACCTCGCGGACGATCTGACCCTCGTCGACCGCATGGGCGACTCCATCCGCGGTGAGCTCAACCGCCGCCAGGAGATGCTCCGCGACGCCGGCAACTACGCGAACATCCACGACTACGAGAAGGCGCGCGCGGCCGGTGCGCCGCTGCAGCCGATCCCGTCACTCGTCCTGGTGATCGACGAGTTCAGCGAACTGTTGACCGCGAAGCCGGACTTCATCGAGATGTTCGTGCAGATCGGACGTATCGGGCGCTCGCTCGGCGTCCATCTGCTGCTCGCCTCGCAGCGCCTGGAGGAGGGCCGGCTGCGGGGGCTCGAGACCTATCTCTCGTACCGAGTGGGTCTGCGGACCTTCTCGGCGGCGGAGTCGCGGGCCGCGATCGGTGTGCCGGACGCGTACACGCTGCCGAACGTGCCCGGCTCGGGCTATCTCAAGTTCGGTACGGACGAGATGGTGCGCTTCAAGGCGGCGTACGTCTCCGGGACATATCGGGACGGAGCAGCGCAGGTGGTCGCGGGCGGGCCGCTGCCGGTGGACCGGCGTCCGGTTCCGTTCACGGCGGCCCCCGTGCCCGTGCGGTACGTGGCGCCGGATGCGGCCGCGCTGGTGCCGGACGCGCGGTCCGCGGCGGATGACGAGGCGCTGGCCGACACCGTCCTCGATGTGATCGTGCGGCGGCTCGAGGGCCGGGGCGTCGCGGCGCACCAGGTGTGGCTGCCGCCGCTGGACAACCCGCCGTCGATGGACGAGGTGCTGCCCGGGCTCACTGCGGTCGAGGGCCGCGGGCTGACCGTGCCCGGCTACGAAGGGGCCGGCCGGCTCGTCGTTCCGCTCGGTGTCGTGGACAAGCCGTTCGAGCAGCGCCGGGACACGCTGTACCGGGACTTCTCGGGTGCGGCGGGCCATATGCAGATCGTGGGCGGTCCGCAGTCCGGAAAGTCGACGCTGCTGCGCACGCTGATCTCGGCCTTCGCACTGACGCACACGCCGCATGAAGTGCAGTTCTACGGCCTCGACTTCGGTGGCGGCGGTATGTCGTCGATCGCGGGTCTTCCGCATGTGGGCGGGGTCGCTTCCCGTCTGGACCCCGAGCGGGTACGGCGCACGGTGGCCGAGGTCTACGGGATCCTGGCGCGGCGCGAGGAGTACTTCCGTACGGCGGGGATCGACTCGATCGCGACCTTCCGGCGGATGCGGGCCCGCGGCGAGATCTCGTTCACGGACCAGCCGTGGGGCGATGTCTTCCTGGTCATCGACGGGTGGGGCAACTTCCGTTCCGAGTACGAGAATCTCGACCCGCTCGTCGTGGAGATCGCGGCGCGTGGTCTGGGGTACGGCATCCATGTCGTACTGACCGCATCGCGCTCGATGGAGGTCAGGTCCAGCCTCAAGGACCACCTGATGAACCGGCTCGAGCTGCGGCTCGGCGACACCATGGACTCCGAACTCGACCGCAAGGTCGCGGTGAACGTCCCGGCCGGAGTGCCCGGCCGGGGCATGACCCCGGAGAAGCTGCACTTCATGGCGGCGGTCCCGCGGATCGACGGCATCAACTCGGACAGTGATCTGTCGGAGGCGACGACGGCCATGCAGCAGGAGGTGGCCAGGCACTGGACGGTGCCGGGCGCCCCCGCGGTCCGGCTCCTCCCCCGCTCCCTGCCGGCCGCGGAACTGCCTGCGGGCGGGGCGCGCCCCGAGCTCGGTGTGGCCTTCGCGCTCGACGAGAACAACCTGGAACCGGTCTTCGTCGACTTCGACCGCGACCCGTTCTTCCTGATCTTCGGCGAGAGCGAATCGGGCAAGTCGAATCTGCTGCGGCTGCTCATCTCGCAGATCTCGCAGCGGTACGACGGGAACGCGGCGAAGTTCTTCGTCATCGACAACCGGCGTGCGCTGCTCGATGTCACTCCGCCCTCGCACCTGGCCGAGTACGTCCCGATGTCGAACGCCATGGACCACCACGTGGACGCCCTCGCGGACCTGATGCAGCGCCGCGCCCCGTCCCCGGAGGTCACGGCGCAGCAGCTGCGGGACCGCAGCTGGTGGTCGGGCCCGGAGGTCTTCGTTGTCGTCGACGACTTCGACCTGGTCTCGACCTCGTCGGGCAACCCCCTGGCGAAGCTGACGGAACAGCTGCCGTTCGCACGGGACGTGGGCATCCGCTTCATCATCGCCCGCAATACGGCGGGGGCCGGCCGGGCCTCGTACGAGCCGTTCATGCAGCGAATCATGGAGCTGGGCGCCCAGGGCGTGGTCCTCTCCGGCGACCCGAACGAGGGCGACCTCTTCGGCGGCGTACGGCCACGGCCGATGCCTGCGGGCCGGGGCGTCTTCGTGACGCGGCGGCGGGGGAATCCGTTGGTGCAGACGGGGTTTGTGGGTGAGTGAGCCTTGTTGGCGTGGGCGGTGAGCCTCGTTGGCGTGGGCGAGGCCACAAGGTCTTGCCTGCGGCACGGCCCGCTCCATAGGTTGATCTGGAATCCGCCATTCCTGATGGCGTCGACGGGGGAAGGGAGTGCGCCTGATGGCGTGGGATGAGTGGGAGCAGCTGAAGTCGGAGGCTGTGGAGCGCCAGGGCGGCGGGCAGATGCAGCTGAATCAGCTGGATGATGTGCCGGCCGTGACCGACGGCTCAGGTGTCGGTGACCTCAAGGTCAAGCACCAGGACCTGGCGAAGATCGGCGATCACGCCCACACCCTGTACGACCGGCTCTGGAAGGAAGCCCGCGTCGCCGTGCCCTCCAGCGACAAGGCCGCGGGGGACCTGTCCAAGCAGGGCTTCGGCATCGGCGCTGCGCTTCAGCACGTCTCCAACCGCTGGGAAGAACAGCTGAAGTCGCTGATGGACGCCTGCGCCCATATCAACAACCACCTGGCGATCACGGACAAGCAGCACCGGACCGACGACGACTACATCGCGCGGAACACGAGCTCGATCGCCGTACTCGATTCCGGCTTCGACGAGAACTGGGCTGATTCCGGCACGAAGAGCAAAGGCGGTAGCTGATGAATCTTGAAGATCTCCGCCATGCGAACTTCAAGCTGCTCGACGATGCGGTGACCGACTGGTCGAAGATGGTCAGCAACCTGGAGGACCTCGAAAAGTCCGCCACCTCCGGCCTGCAGAAGGCAGCGATGAAGGCGGACTGGCAGGGGCTCAACGCCACGGTCAGCCGCCAGTTCGTCGGCAAGACGGCCGGTGAGTTCGGCGACGCCCGCAAGCAGGCGGACAGTATCCGGAACATTCTTCGGGACACCCGGGACGAGCTGAAGGACTTCAAGCGGCAGCTCAACGAGGCGATCGACCGCGCCTGGGAGAAGAAGGTCAGCGTCTACGGCGTGGCCGGCGGCGGTTTCGAGGCCATGATCAGCGTCCATCCCGAGCCCAAGAACGCGAAGCAGACGGTTGATGCCGTCGTCCAGGAACTCCAGGGGATCCTCGACAAGGCCACGGAGTCGGACAGTTCGGCCGCGAAGGTCCTCAAGGCCATCGCCGATCAAAGTGAGCTCGGATTCTCCGACACGTCCTACCGCGACCGGGACACGGCCGCCGAAGCCGTGAAGAAGGCCGACGAGCTGGCGAAGCTTGCGGCGAAGGACCCGGACGACCTCACCAAGACAGAGTTGAACACCATCAATGCCGGTCTGGCCAAGTACCGGAACGACCCGCTCTTCGCGGAGGAGTTCGCCACGAAGCTCGGCCCTAAGGGCACCCTGGAGTTCTACTCAGGTGCCGCGGCTGCCGGTGCAGGCACGTACGACCCTGACCGCCTCAAGGCCATGAAAGAGCTTCAGAAGAACCTCGGCATCACGCTGGGCACAGCGACGCGCTCGGACAGTGCATCGATGGACAAGTGGGAATCGTCGATCACATCGCTCGGCGAAAAGCGCCTCGGTGAATACGAGGACGGCCCGCGCAGCTTTGTCGTAATGAGCAACCTCATGCGCTTCGGCGATTACGACACGGACTTCTTGACCAGCTACGGCGACCGCCTCCTGGAGTTCGACAAGCAGGTCGACACCGATTCGCATCACGGCACACCGTTCTGGGTCAACAACCACGATCAGTCAAACCTGAACTTCTGGGACAAGAACGATCGCGGGCGGGATCCGGTGAGCGGATTCCTTCAGGCCCTGGGGCACAACCCGGAGGCGTCCGCCCAGTTCTTCCAGTCCCCTGGCGTGGACGGCGATTACGTCGACAAGGAATCCGAGGTCAGCGAGAACCTCAAGTACCTGACCAAGGAACGTCATTGGTACGCGGATCCCACCTTCGAGGGCGATCGCGATGTCATGGCTGGAAGGGATTCTCTGGGGCACGCCCTCGAGGCGGCTACGACGGGTTACGCCTACGACGCGGATCCCATGTCGGCGAAGGATCCGATGATTCCAGGCACCGGGGACCGCAGGACTGAGGCGACTGCGGATGTGATGGAGCAGGTTGCGTATCTCTACGGCACCGAAGACGCACCCAAGATGCTGCATGATCAGCCAGAAATGGCAGACAGTCTTGGGAAGATGGGCGCCGCATACATCGACGATCTCAACTACAGCCTGTCGGGCATCGACAACGACACACGAGACGCATCATCTTTCCCTGCCCAGTACGGCGGGCGGGCGGACTTCGGCAACCAAGGCGCCATCAACTTCCTGAGCTTGCTTGGGCAGAACGAAACTTCACACGCCACGGTTACCTCGGCGCAACACCTCTACACACTCAGCATGTTGGACGCCAACCCGCCCAACAGTGACGCTCAGCTAGACAATGCACGCGATGCATTGACCACGGGCGCCGAGGCCCGAGGGATCCTTGACCAGTCCTACTCCCAGCAGGTAACCGCAGACGCCAACGGCGATACAGAGGAAGCGAACAAGGCGCTCGAGCGTGGGGCTGACTGGAAGAAGGTGGCTGCCGGCGCAGTAATTGCGGGCGGCATCGCCGCCATCCCCGTTCCTGGCTCCACGGCCGCGGCACTGGTATTCGCCCCAGTCGCAGCGGACACGGCTGGAGAGATTCTGGGCACTTTCATCGGCCAGGAGATCGACAAGGGAACGGATGGGGCGGAGGAAGACCCCACTGCCAAGGCGCAAATGACGGAATCAAAGTTCTTCGCTGCTGGCGCTGGGGACCTCGACAAAGCCTACGCGTCCTACGTCAAGGGTGATGACGAGCTGGCAGACGATCTGGACAGAGAGCAGTGGACTCAGGGAATCGAATCAGCCTATTTGGGCACCGGTGCGGGACAAGGTGACTACCGCGGACTGCCGCCCCACAAAGACTGAAAATAGAGGACACAGGTAGCCCATGAACAGCAGATCTTGGCTCGCGTCCATCGGCATCATGGCCGTGATCGCGAGTGCATCTGGATGCACATCGAAGCCAAATGAGCCGACCGGACTTTCAGCCTCGGAAATCTGCGACGGGACCTTGGACTCTTCGTCAAGAACGGCACTGGAGAAGATCTCCGGCTCCAGTAACTTCGAGGAGAATTATTTTGGAACTTCGGAAGCTTTCACCCTCGACCGGGTAGTCAAGAACCTGCACTCGGACACGTCGGAACGAGCTACATGCTACGTATCCAACAAGGAGAGCGCGGGGAAACCGCTCCTCGATATCGATTTCGAAGCAGTCAATCGACACCCATCCCCCGACCCTGAAGGTGCAGATCGGCGCAATCAGTACGAGTTCCCTATGGGTGAGTTCGCCATTGTCGGCGAACAAGGCGGCGCCACACTGTTCTTCTCGTGCCCGAATAAAGGGGACTCAGGGACGACGCAATTCGTAAAGGCGACCCTGTTCACGATTCTCCCTCTCGCCGCCGATGAAATGACCATCCTGAACTCGGTCTCTCGTCGGCTTGCGGACAAGATGGGCTGTGCCGATGTGGCCAACCTCCCGGCGAAGGTGCCTGCTCCGACCGGCGGATGATCCGCGGTTGTCACAGTCCTCTCGTCAACCAGCACTGTCTGGCCCTAGGTCAGGTCGAACTCCCCATCCCTGGCCCCCAGCACAAACGCCCGCCACTCCGCCTCCGTATACCGAAGGACCGTGGCCGGGTCCACCGATGAGCGCATTGCCACGCCGCCGCCCGGGAGGTAGGCGATCTCGACTCGCTCGGTCGCACCCTCCGTGCCCGGAGGGCTGAGCCACTCGACGTTGGTGATGTCGAGTGCGTACAGCTCGTCCTTCTCCTGCTGGGTGCCCATGCCCGTTCTCCCCTTCGGGTGAAGTGTTCGTGACACGGGTCATGGTGCCCCGTCGGCCCTGTGTGCCGGGCGAGTTGAGGGAAAGTTCAGTCGATTCGGCGGGCGACGCCGAGCAGGCCCGACTCCGCGTCCGTGCCCATCGTCATGACCCACTGGCGGTCCGCGCCGGCGCACCAGAGCGTGACGCCGTCGGCCAGCGTCGGGAGGGCTTCGATCTCCGCGGCGCTCAAGCTGAGGATCTTGCCGATCTGTTCGGCTTCGCCGGGAGAGACGCGCTGGATGCCCACCAGGGCCGAGTTGCGCATCAGGCGGGGGGCAACCGGGCTCATGTACGGGAGCAGGGTCAGGACCGACTGCCACGGGGACGCGACGACACGGCCGCGCGGTGGGCGCATACCGCAGTCGCGGACGACCAGGACCGGGCTGCCGACCGTCGCGCCCATGGGCGGTACCCGGCCGACGCCGTGCAGCGTCATGCACTCCAGGCCCGCACCGGCGGCTTGGGCCAGCGTGGTCCAGGCTTGGGCGCGGCCCGTTTCGACGGCCACGCGCGCGCCCGTGCCCGCGGCGCGCAGCGCCAGGACCTGGGCGGTCCACAGGCCGCCGATCAGCAGCACCTCGTACGGGATGGGCCGGTGGAAGCCGATCATCTGAGGGCGGCCCTCGGAGTCGTCGCCGATGACCACGCCGTCGTCGCCGACGGGGAGGGTCAGGGCGCCGAGGTCGTCCAGCGGCATCGCGTGGCCCGGGTGACGGGGGCCCAGGAGGCCGCGCAGCCGTCCGGGCACGGTCAAGGACGAGCTCATCGGGCGCCTCCCAGGGGCAACGTGGCGAGGACTCCGGGGACTTGCTCGCGGTCGAGTCGTACGAGACCGACCTTGGCGGAGCGTGCCGCACCTTCGAGTGAACGGCGCACATTGACCAGGTCGTTGTCCGAGCCGCCCGTGATGCGGACATGCCCGTTCACCGTCATGGACTGCCGGTGGTCGCCTCGCCGCACGGTCAGGCTGAAGGTCGTCGCGTATGCCGGAATCGAGGTCAGGAGCGAGACCAGACGGGGCAACGGCGTGGCGGCACGGCCGAGTTCGGGCCAGCGGCCGACCGCGTACGTGGTGTGCCAGCGGTCGTCGCAGCGCCAGACGCGAGCGGTCTCGGCGGTACGGCGCTGCGGCGCCGTGTCCGGACGGGTGGCACGCGCCGCGAGCATCGGGTTGGCGCAGGCCGAGGTGGCAAGGGCGGCGTTGAGCTCGTCCTGGTCGAGGACCGCCGTACGGAAGCCCGCGCCCGTGATGCGGCTCGCGATGTGGTCCGCGGCGCGCACGAGGCAGCGCTGCGCGCCCTCGATGCCGCCGCCGCGGGCCGCCACGGCTTCGGCGCACAGCTCCGGGTCGAGCTTCAGGGCGACCCAGGTCATACGGAGGGCCGGTGCGCCGGTCTGCTGCTGAAGCGGTGCGTACGACAGGCGCGCGACCGACTGCTGCGGCAGGTGCGGAGCCGGCGCCGAGCGGACCTGCTGCACCAACTGGGCCGATTCCAGGACGATGTCGTCGACTTCGAGGGCGTCCGCGAGGAGGGTGAGCGGCAGAGCGCGCGCGCCGAACGCGGGGCGCAGGGCCTCGCCGCCGGCCTCCACCCGTACGACCGCGGTCAGGAAGGTGCCGTCGCCGATCATGCCCACCGTGCGGCGATCGCGGTCGACATAGGTGTGCGGAGCCAGGCCGGGGACGCATTCCACCGTCGGCGCGAGCTGGGGGTCGACGCCCGGCAGGACCGGTTCGGCGGCGAGGCGGCGGCGGGCGCGGAACGCCGAGACGGTCGAGGCCCAGTCCTGGACCGCGTGCCCCCGTCGCCGTATCACCGCGAGCAGGACGAGAACGGCGGCGAGCGCGACCGCCGGGATCAGCCACAGACCGCCGAGCACCGCACCGACGGCGGCGACGGCGAGCGCCGCCTCGACCAGGACGAGCTGGCGCAGCTGGAAGGGTCCGAGCCGGCCCGTTCGCGAACGCGGACGCAGCTGCGTCTTCGCGGCGGGCGCCGTGGGGCGTACGGGCGTCTGATTGCTCCGTTGCCTCCGGGAAGAAGCGGAGGCGTTCGCGGCGCCGCTTCCGGTGCGGTCGCGCGTCGCAGTACTCATCGCCGCGTTGCCCCCCTTGTGTCCGTATTTGCCGCAGTTCGCTTGCCTGTTGGGACGGGCGCTCACCCTACCCGAGCCCCGGCGAAGCCCTGCCCCGGCACTACCTGGGCTCATGCAGGCGACCGCCTACAGGCATAGTAGGGGGCCGGTACGACAGTGAGCTCCTGGGTCGCATGTGGGACCCTGGTCGCCCGACGGGGAGAGGGGCACAGAGCAAATGGCATCACGGCGGGACGAACTTAACGCCTACACCTTCGCGAAGCGGAGGCTTGTGGCGCAGTTCCTGCAGCCCAACCCGTCGGGCACCGAGGAAGGCGCACCGAAACCGCTGCGTGCGGTGATGCCGGGCGCGATCGTCGGGGTTGTGGTGCTGGCGGTGTTCGGAGCCTGGGGAATGTTCAAGCCGGTGGCGCCCAAGGGGTGGGATACGCCCGGTGAGAACGTGATCGTCGCCGACAAGTCGACGACGCGCTATGTGGTCTTGAAGACCGGCGACAAGGTGCAGCTGCACCCCGTCCTCAACATGGCCTCCGCCAAGCTCCTGCTGAAGTCCGGCAACGGCAAGGTCGTCACCGTCAAGGAAGATCTCCTCGACAAGAGCAAGCTGCACCACGGGCCGACGATCGGGATCCCGTACGCGCCGGACCGCCTGCCCGAGCCGGAGGACGCCGGTCAGGCCAAGCGGTGGGCGGTGTGCGAGCGGCCGGGTGCGGGCGGTCGCACCATCGAGAAGGCGGCCTTCGTGCTGGCCGAGCGCGAGCAGGCCAGGACGGACGGGAAGCAGCGGCTCAGGGGCGGTCAACTCCTGTACGTGGAGGGCCCGGACCAGGTCCGCTACGTGGTGGACGCCAAGGGCGTCGCGTACGAGGTGGACAAGACCGACCGCGTGCTGATGCAGACGCTCGTCGGCAGCGGCGGCGCTCCCCAGCGGGTGTCCGACGAGTGGCTGGCGACCCTGGGCAAGGGAAGCCCGGTGCGTACGCCCTCCTTCCCCGACACCCCCGGAGCCGCCTCCGACGTACCCGGGAACTACAAGGTGGGCATGGTCCTGCAGACCGAAGAGGCCTCCGAGCAGAAGCAGTACGTGGTGCTGAAGGACCGGCTCGCGCCGGTGTCCGACTTCATGGCCAAGGTGCTGCTCAACAGCGAGGACATGGCGGTCGTGGGCCAGGGTGGCAAGCCGAAGCCGGTCAGTGTCGGCGAGATCGGCAGCGAGCCCGGCGCCGAGTTCGGCGCCGATCTGCAGTGGCCGTCCGAGGCACCCGACCCGGTCAATGAACCGGGCAGCCGCGACACCGTTTGCAGTGTGCTGCGCGGCGTGGATCAGGACACCGGCAAGACGACACAGAGCACTTGGGCGGGCGACTCCTTCCCCATGCCGCTGTCCAGCGGCGGCAGCAGCGCCTACGTCACTCCGGGTACGGGGCTGCTGTTCCGGCAGGTCATGGGCACGGATGTGAAGTCGGGTCCGATGTTCCTGGTGACCGACACGGGGCTGCGCTACACGATGCAGGCCAACGGCGACACCGCCACCGACGACGCCGGTATCGGTGAGTCCGGGTCCGAGAAGGACAAGCAGGAGCAGCAGGCACAGCAGCAGGACGCGCAGACCCGCCTCGGTTACGAGAGCGTCGACCCCACGCCCGTGCCCGCGGCGTGGTCGACCTTCCTGCCGACCGGTCCCCGGCTTTCGGCGGGTGCGGCGCGGCAGCCGCAGGGCTCGTAGGGCGGGGCGGTCATGACGTATGCGATCAGGCGCCTTTCGGCACGTGCCGCCGCCACGGCCCTCACCTGCGTAAGCCTTACGGTGCTTCCCGTGCTTCCGGTGGCGGGTGCGGCGGCGGACACCACGGGGCAGTGCACGTTCGGCGGCGAGAAGTTCAAGGGCCGGCCCTGGGCACTGCAGCGCGTGCTCCTCGACCAGTTGTGGAAGGAAGCGACCGGCAAGGGCGTACGCGTGGCGGTGATCGACACGGGCGTGGACGTCAAGAACGAACAGCTCAAGCCCGCTGTCGACGTACGGGCCGGCCGTAACTTGATCCCCAAGGACGCCAAGGACGAGCGGGGCAACAAGCTCGAACGGGGCAACGAGCGCGGCACGACCGACGTCGTCGGGCACGGCACCAAGGTGGCGGGCATCATCGCGGCGCGGCCGGCCAAGGGCACGGGCTTCGTGGGACTTGCGCCGGGCGCGACGATCATTCCGATCCAGCACAACGACGCAGCGGGCAACGGCGATTCGGGAACCCTTGCCACGGCGATCCGCTACGCCGTCTCGGCCCGCGCGGACGTCATCAACATCTCCCAGGACACGGTCAATCCGATCGCCGGTGACTCGGAGCTCAAGAAGGCCGTGGACTACGCCCTGAGCAAGGACGTCGTGGTCGTCGCATCGGCCGGGAACGACGGCCTCGGCGGCAACGTCAAGGAGACGTACCCGGCCGCCTTCGACGGCGTCCTGGCCGTCGCGTCGTCCGACCGCAACAACGAGCGGGCGCAGTTCTCGCAGTCCGGCGAGTTCGTGGGCGTCGCGGCACCGGGCGTCGACATGGTCTCCACCGTGCCCGCCGGCGGGCACTGCGCGGACAACGGCACGAGTTTCTCCGCGCCTTACGTGGCGGCGGTCGCCGCCCTGCTCAAGGAGAAGCACGGCGACTGGAAGGCGCACCAGATCGTGGCCCAGATCGAGCAGACCGCGGAACGCTCCATCGCCGGCCATGACCGCCTCGTCGGCTGGGGAGTCGTCGACCCGGTGCGTGCCCTTACGGAGGACGACAGACCACTGGAATCACCGGTCCCCCATGAGGGTGTATCAGCGGCGGAGGCGCCCGAGCCGGGCGAGTTGGCGATGGGCGAGACCCCGGACGAACGCAATGCCCGCCTCGCCACGTATGTACTGATCGGCGGCGTGGTGCTGGTGGCCGGTGTTTCGGGTGGTGCGGTCGCGTACCGGGATTCCCGCCGCCGGGCGCAGCGCGTCTCGAGCAGTGGGACGTAACTGCCGCTTCGCTCTCTTCGCGATTTCTTCGCATTCCTGTTACGGGAGCGATGCCGGCGCATGGGCAAATCGGACGTGCCGGATCATGCCCGGCGGGGTGGGCGCTTCAGGTGGCCGGTAAGGGAAGTTACGTGACGCGGAAGACAGTTGGTGCTGTCGTAGGCAGTGGATAGAGTGGTCATCCTGCGATAGGTGATATTCGCGTTACTGCTATCGCAATGACTTGCCAGCGGTGCAAACGGGGAAACGGGGAGGGCGAGCGGCGTGCTCGAAGCTGTGGGAGGCGGCGCGGCGGCGCAGATCATGGCGCAGTCCAAAGCGGACGGCGGATCCGGCTCGGGGAACGGTGACCTGGAGAAGGGCGTCGGCGCGCTCAAGCGGTTCCAGTCCAGGGTCGACACGTTGCTGTCCGAGCTGGAGAACAGTGCGGCCGGCAGTACGAAGGTGGCCGAGCAGCGGGTCACGCGCACCGCGTTCAGCGGGTCCAACCTGCCGTTCCCTGAAGCGGACGGCTTCTTCACGCAGTACAACCGCGTGCACCAGACGCTGGTGAAGCTGTCCCGCTCGCTCGGCGACCAGATCGAGATGCTGCAGATCGCGGTCCATGCTTCCGAGGTCGGATACGACAACCTCGATGAGGACCTGCGGCGGCGGTTCTACGCGATTCAGACGCGGGTCGAGGTGGAGCGGGAGAGGGCCGAGGCGGAGGCCGAGCGGCGGGCGCAGGCCGAGGCACCGACGAAGCCGAAGGACGAGGGTCCGGACAACCACGGCAAGACGGTCGGCACCGAGGATTGGGGATGACGGACGTGAGTGACGAGAACCGGCCTCAATCGGCTGCTGAGCCCAAGGCTCCCGCGGAGCCGCCGAAGGAGCTCACTCCCGAGGAGTACGCCGAGGAGCACGAGGCGGAGCAGGCAGCCTCCTCGGCCAATATCCACGGCATGCACAGCGTGTCGGACGCTTTCACGCAGTTGCAGGAGATGCTGCCCTTCGGCGGTGGCACTCCCGGTGGAGCGTTCGGCAAGAGCAACTTCGACAAGCAGCCGCTCAACGCCCTGCTCGACCTGCTGGATCAGGCGAAGCCGAGCGAGCTCGAGCACGCCGGCGATGCGCTCATCAAGGCCAAGGACAAGCTCAACGAGGCGGCCGAGGAGCTCGACCAGTACGTCACCAAGGTCGAGTGGAAGGGCGAGGGCGCGGAGGAGTTCCGCCGCTTCGGGCGCGCGCTGGCCCAACACGCCTGGTCCGTCGGCACGTTCGCGAACGGTGCGGGCGAGCAGATGAAGACGGCGAGTACGGGGCTGGCGTCCGTACAGGCGGCCAGGCCTCCGCGGGATCCCAGGCTCGACCCGAGGGAGCCCAAGGACTTCGCGTCCATCGAGAAGATCGACAGCAATCCTGCGTACCAGATGGCCCAGAAGGTCGAGGGGGATCGCCAGGAGGCGATCAACCAGATGAACCGGCTGGCGTCGTTCTATGCGGTGTCCGAGGAGATGTTGGCTGGGCAGGCGGAGCCTAAGTTTCCGGAGGGGTTGAAGGCGGCGGTTCCGCTGCCGGCGGGTGAGTGGAGGCCCCCAGGTACCGATGGTGGGACCGCTCGTGCTCAAGGCGCCGCTGCCTCAGTCGGCGGCGAGCGTGGAGCTCCAGAAGTAACTGGTAGCACCACCCCTTCAGTTGCTGGTGTGGTGGCAGCACCTCAGCAGAATGTGTCGATGGAGATCGACAGCGTGGCCACGCCTCCCGCGCCGACCACAGCCACCGGTCCGACGCCTCCGACGACCATCCCTTCCACCGGACCGTCGAACGGGCCCGTCCCGCCGTTCGCAACCGGCCCTGTAAACCCTGTTCAGATGGGCAAAGGAGGCGCGAAGCCTCCGACTGGCACCTCGCGAGCCACCGGGCCCGTCGGTCGGCCTCCCACCGCGGGCGCCAGCAACCCGACGACTGGACGCTCCCCTGGGATCACGGGGCGTCCGACTTCGGTCGGTCAGGGCCAGACCACGCCCGGACGAGCGAACCCTGTCGGTCGGCCGGGAATCGTTGGGGGCACTCCCGCCCCCAGGTCCGGAGGAGGTACCGGGCAGACCGGGCCTCTCGGCCGCGCGGGAGCGAGCGGTATCCGAGCGGGAAACCCGAACGGGATCATGGGCGGCTCCCCCCAGCGCAACGGCACAGGCTCCACGCCTTCACGCCTGCCTCGCGGCACGGTTGTCGGCGGGGAAGGACCCGCTGCCGGGCGCGGTACGGCAGCGAGGCCGGGTCAGTCCGGTGTCATCGGATCCAACCCGGCCGGTGCACAGCGCCCCGCTGGGCGCGGCACTCCCAGCTCCAACGGAGTCGTCGGTACGCCCCGCGGCAACGACTCTGGCCGCAGGCCTGCAGGCGGAGCGTTCACCGCAGGGGGCTCGGGGCTGACTGGCCGAAGGCCCGGGCAGCAACGGCCAGATGAGGAAGAGCAGTCCGCATCTGCAAGGCCGGACTACCTGACGGAAGACGAAGAGACGTGGACGGCCCGGCGGCGTGGTGCAGTTCCGCCGGTGATCGACTAGGTACGAGAAAGGCTCGGAAGTCAGGATGACGCACGGTTTGAGACTGGGCTTGAGCGTGAAAAGGCACCTTCTCCAGCGACGTTCACTCGTGGGCGTGCTGGCCTCAACGGCGGCCGCGGCACTCGCCGTTGGAGGGGTGTCCGCTCCTGCAGCGGCAGCAGATGTCCAGTCCCGGCAGTGGTACCTCGATGCCATGCATGCCGAGGAAATGTGGAAGGCCTCCACTGGCGCGGGTATCAAGGTCGCCGTCATCGACACAGGCGTCAACGCCTCCACCCCCTCCCTCGAAGGGCAAGTCCTCAAAGGCTTCGATGCTTCAGAGATGAAGGGCGAAGCGACGGACGACTACAGCGGACATGGAACCACCATGGCCGAGTTGATCGCCGGAACCGGCGAAGGTGGCGGCGTAAAGGGCTTGGCACCGGATGCCAAGATCATTCCAATGCGTGTGAGCAACACAGAGCAGCAAAACAAGAACAAGGTGAACGCCTTCGATGTGCAGGACGCTATTCGCGCCGCGGCCGACAGCGATGCACAGATCATCAGCATGTCTTTCGGTAGCGATTACATCCAGACTGGGCAGCGAGAGGCAGTCCAATACGCGCAGAGCAAGGGAAAATTGTTCTTCGCAGCAGTGGGCAACAACGCCAAAACGGGAAACAAGAAGCAGTATCCAGCTGCGTTCCCTGAGGTCGTCGGCGTAGGGGGTATCGACCAAAACGGGCGTGCAGGCGATTACTCCCAGCACGGCGACGTCGTCGACCTTTCTGCACCCGGAAACGACATTCCCGGTTGGTGCGACAAGACTTTCAAGAGCTACTGCGACGCCAGCGGAACGAGTAACTCCGCTGCCCTCGCCTCCGCCTCCGCCGCCCTCATCTGGTCCGAGCACCCCGACTGGACCGCCAACCAGGTCCTCCGGGTCATGATCGAGAGCGCTGCACAGGCCAAGGGCACCAAGGCCGGGACGGTCAGCAGCTATCTCGGACACGGGGTCATCCGGCCCAACGCCCATCTGAGTCGAGGCGTTGGCAAGCCCGGCGACCCCGACATCAACCCGCTGACCAACGAGAAGACCCTCAACACAAAGGCCTCCTCCAAGCCCTCCGCAGCCGCTTCGCCGCAGGAGCAGCAAGGACAGCAGGACAAGTCCGGCGACAAGGTCGCGGTCGCAGGGACGAGCAAGGACTCCGAGAGCAGCCGGACCGGCCTGCTCGTCGGTGGCGCTGCGGTCATCGTCATCGCAGCCGCCGGAGCAATCGCCGTAGCGCGAAAGCGGCGCACCACATAGCTGACGTGCGCGTGCGTGTCAGTGGAAGCCAAGAGAAGGAGACAACATGGCTGGCGGACGCAAGCTATCCAAAGCCGAGCTGAAGAGCCTGGTGACCGAGATGGACACCCAGTACGACAACCTTCAGGTGGCCGTGCGGAACCTGAACGGCACCCTGGACAGCCTGGAAGGGCAGTGGCAGGGAATCGGCGCCGGGGCGTTCGACGCCAAGCAGAACCAGATCAACGGCGTCATCAACGAAATCGGCCGGGATCTCGCGGACATGCTGCACAAGATCCACCAGACGAGCGGTGACACCACCACCACTGAAGAAGAAATCCGCGCGCGGCTCGACAGGATCGATCCTCTCGCCGCCCAGGACAGCGGCAGGTCGTCGGCGTTCGACCGGCTCTGAGAACGTACTGACGCGCGGATTCCACGGGTCCGCCCCCGTCTTCTATCAGGAGAAGGATTCACCATGCCAAAGAATGTTCCCGACGAACTCGTCGTAAAGTACGGCGCACTCGACGGCGCCACGACCGACCTCGGCAACGAGGCCCGGCGCGTGGAAGAGTGCCTCTCTGCTCTCCAGCGCGCGGTCCAGAAGGTCGGCGAGGGCTGGGAAGGCGAAGCTCACGAGGCATACCTGCAGTTGCAGGCCAAGTGGGACTCGCGTGCTACGACGATCCACACCGCGCTCAAGCAGATCGGCACGCAGGTCTCCCTCGCCGGCGGCGACTACATGGCCGGCGACAAGAAGGCTGCCAGCTACTTCCAGTAGGCGAGCGCTTCTGAAACCGACAGTGGGGTGGGCACGCGCGGGAGGTGCCCACCCCACTTCGGTGTCTCACAGGCCGGACGGCCCGCCCTGCTTTCCGGACGCGGGATCGAGGCTGACGACCGCACCGATCGACTGGTTCGCGCGGTGCGCTGCCGCCTCCGAACGACTGGTCCTTGCACGTGGTGGTGGCGTTCTTCGTCCAGTTCAGCTTTCCGCTCGCAAGGTCGAAGGCTGCCGAGGCCTCCGCCCATGACACGGCTACGACTCCCTGGCTGATGGTCAGTCCCAAGACGAACGGCGGTGCGCCTTCGGCCTCCTTCAGATGCTTGTGCCAGAGGGTCTTGCCGGAGTCGACGTCGAAGGCGACGAGTTCGGTGCACCCGTCCCGCTCCCCCGGGTCGCCGCCGAGCTTCCCCTCCTCGGACTCCGTCAGGACTCCCCAGCGCCCCGCCACAGCATCCACGCGCCGCCGGCCACCCCCACAGCGGCGGGCAGCGAGAGCACCACCGCCATCGGACTTGCGGAAGGCATGCCGGGGGGGTGTCCACCTGGCGTGGTGCCCGTCACTCCTCGGGGCGGGTGGATCTGTTCCGTTTGTTCCGCGGGAGCGGAGAAGGCGTGCG
>NZ_JAAKZW010000085.1 GCF_011044995.1 Streptomyces mesophilus | reverse complement strand
CCACCACCCCGGATCCCCGCCTCACCAACGAAGACCTCGCGCCCGCCAAGGAGCGCAAGTGGAAGGTCTTCGACCTGTTCGCGCTGTGGATGTCCGATGTGCACAACCTCGGCAACTACACGTTCGCCGCGGGCCTGTTGGTCATCGGCATGAGCGTCTGGCAGGTCTTCACCTCCCTGCTCGTCGGCTTCATCCTGATCTACATCGGGATGAACGCGATGGGGAAGATGGGCCAGAAGCACGGCGTCCCGTTCCCCGTCATCAGCCGGATCAGCTTCGGCGTCTGGGGTGCGAACATCCCCGCGCTGATCCGCGCGGTGATCGCCATCGCCTGGTACGGCATCCAGACCTATCTGGCCTCGGTCGCCGTGAACGTGATGCTGCTCGCCGCCTGGCCGGGCCTGGAGTCCTGGACCGAGCACTCGTTCCTCGGACTTGACGCACTCGGCTGGGTGTCGTTCCTGTCGCTGTGGGTGCTCCAGGCGCTGATCATGACGCAGGGCATGGAGTCCATCCGCAAGTTCCAGGACTTCTGCGGCCCGGCGATCTGGGTCGTGATGATCGCCCTCGCGGTCTGGATCCTGGCCGAGGCCGACTGGACCATCTCCCTCACCGACAGCTTCCACCCGGTGGACACCGGCGAGCAGGTCCGGCTGTGGTTCGGGGCGATCGGCCTGATCCTCGCCACCTACGGCACGCTGATGCTCAACTTCTGCGACTTCTCCCGGTTCGCCCCCGACTACCGCACCGTCAAGCGCGGCAACTTCTGGGGCCTGCCCATCAACTCCACGGCGTTCGTGGTGCTTTCGGTGGTCGTGACCGCCGGCAGCATGGAGGTGTACGGCGAGGCCATCACCGACCCCGCCCTGCTCGTCGCCAAGGTCGACAACACCCTGGTGCTCTTCCTCGGCGCCCTGACCTTCGCCATCGCCACCATGGGCGTGAACATCGTCGCCAACTTCGTATCCCCCGCGTACGACCTGGCGAACGTCTGGCCGCAGAAGATCACTTTCAAGGTGGGCGGCTTCATCTCCACCGTCGCGGCGCTGCTCGTCACGCCGTGGAACCTCTACTCCAACCCGACCGTCGTGAACTACTTCCTGGGCGGGCTCGGCGCCTTCCTCGGACCGCTGTTCGGCGTGATCATGGTCGACTACTTCTGGGTCAAGCGCGGCAGGATCGACGTGGACCAGCTCTTCAACGCCGGTCCCGACTCGCCGTATTACTACCGCAAGGGCGTCAACCCCAAGGCCCTGTGGGCGTTCGTGCCGAGTGCGGCGATCACCGCGGTGCTCGCCCTGGCGCCGGCCTTCGACGCGGCGGCTCCGTACTCCTGGTTCATCGGTGTGGCGATCTCGGCGGCCCTGTACGCGGCGATCTGCCGCACCGAGCGCGCCGCCGACCCGGTGGTCCCGGCCCAGCGGGCCGCGCAGCCGGAGGCCTGAGCGCATGCACCTGCTCGTCACGAACTGCAACACCACCGCGGCCATGACCGAGGAGATCGCGGCAGGCGCCCGCGCGGCCGCGGGCCCGGGGACGACCGTCACCGGACTCACGCCCGCGTGGGGCCCGGAATCGGCCGAGGGGTGGCTGGACAGCTATCTGTCGGCGGCCGCGGTGCTCGACACGCTGCGGCAGTACGAGGGCGGGTGCGACGCCGTCGTGATGGCGGGGTTCGGCGAGCACGGCCGTGAGGGCGCGCGGGAACTGCTCGGCGTACCCGTCGTCGACATCACCGAGGCGGCCGCACATCTGGCCTGCCTCATCGGACGGCGCTACGCGGTGATCACCACCCTCGACCGGACCCGCGGCCAGATCGAGGACAGCCTCCATGCGGCCGGGGTCCTCGCCAACTGTGCGGCGGTGATCGGCACCGGGCTCGGCGTCCTCGAACTGGGCGATCCGGAGCGGACGTTGGAGGCCTTCGTACAAGCTGCCGAGCGCGCGAAGGAGGCGGGCGCCGAGGTCCTGGTGCTCGGCTGCGCCGGGATGACCGGGCTGCAGCGGGCCGTCGGCGACAAGCTCGGACTGCCGGTCGTGGACGGCGTGGCGGCCGCGGTGAAACTCGCCGAGTCGCTTGTCTCGCTCGGCCTCACCACCAGCAAGGCGGGCGGTTACGCCGATCCGCTGCCGAAGCGGCGCCAGTGGGGGCCGCCCGAACAGTGAAACCCCGTACGCGGTGGCTCCCCTTTCCTGAAGGGGGAGCCACCGCGCCCTGACACAACTGCCCGCCGCACACCCCTTGTCCCCGGCGGACCCGCCCTGAATTACTGATCCCGACAGGTCAACCGAATGATCGGTCGCCCGATACGGGCGCGCGTGGACGGCACGGGACAGGAGTACGGCGGATGACGGACATGCTCGACGCGGGTGAGCGGCTCGACGCGAAGGAGCTCCAGCTGCTCCAACTGACGCGGCTGCGGGACACGTTGGAGCATGCGTACCGGAACGTGCCGCATTACCGGGCCGGCTTCGACAAGGCCGGGGTGCACCCCGAGGACTGCCGTACGCTCGCGGACCTCGCCCGTTTCCCGTTCACCACCAAGGCCGATCTGCGGGAGAACTATCCCTTCGGGATGTTCGCCGTCGAGCGCTCCGAGATCCGCCGCATCCATGCGTCCAGCGGGACGACGGGGCGGCCGACCGTGGTCGGGTACACCGAGGGCGATCTGGACGTGTGGGCCGATGCGGTCGCCCGGTCGATCCGCGCGGCGGGCGGGCGGCCCGGACAGATCGTGCATGTGGCGTACGGATACGGCCTGTTCACGGGCGGCCTCGGCGCGCATTACGGGGCCGAGCGGCTCGGCTGCACGGTCGTGCCCGCGTCGGGCGGGATGACCGCACGCCAGGTCCAGCTGATCCAGGACTTCCGCCCCGAGATCATCATGGTGACGCCCTCGTACATGCTGACGCTGCTCGACGAATTCGAGCGCCAGGGCATCGACCCGCGCACCACCTCCCTGCGGACCGGCATCTTCGGCGCCGAGCCGTGGACCGAGCAGATGCGTACGGAGATCGAGGAGCGGTTCGCGATCGACGCCGTGGACATCTACGGGCTCTCGGAGGTGATGGGCCCGGGTGTGGCGCAGGAGTGCGTGGAGACCAAGGACGGGCTGCACATCTGGGAGGACCACTTCTACCCGGAGGTCGTGGACCCGGTGACCGGAGAGGTGCTGCCGGACGGCGAGCCGGGCGAGCTGGTGTTCACCTCGCTCACCAAGCAGGCGATGCCCGTGATCCGCTACCGGACAAGGGACTTGACGCGTCTGCTGCCGGGGTCGGCCCGGCCCGCGTTCCGCCGTATGGAGAAGATCACCGGCCGCAGTGACGACATGGTGATCCTGCGCGGAGTGAATCTCTTCCCGACCCAGATCGAGGAGATCGTGCTGCGCACGCCCGGCGTCGCCCCGCACTTCCAGCTGCGGCTCACCCGCGAGGGCCGGCTCGACGCCCTGACCGTACGGGCGGAGGCACGCGCCGATGCCACCGCCGAGGAACGGTCAGCGGCGGCGGTCATCATCGCGCGGGCGGTGAAGGACGGCGTGGGTGTCTCGGTCGGAGTCGAGATCGTGGATCCCGAGACGCTGGAGCGTTCGGTGGGGAAGATCAAGCGGATCGTGGACGAGCGGCCGCGTACGGGCGTGTCGGCGAGCTGAGCCCCGGAACCGAACTGCGCGGATCCCCGGCCGCCAGGTCTCGCGCCACCTCGCGCGCGGTCCTCACGAAGGCCTCGACCGGCCCGGGCGCCTGACCGGCCCGCCAGACCAGCCCGTAGTGGACCGGTTCCGCGTCACTGAAGGGGACATAGGCGACACCGGGCCGCGCGTAATACGTGGCCGTGTGCGCGGGGGCGAGCAGCGCGCCCTTGCCGCCCGCGATGAGCATCAGGGCTTCCTGCATGTTGGTCACACCGGGGCCCTGGGGGATCGCGCGACCCGCCGGCGTGCGCGTGGGCACGTGGTGCTCGCGCCAGTAGTCCGGCAATTCGCCTTCGAGCTGCAACAGCGGCGCTTCCGCCAGGTCTTCCAGGGACACCGAGTCCCGCGCGGACAGCGGATGGGCCGTGCCGATCACGAGGACGCGCTCCTCGGCGAGCAGCACGGGCCCGCCGCCGAGATCGTCCTCCTGTACGGGAAGTTCCTGCAGCTGGACGTCGAAGTCCCCGTTGCGCAGCTGTCCGTACGGATCGGTGAGCGGCACCTCGCAGATCTCCACGGCGAGCCCGGGGTGGCTGAGGCGCAGCGCCTCCGTGGCCTTCAGGACGATCTCGCCGGTGAGCGGGTTGGCGAAGCCGACGTGCAGCACCGTGTCGATCCCGCGCGCCGTGGCGGCGGCCCGGGCGAGGGCGTCCTCGATGCCCTGATGGAGGGGTGCGAGATCCTCGCGGAGCTGACGGCCGAGTGCGGTCAGGGCGACCCGGCGGCTGGTGCGGGTGAACAGCGGGGCTCCGACCCGGCGTTCGAGCCGCTGCACCAGCTGGCTCACGCGGGCGCGCGAGAGCCGCAGCCTGTCGGCGGTGCGGCCGAAGTGCAGCTCCTCGGCAAGCAGGAGAAAGCACTCCAGTTCGTCGCGTTCCATCGCACTCCCCCAGGTCGAGCGGATCGGTAAGCCTGGTTGAACGAACGTTGCGATCATCGCCGTTGTTCCGCCTGATGGCTCTGCCCGAAGGTGAAGGAGCCGGATCCGGAGTCGCCGGACGGCGGCCCCAACTCCCTTCTCCCACCGAGGAACCGTCATGAGTTCGCCCCATGCATATCCGCATAAATCAGCAGATGCTCTGAGTGGCCGGGACTGGGGTGTGCTGCTCGTCCTGTGCGGCGCGATCTTCCTGGAGGGCATCGATGTGGCCATGCTCAATGTGGCCCTGCCGTCCATCCGCGCCGACCTCGGCCTGTCCACCGGTTCCCTGCAGTGGGTGATGAGCGCCTACGTCCTGGGCTACGGCGGTTTCATGCTGCTCGGCGGCCGCGCGGCCGACCTGTTCGGGCGCCGGCAGATGTTCGTGTTCTGGCTCTCGGTCTTCCTGCTCTTCTCGGGGCTCGGCGGACTGGCCACCGAGGGCTGGACGCTGATCGTGGCCCGGTTCGTCACCGGAGTCGCGGCGGCGTTCATGACCCCGGCGGGCCTGTCCATCATCACCACGAGCTTCGCCGAGGGCCCGCAGCGCAACAAGGCGCTGCTCGTCTACTCCGGCACCGGGGCCGCCGGCTTCTCCATCGGCCTGGTCGTCGGCGGTCTGCTGACCTCGGTCGGCTGGCGCTGGGTGTTCTTCGCCCCGGTGGTGCTCTCCGCGCTGATCCTGCTCGCCGCGCTCGCCTTCGTACCGAAGGCTCCGCGCCCCGAACGGACCGGAGGGAGCGTCGACTTGGCGGGCGGCCTCACCGTCACCGCCGCGATCGTGCTGATCGTCCTGGGCGTGGAGCGCGCCTCCCACACCGGACTCGTCCCGACCCTGCTCACCCTGGGCGCCGGTCTCGCCTCCCTGCTCGCGTTCGTCGTCATCGAAGCGCGGTCGGCCAACCCCTTGGTGCGTCTGGGCATCTTCCGCAGCGGCCCCCTGGTCCGCGCGAACCTCGCCGGGCTCCTCTTCGCCGCGGGCTTCTTCGGCTTCCAGTTCCTGGTCGTCCTCTACCTCCAGGAGCTGCGCGGCTGGTCCACCCTGGAGACCAGTTTCGCCATGATCGTCATCGGCATCGACGCGGTCCTCTCGCCGCTGCTCGTGCCCCGCCTCGTGGCCCGTTTCGGCAACGCACGCCTGATCCTCGGCGGCCTCCTCGTCGCCTCCCTCTCGTACGCCCTGTTCCTGCCGGTGGGCGCCGACTGGACGTATCCGGCGATGCTGCCCAGCCTGCTGCTGCTCGGCATCGCGTTCGCCCTCGCCTACGGTCCGTTGACGATCGTGGCCACCGAGGGCGTCAAGGAGGAGGAGCAGGGCCTGGCCGGCGGACTCCTCTACACCTCCTTCCAGTTCGGAGCGGCGCTCGGTCTCTCGGCGGCCACGGCCGTGAACGTCGCGGCCACCACGTCGAGCGCCCCGTCCGCACTCCTGGACGGCTACCGGTCCGCTCTGTGGGTACCGCTCGCCGCGGCCCTGCTCGCCGCGCTCATCAGCGCTTTCGGGGTACGGACCCGATCCATCGGCACGGTGACCGCCACAGGCGGACCGGCCGTCGACACCGCCGCCCCGGCCGAACTCCCCACTGCCCGCTGACCTTTCCCCGAAGGGACCAACTGCCATGCCCACCACCCGAGTCGACGCCTTCGGCGACCTCCAGGACACGTTCTTCAGCTACATCCGCGACATCAAGTACGCCACGATGATCACCGTCGACCGCGAGAACCGCCCCCGCGCCCGGGTGCTGCTCCCCGTATGGGAGGTCGTCGACGGCCGCCCGGTCGGCTGGCTCGCGGCGTACAAGACCCCGGTGAAGACCGCCCACTTGGCCCACAGCCCGCACACCACGTACTCCTACTGGAACCCGCGCCAGAACACCGTCCACGTCGACGCCCTCTCCACCTGGGCCGACGACGAGCCCACCAAGCACCACGCCTGGGACCTCTACCGCAGGGGCGGCCCGCCGGGGGTGGGATACGACCCGGTGCACTACTGGCGGGGCGGCCCCGACGACCCCGAGTACCACGTGATCCGCATCGACCCCTGGCGGATCCAGCTCGTACGGGGGTCGGATCTGCGGAGCACGATGTGGCGGGCCGATACCGCGGTGGCCCTGAGCGCCTGAAGTACGAGGGGTGCGGCGGGAGTTGGTGGTGCGCCCTGGTTCACCGCCGGGCGGCCACCGCTGCCGCCACGGCAGCGGTGCCCTCGGCCAGGATCCGGTACAGCACGGGGACCGGGATCAGCGGGTTGGTGACCGCCGCTTGCGCCGTGTCGCGGTCGTGCAGCAGCCCGGCCAGAACGCGGGCCGGCAGCCGCGGATTACGTATCGCTTCCCCGCGAACCACGGCCGCCGGATCGTTCAGGAGCCGCACCGCGTCGGCGGGCGACAGCCGAGCGTCCTCGGCCGCTCGCCGGCGCACCTCGGCTTCGGGGTCCCGGGCGCAGCGCGCGACGTCGGCGGGCGTGGACTGCGGATCGTCCAGGGCCAGGCGCCGCATGCGCCCGCCGGGGTCGTCGGCGTAACGCAGCAGGCCCGTGCGGGGGAAGTTGGGGTGGCTGCGGGGGCGGCCGGGGTGGCTGAAGCTCCCGTCCCACCAGCTCCAGACCTCGAGCAGCAGTTCGGCAGGGGCGTCGTCGCAGGATTCGGCGAGGAATAGGCGGACCGCCCGGTCCTCGTCCCGCGCCAGCCGCTCCACGACATCCGGCGGGAGACGCCGGGCGCGGGCCACGCTGCGGCGGATGAGCGGATGGGACGACGCGGCCAGGCGGCGCATCGCCCCGTCGTCGCCGTGCAGGTCCTTGACCCAGGGCAGGGTGTGCGACATCAGCGTGGGATCGAACTCGTGCCGCACCGCGGCACGTTGCTCCTCGGTGAGATCCGGGCGCAGGGCCACGGCGGAGCGGACGGCGCCATCCGGGTCCTCGGCCAGGGCGGCGACGCCGTGCGCGCTGAGGCCCGGATTGCCGGCCAGTGCCCTGCGTATCTCCGCGTCGTCGTTCCGTACGAGCGCGGCCTCCAACTCGGGGGCGAGGCGGCAGTGTTCGAGTGCTTGCCGCTGGTCGGGCAGGGCAGTGAAGACGTCGCGGGGCATGGGAACGCCCCCGTGATGGGCGAGGAGCGCCGCCCGTCGTACCGCGTCGTCGGTGTCGGCCAGCAGCCGCTCCCGAAGGGGCCCGGCAAGGTCCTCCCAGCGGGCGCAGACCGCGGCCCGCACGCGGGGATCGGGGTCGGCCGCCAGACCGGGGATGTGGTGTGCGGCGAGCTCGGGGAGTTCGGCCGCGTACGGGCGTGACGGGCCGGCGAGGAGGTCGTCGTACAGGTCTTCCGGGAGTTCGACGCCCCGGGCACAGGCATGCCGCGCCCAGTGCGCGCGACGCCTCGGAGAGGGTTCGGCGCGGATCAAACGGCCCCATTGGCCGGCCGTGAGCTGGGGGCCAAAGGGCTCGGCGGCCCTCGAGCGGACTTCCGGATCGGGGTGCGCCAGGGTGGCCTCGATGACAGCGGGCCGGTCGCCGGTGAAGAACAGACCCTCCACGCCCAGCATCTGGATCAACAGCTCGTCCGGCGCGGACGGATTGGACCCGAGCCATTCCACCCAGTGCAGAGGCCACGCCGGCCGCCCGGGCACCGCCGCCCACACCTCGGCGCGCTCGGCCTCCATCTCACGTCCGGCTGCCTCGGCGCTCTCCTCGAGGCGCTCCGGCAGCCGATCGAGGGCCGTCACCCGCAGCCCGTCCGCGCAGGGAACCCTCGCCAGCAGCACCTGACCGTCGAGCGAAAGCGCCACAAACCCCCGTGCCCCGTCAAGCTCCGGCACCTCTTCGCCGGCATACCGGACCCGCGTCCACCAGGCATCGTTGCCGCCGATCCGATGTCCGAGAACAGCGATCAGGAACTCGCCGTCGGCAAGTCGGCGCCACCACGCGAGGTCGAGCGCCTCAGCGGCCGCACCGTCCGGTGCCGCGATCCCCCGCGCGATACGCCAGGCGGCCTCCGGCGGAAACAGCCTGCCCGGACGCACGTCCTCGACGACCGTGAGTCCGGCGCGTCCGAGCAGTTCATGGAGTTCCTCTTGGTTCCGCACCCGGCGATGATCCCCGGCGACACCGGGCAGGACAAGGCCCCGAACCGGGCACGACAGCGGCCGGCTGGACCGGCCGGTTCCTTCTCATGCGCCTACGCCGACCGGCACGGCAAGGACTGTCTAGCCCGCCCGCACCTCCAGCGCCGACAGGAACAGCTCGAGCGCGGTCTCGAAGGAGCTCACCGCCATGAGCGGCAACTCCCGGCGCACCTCGGCCAGTTGTGGAAACTCATCGGCCGACAGCCCCTGATACGCCTCCGCCCAGGCCCGCGTATCCGCCCCCCGCCGCTCGGGGGCGAGCGCGGCGTGTGCCGCGTCCAGGGCCGCGTGGCCGAGCACCGTGTCGATGAAGGCCGCGTAGTGCCGTACCGCCGTGGCCTTGTCGAAGCCGCCGCGCAGCATCAGGCCGATCCCGATCTCCACCGCCCGGAACTCGTGAGGGCGGCGCGTCACACGGTACGCGGCGAGCGCGGCGATCTTCGGATGCCGGCTGTAGCCCCCGTAGACGCGGTGGGCCATCTCGCGCAGCCCCGCCAGCCAGTCGCCCGCGGGCGCGAAGCCGCCCATCGTCTCGCCGATGATCCGGTCGGCCACGGCGAGCAGCAGATCGTCGGTGTCGTGGAAGTACCGGTAGAGCGCGCTCGGATCGCAGCCCAGCGCCGCACCGAGCCGCCGCACGCTCAGCGCCTCCGCACCGTGTTCGCCCGCGAGCCGCAGCGCACAGTCGACGATCAGCTCCTCGGTCAGCACCGTGCCCGTCTTGGTCGGTCTGCGCCGCCGCCGCTCGACCGGAACCCGCCCTGCCGCCATGGCATTCCCTCCCTCGGCCGCCCTTATGTCAACACCATTGACGCAACTTTGGCAAGGCTGTTTGCTCATCGCCTCCGCTCGGCTCGTGCATCACTCCTTGTCCCTGGCCTGAGGAGCTCAACGATGAACAGCTCTACGTCCTCCGGCGCGCCCCCGCGGCTGCACCGTTCCCTCGGCGTCGTCGACGGCGTCGCCCTGGCCGCGTCCAGTACCGCCGCCACCACCAGCGTGGGCATCGGCATGGGCGCGCTCGCCGCGACCGTCGGTCTGCACGCCCCGGCGATCCTCCTGGTCGCCTTCCTGCCGATCCTCGGCATCGCCACGGCGTATGCGCGCCTCAACCGCTCCGAGCCCAACATGGGCAGCGGATACGTGTGGGTCGGCAAGTCGATCGGTCCCTGGCTCGGCTTTCTGACGGGCTGGGTGACGCTCGTCGGCACCGTCATCTTCATGGCGTACACGAGTGCGGTGACCGGCTCGGTGGTCCTGCAGTTCGCCAACAAAGCGGGCCTGCATGAGCTCCTGGGCATCGGGCTCGACCCCAACTCGACCGCGCTGAGCACCGTGTTGGGGCTCGGAGTGCTCGCCGCCGTGACGGTCACCGCTGTCACCGGCGTACGGCACGCGACCCGCTTCCAGACCTGGCTGCTCGTCTTCGAGTACGGGGTGCTGCTCGTGTTCTGCGGCTGGGCGATCGTCACCGGGGAGCACGCCTTCGACTGGTCCTGGTTCGACCCGTTCGCGATCGGGGACGGCACGGCCTTCGCGCAGGGTCTGGTGCTCGCGGTGTTCTTCTTCTGGGGATGGGACGCCGCGTTCAGCGTCACGGAGGAGACCAAGGACACCCGCGATGTGGGACGGGGCGGGTTCATCGCCCTGTTCACGATGCTGGCGATCTTCCTGTACGGGTCCGTCGCCTTCCAGCGCGAGTTCTCGCTGACCGAGCTGATCGAACAGGGACCGCAAGGACTCACGTATCTGGGCGAGCAGTTGGCCTCCGAGCCCTGGGCGACGCTGCCGCTGCTCGCGCTGATGTGCTCGGCCGTGGCATCCCTGCAGTCCAGCGTCATCCCGACCGCGCGCGGGCTGCACGCGATGGGGCGCGACCGCACGATGGGGCCGCTGTGGACGAAGATCAGTCCCCGCTACGGTTCACCGGCCGCCGGCACCGTCGCGGTCATGGCGATCGCCGCCGTCGTCGCGCTGCTCGCGCTCGCCATCCCGAAGCTGAACGAGATGATCCTCGCCGCGGTCAACTCCATCGGCCTGATCGTGGCCCTGTACTACGGCCTCACCGCACTGGCCTGCGCTGTACGCTTCCGCTCCGATCTGCGTACGGCTCCCGGGCAGGCCGTCCGCTCGGTGCTCGCACCGGGACTGTCCGGAATCGCCCTGCTCTGCATCGGCGGCTATCTCGGACACTCGTACTTCACGATGAGCGATCACTTCGCACTCAGCCCGGACAACGGCTGGTTCATGCTCGCCGTACCCGCCGCGGTGATCGCGTCCGGACTGGTGATGGCCGCCTGGGCGAAGTACCGGCGGCGCTCGCCCTACTTCGAGAAGCGGGGCTTCTCGCTCGCCGCTCCCGAATCCAGTGACTGACCTGTTTCCCTACCGCACACCGTCTCGACCGCAAGGAGTTCCGCGATGCACGCCGATCTGGTCTTCACCGGCGGCCCTGTCCACACCGTCTCCCCCGCTCGTACGCGGGCCACGTCCGTCGCGATACGCGGGGAGCGGATCGTCGCCGTCGGGCAGGACGAGGTGCGCGAGCTGATCGGGCCGCGTACCGAAGTCGTCGACCTGAAGGGGAAGTTGCTGATCCCGGGCTTCCAGGATGCCCATGTGCACCCGGTCGGCGGCGGGATCGAGCTGGGGCAGTGCGATCTCAGTGGCGCGACGACGCTCGACGAGTACCGCCGCCGGATCCGCGCCTACGCCGACGCGCACCCGGACGCCGAGTGGATCACGGGCGGCGGCTGGGCGATGGAGGCCTTCCCCGGCGGCCTGCCCACCGCCGCCGAGCTGGACACGCTGGTGCCCGACCGGCCCGTGTACCTCACGAACCGCGATCACCACGGCGCCTGGGTCAACTCCCGCGCCCTGCACCGCGCGGGGATCGACGCCCGTACACCCGACCCTGCCGACGGCCGGATCGAGCGGGATGCCGACGGCTCCCCCACCGGGATGCTGCAGGAAGGCGCCGCGAACCTGGTCGGCAGGCTGCTGCCCGAACTCACCCTTCAGGAGACGATCGCGGGCCTCCTGCGCGCGCAGGAGCTGCTGCACTCGCTCGGGATCACCGCCTGGCAGGACGCGCTGCTCGGCGAGCTCGGCAACCTCAAGGATCCGACGCCCGCGTATCTCGCCGCGGCGGGCGACGGCCGGCTGACCGCGCGCGTCGTGGGCGCGCTGTGGTGGGACCGGGCGCGCGGCACCGAGCAGCTCGACGAACTCCTCGCCCGGCGCGAGGCGGGGACGGTGGGCCGGCTGCGCTGCACCAGCGTCAAGATCATGCAGGACGGCATCGCCGAGAACCACACGGCCGCCCTGCTCACCCCGTATCTGGACGGCTGTGGCTGTACGTCGGACAACAGCGGCATCAGCTTCGTACCGCCCGAGGAGCTCCAGAAGTACGTGACCGCGCTGGACGCGCACGGATTCCAGGTGCACTTCCACGCGCTCGGCGACCGCGCGGTACGCGAGGCGCTCGACGCGGTGGAGGTGGCGCGGCGCACGAACGGCTTCTCCGATACGCGGCCGCATCTGGCCCACCTTCAGGTCGTGCACCCGGACGACATCGGGCGCTTCCGAGCGCTGGGCGCGAGCGCCAATTTGCAAGCCCTGTGGGCCGCGCACGAACCGCAGATGGACGAGCTGACGATTCCGTTCCTCGGCGCCGAACGCTCGGCGACGCAGTACCCGTTCGGTGCACTGCTGCGCTCCGGCGCGACGCTCGCGGCGGGCAGCGACTGGCCGGTCAGCAGTCCGGATCCGGTGCAGGCCCTGCACGTGGCGGTCAACCGTCGCCTCCCCGAGGCCCCCGAGGGGACCGGGGTGTTCCTGCCGGAGCAGCGCATCGACCTGGGCGCCGCGCTGGCCGCGTACACGGCGGGCAGCGCCTATGTGAACCATCTCGACGACGAGACCGGGACGATCGCGCCGGGGTATCTGGCGGATCTGGCGGTCCTCGACAGGGATCCGTTCGCCGGGCCCCCGGAGGAGATCTGCGCGGCTCGGGTGGAGCAGACGTTCGTGGGGGGTGCCCGGGTGTTCTCGCGCTCGTAGTGCCTCGTGGCCCCTGGGTCAGCGCGGCGGCCCGTCCTTCCGGAAGTTCCGGACGGACGGGCCGCAGGCTTCGTGACACGTCCCCGAGCAGGACGCCTCGCGCATCGATCGGCCGCTCCTCGACTCCGGTCGCCCTCACCAGGTGAGGACAGCGACGTGACCGGAGCCCACGCCTATCTCCTGCCGGTACATCCGCTCCTCCACGGGCCACGGGGCGGAGCCTTCTCCGCAACATAGGCAGCACCATGTCCCGTCCCCGAGGAGAACCCCGCCGCCGTCGCGCCGCCGCTCGGCGGGGTCCAATCGGATGACGAACCGTCAGCGAGTTCCGCCGATCGTTTGACGTCGCGTCAGGAACACGGGGTGGCTGATTGACGCGCCGTCAGGGCGCCGGGCCCGACCGTCAGAAACCGGCCTGGTGTGGGGGATTCACGCATCCTCTGCCGCGTTGACCAGGACTTCTCCCGCGGCCGACCGGAAGTAGAGGACCGACCGGCCCGCTCTGCGGCGCACCGCGAGACCCGAGTCGAGCAGCACTTTCAGGTGGCGGCCGACCGAGCCGAGTGCCTGGCCGGTCAGGGCGACGAGCTGGGTGGTGCTCTTCGGCGTGTCGAGGAGTACCAGGACCCGGGCGCGCGCCGGGCCGAGGAGCGCACCGAGGGACTCCGGAACGTGTGCACGCCCCGCCTCGGCCAGCACGCCGGAGCACGCGTACACCAGGGCATGCCGGCTGCCGTCGGGGCGCCACGCGACCCAGCCGCCCTTCATGGTCACCGGCACGAACAGCAGCCGGGTGGCGTCGAGTTGGCGCGGCGGATAGTCGTACGCGTTGATCCGCAGCCTGCCGTCACCGAGCCAGCGCATCCCGGGGCGCAGCCCGTCGAGCGCGGCGCTCCAGCCGCTGCGGCCGAGCTGAGCGGTACGGGCGGCGATATCGGCCTCGAGGATCCGGCGCCGACGGTCCCAGTCCGGCCGCACGGTGTGGGTCCAGACCCAGTGGAGGAGGTCGGCGGTGCGCTGCGGCAGGTCGTCGCGGTCGAGAGCGGTCGGGAGCGGGCCGCCGAGCGCGAGGGTCAGATCCTCGCGCGCGGTCGCGGGACGGGTCCCGCGGATCTCCTCCAGCTCCTCCTCGAACGACTGACTCCCGTCCGGGTCCGGGGTGGGGGTCAGATAGTCGGCGGTCCAGGTGGGGCCGAGCGCGGCCTTGATCGTCTGCGCGGTGAGCGGATCGGCGGCGAGGCGCTCGCGGTAGGCGGGCAGATGGACCCCCAGCCAGGCGTGTTCGCCGGGGTGGTGCGGGGTGCCGCGTTCCAGGGCCTTGAGGGCGGCGGTGGTCTCGGCGAGCGGGGAGATCACGAAGCGGCTGTCGGCGAGGGTGTCGGTGCTGATGAGCCACAGACCCATGGGCTGCTCCCTCCCCTCTTCCTCTTCTCTTGCCTCGCGTGTGCATCCTCTTGCTTTCGCGTGTGCGCGAAACATTAACCTCTGCCGTCCGGACCCTGCGAGAACTCCCCCATGCGCACCTATCGCGACCTCTTCGCCACCCCGGAGTTCACGCCCCTCTTCCTCGCCTCCGCCGGACATGTCGCAGGACAGACGATGAGCGGTCTGGCGCTCGGCACTCTCGTCCATGCGGCGACGGGCTCACCCCTGCTGACCGCACTCGCGATGTTCGGTCCTTCGCTCGCCCAGGTGCTCGGCGCGACCCTGCTGCTTTCCGCGGCCGACC
Organism: Streptomyces mesophilus; assembly: GCF_011044995.1. Lineage (GTDB taxonomy): Bacteria > Actinomycetota > Actinomycetes > Streptomycetales > Streptomycetaceae > Streptomyces > Streptomyces mesophilus. The sequence goes on along the minus strand of NZ_JAAKZW010000085.1, from coordinate 16,167 downwards.
GGCTGCCGCCGCGAGCGGCGATGACGGGCCTGGCGCTGCTGTTCGCGGCGGGTACCGCAGTGCAGGCTCTGCCGGGGATGCCCGTCTGGGGGACCTTCGCCGTGCTTCTGGTGCTCGGCATGGTGGGAGCCCTGGGCGGCGGGGTGCGGTACGGCCTGGTCAACGAGGTGCTGCCCAGGGACGGTTACGTCCTCGGTCGGTCCCTGCTCAACATGTGCGCGGGCACGATGCAGATCGCCGGATTCGCGCTCGGCGGCCTGCTCGTGGTCACGCTCTCCGCGCGCGGGACGCTGCTCGTGGGAGCGGGCCTCTACCTGGTCTCGGCGGCTTCCGCCCGCTTCGGCCTCTCCCGCAGGCCCGCCCGCGCCCAGGGCCGGCCGTCCGTGGCGCAGACCTGGCGCACCAACGCCCTGCTGTGGTCCGACCGTTCGCGGCGCCGCGTGTATCTCGCGCTCTGGGTGCCGAACGGCCTTATGGTCGGCGCCGAGTCGCTCTTCGTCTCGTACGCGCCTTCGCAGGCGGGGCTGCTCTTCGCGTGCGCCGCGGGCGGCATGCTCCTCGGCGACATCCTCGTCGGGCGCTTCGTGCCCACGGCCTGGCGCCGGCGCCTGGGCGTACCTCTTCTGCTGCTGCTCGCCGCTCCGTATCTGCTCTTCGCGCTGCATCCGGCCGTACCCGTCGCCCTCGTCCTCGCCGCGCTCGCCTCGGTGGGCTTCGCGGCGAGCCTGGTCCAGCAGGAGCGCCTGATGTCCCTGACGCCGCATGAGCTGAGCGGCCACGCGTTGGGCCTGCACACGTCCGGCATGCTCACGATGCAGGGCGTCGCGGCGACCCTCGCCGGTACCCTCGCCCAACTCACGTCGCCGGCGGCGGCGATCACGGTGATGGGGTGCCTGTCGCTGACGGTGACCCTGACGCTCGCCCGCGGCCTGAGGGCGACGGATGACCGGGCCGCGGCCACCGTACCCACGAGGACCGTTGCCGACCACAGCTCGTAGCTGCCGGCGGCGGTCAGTCCGTCGGCGTGCCGATCCGCAGCCGGTTGCCGTCAGGGTCGCGCAGCTCGATCTCACGCGCCCACGGAGCATCCTCCGCCTGCACACCGAACTCGGAGGCGATGGCCTCGACATCGAGAACGCGGAGGTAGACCAATGTGTCGGGGCGGGCATCGCCGCTGTGCTCCGACAGGAACAACCGCACCCCGCCCCGGGCGACCTCGACGAATGCGGGAAGTTCCGGGGCGAAGCGGTGTTCCCACTGTGGGGTGAAGCCCAGCCGCTCGTACCAGGAGACCGCCGCCGCAGCGTTCTCGACGCGAAGAATGGGAATGACTTCCTCGTCCATGGCGCCATCGTCGCAGACCGCTCAGGGCGAACATCATTCGATGCGCCGCTAGCAGGTCGTACGGCTGCTCACTGCACGCCGGGGCATGGTTCGTCCTTCCGTACGCTCCTGTGCCCCGGTCCTCTTCGGCCGTGGCGCCGAGAACAGCGGATCCACCGTGAGCAGCGCGATCCCGACCAGGGCGGCCAGCGAGCGCAGGGCCGGTTCGGACAGGCGGATACGGGGGTGGTGCGCGCCCAGGAGTGAGGTGAGGCGCTGCTCGGACGTGAAGGCGACGGCGGTGCGGAAGCCGAGGGGCGTGCGGAAGAAGCGGGGGCTCATGCCCGTCGGACCCGGCCGGACGGGCACGAACAGCGGTCCGGCCGGGACCTGTTCACCAGGCTCGGCGTCCTCGGTGAGAGCGACTGACGACATGACGTACTCCTCACGAGCGTGCGGGCCCGGACGGCGATCGCTGCTGAAGCGACGATATGCCCGGGTGCGCAAGCCGTGCGCAGCCGTCTCACCATGCTGACGCGCGCTTGACGCCTCGGTCAGCCCTCACCATGCTGACGCGCGCTTGACGCCTCGGTCAGCCCTCACCATCCTGACGCGCGCTCGACACGCCGTTCAGCCCTCGCCCGCGAACCGGTCCCGCAGCTCGCGCTTGAGGATCTTGCCGCTCGCGTTGCGCGGCAGTTCGTCGACGAACAGGACGCGCTTGGGGGCCTTGAAGGCCGCGAGCTGCTCCTTCGCGTGCGCGACCAGGTCCGCCTCGGTGACCTCACCGCGGGCCACGACCACCGCCGTGACCGCCTCGATCCAGCGCTCGTCGGGCAGTCCGATGACGGCTGCCTCGGCCACCGCCTCATGGGTGTACAGCGCGTCCTCGACCTGCCGGGACGCCACGAGGACTCCCCCGGAGTTGATCACGTCCTTCACCCGGTCGACGACGGTGAAGTAGCCCTCGGAGTCCCGCACCGCGAGGTCACCCGAACGGAACCAGCCGTCCCGGAAGGCCTCCGCCGTCTCCTCGGGCTTGTCCCAGTAGCCCTCGCACAACTGCGGGGAGCGGTAGACGACCTCGCCGGGTGTGCCGTCCGGCACCTCCTTGCCGGACTCGTCCACGACCCGGGCCTCCACGAACAGCACCGGCCGCCCGCACGAGTCCATCCGGCCCTCGTGCTCCTCGGGGCCGAGCACCGTCGCCAGCGGCCCGATCTCGCTCTGCCCGAAGCAGTTGAAGAACCCGAGCCCGGGCAGCCTGGCCCGCAGCCGTTCGAGCACGGGCACGGGCATGATCGACGCCCCGTAGAAGGCCTTGCGCAGTCGGGTCAGATAGCGCCGGTGGAAGTCGGGATGGTTGGCCAGGGCGATCCACACGGTGGGCGGCGCGAAGAGGCTGTCGTGTCCGGCCTCGATCAGGTCGAAGATCCGGTCCGCCGAAGGCGCGTCGATGACGGTGTTCTCCGCGCCGACCGCGAGGTAGGGCATCAGGAACACATGCATCTGAGCCGAGTGGTACAGCGGCAGCGAGTGCACCGGCCGGTCCGTCTCCGCCAGGCCGAGGGCGTGGATCGCGCTGACGTACTCGTGGACCAGGGCGCGGTGGGTCATCATCGCGCCCTTGGGGAGGGCCGTGGTGCCGGAGGTGTACAGCAGCTGCACCAGGTCTTCGGGCGAGGGCTCCGGTCCGTCGTACGCGGGAGCCGTCCGCAGCCGTTCGATGAGCGAGTCCTCCAGGTCGCGCAGCGCCAACACCCGTACGTCGTCGGGGAGTCGGCCGGCGATCGGCGGGTCGGCGAGGACGAGCGAGCATCCGGACTGGCCGACGATGTACGCGAGATCGTCGCCGGTGAGGTGATGGTTGACCGGGACGTGCACCAGGCCCGCGCGCGAGCAGCCGAGGAAGCCGATCAGATAGGCGTCGGAGTTGTGGCCGTAGGCCCCCACGCGGTCGCCGGGCGCCAGGCCCGCGTCGCTCAGGACCCGCGCCGCCCGCGACACCGCGTCGTCCAGTTCGGCGTAGGTCCAGGTGCGGTCCGCGTAGCGCAGCGCGACCCGTTCAGGGGTGCGCCGGGCGCTGCGGCGGAGCATGGCGTCGACCGTGTTGCTGCGTACACCCGTCATGCACGTGATCCTGTGCCGGACCGCGGACGCGGGTCAAGAGCCGTGTGCGCGGGACGCGGCTCAGGCGCCGGGTGCGAGACGCAGGCCCGCTCCTGTGTACCGGCACAGTCCCCCTGTGACACGGCACAACCACCGCGCACGGAGGGACGACAGGTGACCTACCGGTAGGTACGCTCAACTGCCCCTGCCCGCACACCCGTTGGGAGGACCCATGCGCCAGCGCGCGAGACGTTTCGTACTCCTCGCCACCGCGCTGCTCACCGCGGCCGCCACCGCGGCGCCCGCGCCCGCCGCCGACCAGGACCGCGGTGACCGGCATCCGTCGCACGGCGGACTCTCGGCCACCATCCGCTACACCGAGTACGGCATCCCGCACATCCTCGCGGGCAACTACACCGATCTGGGCTTCGGCACCGGGTGGGCGCAGGCCCAGGACAACGTCTGCGTCCTCGCCGAGAGTTTCGTGACGCTGCGCGGCGAGCGGTCCAGGTACTTCGGTGTGGACAAGGCGCCCGACGGCTCGCTGTCCTCGGCCACGACGAACGCCTCCAGCGATCTGTTCTTCCGCGGGATCAAGGAAGCCGGCACGGTGGAGAAGCTCGCCGAACTTCCGCCGCCGGTCGGCAACCGGCCCGAGCAGAAGAAGCTGGTGCGCGGGTTCGCGGCCGGTTACAACGCCTGGCTGAAGCAGAACCGCATCACGGACCCCGCGTGCAAGGGTGCCGACTGGGTGCGGCCCGCGACCGAACTCGACATGTCACGGCTCGCGTTCGCGCTCTCCGTCCTCGGCGGCCAGGGCCGTGCGGCGGACGCGATCACCAGCGCGCGGCCGCCGGCGGCCGGCGCGCAGGCCGAGGATGTGTCCCCGAAGGCAAAGGCAGAGGCGGCCCGCGACCTGTTCGCCACCGACGAGGCCGCGATGGGTTCCAACGCCGTCGCCTTCCACGGCAGTACGACGGCGAACGGCCGCGGTCTACTGCTCGGCAATCCGCACTACCCCTGGCAGGGCGGCCGCCGCTTCTGGCAGGTGCAGCAGACCATCCCGGGTGAGCTCAACGTCTCCGGCGGCTCACTGATCGGTGCGGTGACCCCGTCCATCGGGTTCACGCCGTACGCCGCCTGGAGCCATACGGTGGCCACCGGCGTACCGATGAATCTGCACCAACTGACCCTGGATCCGGCCGATCCGACGACGTACCTCGTCGACGGAAAACCGCGCAAGATGACCAAGCGCACCGTCACCATCGACGTGAAGGGCGGCGCGCCCATCACCCGTGATCAGTGGTGGACGCAGTACGGCCCGGTGGTGACCTCGCTCGGCGCGGAGCTGCCGCTGCCGTGGACGGCCACCACCGCGTACGCGCTCAACGACCCCAACGCGGCCAATCTGCGCGCCTCCGACACCGCTCTCGGTTTCGCGAAGGCGCGCAGCGTCAAGGGCGTCCAGGAGGTGCTCCGCACCACGCAGGGGCTGCCCTGGGTGAACACCATCGCCGCCGACTCGGGCGGGCACTCGCTGTACACGCAGTCCCAGGTGCTGCCGCGGATCACCGATGAGATCGCCGCGCGCTGCTCCACCCTGCTCGGCCAGGTCACCTATCCGACGGCGGGCCTCGCGGTGCTCGACGGTTCGCGCGCCGACTGCGGTCTCGGGCGTGACCAGGACGCGTTGCAGCCGGGGATCCTCGGTCCGTCGCGGATGCCGACCCTGGTGGACGCGCCGTACGCGGAGAACTCCAACGACAGCGCCTGGCTGGCCAACGCCGACCGGCCGCTGCGGGGGTACGAGCGGGTCTTCGGCAATATCGACACGCCCCGCTCGATGCGTACCCGAGGTGCCATCGAGGACGTGGCCGCGATGGCCAAGCGCGGCAAGCTGACCGTCGCGGATCTGCAGCGCCGGCAGTTCACCAACCGGGCACCGGCCGGAACTCTGGGCGCGGCCGAGGCGGCGCAGGCCTGCGCGCAGCTGCCGGGTGGCAAGGCAACCGGCAGTGACGGCACGGTCGTCGACGTGACGACGGCGTGCGCGGTCCTGAAGAGCTGGGACCGGACCATGGACACGGACAGCCGGGGCGCGCTGCTCTACGACCGGTTCTGGCGGGGCATGCGCTCCGCTCTCGGCTCGCAGGGCGTGTGGACGGTGCCCTTCGACCCGGCCGACCCGGTCCGCACCCCGCACACCCTCAACACCGCCTCGCCCGCCTTCGCCCGCGCCCTCGCGGATGCCGTCACCCAGCTCACGGCGGCCGGCATCGCCCTGGACGCCCGCCTCGGTGAGAACCAGTACGTCGTACGGGGCGGCAAGCGCCTGGCCGTGCCGGGTGGCACCGAGTCCCTCGGCGTATGGAACAAGATCGAGCCGATCTGGGACCCCAAGTCCGGCTACACCGAGGTGAGTACGGGCTCCAGCCATATCCAGGCGGTCGGCTGGGACGGCTCGCGCTGCCCGGTGGCGCGCACGCTGTTGACGTACTCGCAGTCGCCGAACCCGAACTCGCCGCACCACAGCGACCAGACACGGCTGTTCTCGCAGGAGAAGTGGGTGACCTCACGGTTCTGTGAGAAGGACATCCACCGGTCGCCGGACCTGAAGGTGGTGAAGGTCAAGGAGCGCCGTCACTGACGGACCCCGCTCATCGAAGGCCCGAGGGTTGCGACCCTCGGGCCTTCGTGCTGCGCACTCTCTTTACGCGCCTGTCGTGTACCTGTAACTTCCGCGCTGCAATAACTTGCAGGAACTTTCCGGTTGTTCTTGCACTCGCGCGCTGAACTCCCCACCCCGCAGCCCGTATCGGAGAGACGCCCATGAGACACAGACCCTTCCGCCTGCCACGACGCCTGCTCGCGTCGTTCACTGCGGCGGCCGGCCTCCTGGCCCTGCTCTCCGGGACACCCGCCGCCGGATCGGCGCCCGAGGCGACGGCCGCCGACGCGAACACGGCGACCGTCTTCTACTACACGAAGACCAAGAACTGGCCCTCCACCTACCTCCACTACGCGCCGGACGGCGGCTCGTGGACGACCGTGCCCGGTACGCGGATGGAAGCGGCCTGCACGGACTGGGTGAAGCAGACCGTGGACCTCGGCTCGGCCACCGGCCTTGCCGCCACCTTCAACAACGGCAGCGGCACCTGGGACAACAACGGCGGCGCGAACTACGACCTGGGCACGGGCGTCCTGACCGTCAAGGACGGCGTGGTCGCCCACAGCGACCCGTGCGCCGGCACCGACCCGGGCGAGCCCGGCAACCAGGCGACCGTCTACTACTCCACGGCGACCTCCGGGTGGACCACGACCAACCTCCACTACGCCCCCGCCGGCGCCTCCTGGACCACTCCCCCGGGCATCGGCATGGCGGCCGCCTGCACCGGCTGGTGGAAGAGGACCGTCGACCTCGGGACGGCCACGACGCTGCGGGCCACGTTCAACAACGGCAACGGCGTGTGGGACAACAACAACGGCGCCGACTACGCCCTTTCGGCCGGCCTCGCCACCGTGAAGGACGGCGCGGTCACCAAGGACGCCAAGGACCCCTGCGCGGCCCAGGAGCCCGACACCCAGGCCCCGACGGCGCCCACCAAGGTCACCGCGAACGCCACCCACACGTCCATCGTGCTGACCTGGGAGGCGGCGACCGATGACACGGCGGTGACCAAGTACCAGGTCACCCGCACCGGCGGCACCAAGGGGACGGTCGTCACCGACGTCGGCTCAACCGTGTTCTCGGACACGGGACTTGAGGAGCGCACCGCCTATACGTACACGGTGAAGGCCCTGGACGCGGCCGGTAACACCTCGCCCGCCTCCGCCGAGGCCAAGGCGACGACCGGCGAGCAGGCACCGGAACCCGCCGCGGGCACCCCACTGGGCACGGATCCGCGCAAGGACCCGATCTACTTCGTCCTCACGGCGCGCTTCCAGGACGGCGACACCAGCAACAACCGCGGCGGCAGCCAGCACGTCAAGTCCGGCAACGCGGCGAACGACGACCCGATGTTCCGCGGCGACTTCAAGGGCCTGGTCGGCAAGCTCGACTACATCAAGGCGCTTGGCTTCTCCGCGGTCTGGGTCACCCCGGTCGTCCTCAACCGCTCGGACTACGACTACCACGGGTACCACGGCTACGACTTCTACAAGGTCGACCCTCGTCTGGAGTCCGCCGGCGCCTCGTATCAGGACCTGATCAACGCCGCGCACGCCAAGGGCATGAAGATCTACCAGGACGTCGTCTACAACCACAGCTCCCGCTGGGGCGCCAAGGGCCTGTCCACGCCGGCCGTGTACGGCGTCCGCGACTCCCAGTGGAGCTGGTACTACGACGAGAAGAACGAGGGCTTCACGTATGACGGCCTGACCGTCGAGCCCAAGTCCGGGAAGTCGTACTACAACGGCGATCTGTGGTCGACGGCCGAGCCCTCCGGCAACACCTGCCTGAACTGGGGCAAGCCCACCGGCGGCAAGAGCGCGGAGGGCTACACCCTCTACAACTGCCAGTGGCCGAGCCCCACTTCGGGCATGTTCCCCAAGGACCTGTACCACCAGTGCTGGATCGGCAACTGGGAGGGCGAGGACTCACGCTCCTGCTGGCTGCACGAGGACCTCGCCGACTTCAACACCGAGAACACCGCCGTCCAGAACTATCTGATCGGCGCGTACAACAAGTACATCGACATGGGCGTCGACGGCTTCCGCGTGGACACCGCCGTGCACATCCCGCGCACCACCTGGAACCGCCGTTTCCTGCCGGCCATCAACGAACGGGTCACCCAGCGCTTCGGAGCCGACAAGGCCAGAAACTTCTTTGTGTTCGGCGAGGTCGCGGCCTTCGTCAACGACAAGTGGAACCGCGGCTCCGTGAACCACTCCGCGCAGTTCTACAGCTGGAAGGAACGCAAGGAGTACGCGGCCGACGACGCCGCGGCCGCACTCGAGATGTACGCCTACGAGCAGCAGCAGGGCACCGGCAACCAGCCCACGTCCACCAACGCCTTCCTCAACGGCAACAGTTACCACGCCCCGGACCACAGCAAGTTCTCCGGCATGCACATCATCGACATGCGCATGCACATGAACTTCGGTGATGCGCCGAACGCCTTCGGCAACGGCAAGGACTCCGACGACTCCGTCAACGACGCCACGTACAACGTGGTCTATGTGGACAGCCACGACTACGGGCCGAACAAGAGCAGCGACCGCTACGCGGGCGGCACCGACGCGTGGGCCGAGAACATGTCCCTGATGTGGACCTTCCGTGGTATCCCGACGCTGTACTACGGCTCGGAGATCGAGTTCCAGAAGGGCAAGAAGATCGACTGCGGGCCGAGCTGTCCGCTCGCCACCACCGGCCGCGCCTACTTCGGCGACCATCTGGCGGGGTCGGTCACGGCCACCGACTTCGGCAAAGTCGGCTCGTCGAGCGGCACGGTGGCCACGACGCTCGACCAGCCCCTGGTCAAGCACGTGCAGCGGCTCAACCGGATCCGGCGGGCCGTGCCCGCGCTGCAGATGGGCCAGTACTCCACGGAGGGCATCAGCGGCCGGATGGCGTTCAAGCGTCGCTACACCGGCGGGGGCACGGACAGCTTCGCGCTGGTCACGGTCACCGGGTCGGCCACGTACACCGGAATCCCGAACGGCACGTACACCGACGCCGTCACCGGGGACGTGAAGACCGTCGCGAACGGCACGCTGTCGGTCGCCGCCCCCGGCAAGGGCAACCTGCGCGTGTACGTCCTGAACGGCCCCGGCAAGATCGGCGACAGCGGTCCGTACCTCAAGTAGAGCCACGGACCTCAAGGAGAGCTACAGGACCTCAAACAGAGCTACGGGCTGATCGCCAGGAAGACGAACGACGCGAACACCACCAGATGAACCCCGCCCTGGAGGAGAGTCGCCTTGCCCGGCACCACGGTCAGGGCGCTCACCACCATCGTCAGGGCGAGCAGCACCATATGGGTGGCGCCCAGGCCCAGCTCGAGCGGCCCGTCCAGCCAGATCGAGGCGACGGCGATCGCGGGAATCGTCAGACCGATACTCGCGATCGCCGAGCCATGGGCCAGGTTGAGGCTGATCTGGACCCGGTCGCGGCGGGCCGAGCGGAAGGCCGCGAGGGTTTCGGGCAGCAGGACCAGGAGGGCGATCACGACGCCGACCGCCGACTGCGGCAGCCCCGCCTTGTCGATCACGTCCTCGATCGTCGGCGAGATCCCCTTGGAGTTGCCGACCACCGCGACCAGCGAGGCGAGCAGCAGCACCAGGCTGACCAGGGTCTCCCGATTGGTCGGCGGATGGGCGTGCGCTTCCTCGTCGAGCACCTCGCCGTCGCGGGTGACAGGCAGGAAGTACTCGCGGTGGCGGATCGTCTGCATGGCCACGAACAGCAGATAGAGCCCGATGGAGACGATCGCCGCGAAGGCCAGCTGCGCGGTCGTGAACTGTGGGCCCTGCACCCCGTGGGTGAAGGTCGGCAGCACGAGGCTGAGGGTCGCGAGGGTGGCCACGGTGGACAGCGCCGCGACCGTACCGTCCGTGTTGAACGCGGCCACACCATTGCGCCAGGCGCCCACGAGCAGGGTGAGGCCGACGATGCCGTTGCAGGTGATCATCACGGCGGCGAACACGGTGTCCCGGGCCAACGAGGACGCTTTCGGCCCGCCGTCGGCCATCAGGGTGACGATCAGGGCCACCTCGATCAGCGTGACGGCGACCGCGAGCACCAGGGAGCCGAAGGGCTCGCCCACCTTGTGCGCCACGACCTCGGCATGGTGGACGGCCGCGAGGACCGCGGCGGCCAGGCAGACGGCGACGAGCACCACCATGGGGCCCGGCAGGTCACGGCCCCAGGTGAAGGCCAGGACCACGAGGGCGATCAACGGGACGGCGGTCGTCCCGACGGTCGTGAAGGTGCCCGGTTTCGCAGCTGCCATGATCCAACGCTGACAGCTCCCCGGACAGACCACACCCCCGGAGCCGGGGCCCCGGGGGTGGAAGGCGGATCACATGGGCCGCTCGTGGCCCTCCCAGTAGGGCTCGCGCAGCCGCCGCTTGTACAGCTTCCCGTTGGGGTCGCGCGGCATGGTCTCGATGAAGTCGACGCTCTTGGGCCGCTTGTATCCGGCCAGCTGCCGCTCGCAGTGCGCGAGGATCTCGGTGGCGAGCGCGTCGCCGGCCGTGTACCCCTCGGCCGGCTCGATGACCGCCTTGACCTCCTCGCCCCAGTCGGCGTGCGGAATACCGAACGCGGCGGCGTCCGCGACGGCCGGGTGGGTGAGCAGCGCGGACTCGATCTCGGCCGGGTAGATGTTGACGCCGCCCGAGATGATCATGTCGATCTTGCGGTCGCGCAGATACAGATAGCCGTCCTCGTCGATCATCCCGAGGTCGCCGACGGTGAAGAAGTCGCCGATGCGGTTCTTCTTCGTCTTCTCCTCGTCCTTGTGGTACGAGAAGCCGCCGGTCTTCATCTGCATGTAGACCGTGCCCAGTTCGCCGGGCGGCAGCCGGTTGCCGTCGTCGTCGAAGATGGCCAACTCGCTGATGGGCCAGGCCTTTCCGACCGTGCCCGGCTTCTTCAGCCAGTCCTGTGCGGTCGCAAACGCACCGCCGCCTTCACTGGCCGCGTAGTACTCCTCGACGCAGGTCCCCCACCACTCGATCATCGCGCGCTTCACATGGTCGGGGCAGGGCGCGGCGCCGTGGATCGCGTGCCGCATGGACGAGACGTCGTACGAGGACTTGACCGTCTCCGGCAGCGCGAGCAGCCGGTGGAACTGGGTCGGCACCATGTGCGTGTGCGTGCACTTGTACGTGTCGATCAGACGGAGCATCTCCTCGGGCGTCCACTTGTCCATCAGGACCAGCGGATGCCCGATGTGCAACGACGCACCCGCGAACTGCAACACCGCCGTGTGGTACAGCGGCGAGCAGACCAGGTGCACGTTGTCGTCGAAGGGCTTGATGCCGAAGATCCCGAGGAAGCCGCCGAGATGCGCCTCCTCCGGCACCTTTCCGGACAGCGGACGGCGGATGCCGCGCGGGCGTCCCGTCGTACCGGAGGTGTAGTTCATCACCCAGCCCTGGGTGCGGTCCTCGGGCACCGACTCCGGCTGTCCGTCCAGGAGTTGGGCGTACGGCCGGAATCCCTCCACCGCGCCGACCGCGAACCGCTGCCCGGCCGGCAGCTTCGCCTCGTCGGCGGCGTGGATCGCGGCCTCGGCGAACCGCTCGTGCGCGAGGAGCACCTTGGCGCCCGAGTCGGAGACGATCCAGGCGATCTCGGGGCCGACGAGATGGTGGTTGACGGGCACGACGTAGAACCCGGCCTGGGACGCGGCGAGATACGCGGTGAAGAACTCCACACCGTTGGGCAGCACGACGGCGAACGCGTCGCCGCGCTCCAGGCCCGCGGCGCGCAACCCGTGCACGAGCTGGTTGACGGCGGCGTGCAGCCGCCCGGCCGTCCACTCCTCGCCGTCGGGGGCGATGAGCATGACGCGCTCGGGGTCGGCCGTCGCCTGCGCCCAGAAACCGTTGGGTGCTTGGGACATGAAGGCTCCTCCTGGCTTACGGGGTAGGCCGGGGTGAAAAGTCGGGGTCGGTCGAGAAGGGGCAGCTCGGGGTCGGTCGGGAAGTGGCCGGTCGAAAAGGGGTCCGGTCAGGCGCGGCCGGCGATCTTGTTGATGCGGTCGATGGCGCGCTCGAAACCGCGGGTGAGGTCGTCGAAGACCTCCTGGACGCTGCGTTCGGCGTTCATCCGGCCGACGATCTGGCCCACGGGTGTGCCGAGCAGCGGCGAGATCTCATGCTTCTGGATCCGGGTGAGCGCCTCGGCGACGAGGAGTCCCTGCAACGGCATCGGCAGGGTGCCGGGCCCGTTCGGGTCGTCCCAGGCGTCGGTCCACTCGGTGCGCAACTGGCGCGCGGGCTTTCCGGTCAGGGCGCGCGAGCGCACGGTGTCACCGGAGCCCGCGGCGAGCAGCTTCTCCGTGACGGCGCGCGAGTGCATGTCGGCCTCGGTCGTGGTCAGCCAGATCGACCCGGTCCACACTCCTTGCGCGCCCAACGCCAGCGCTGCCGCGACCTGTTCGCCACTGCCGATGCCGCCGGCCGCGAGAACCGGCAGCGGGGCGACGGCCTCGACGCACTCCGGGGTGAGCACCATCGAGGCGATCTCGCCGGTGTGCCCGCCGGCCTCGTACCCCTGCGCGACCACGATGTCGATGCCGGCCTCGGCGTGCTTGCGCGCATGGCGGGCGCTGCCCGCGAGCGCGGCGACGAGGACGTTGTTGTCGTGCGCGCGCTGGATCACATCGGCCGGCGGTGAACCGAGCGCGTTGGCGAGGAGTTTGATCGGGTAGTCGAAGGCCACGTCGAGCTGGTTGCGGGCCACCTGCTCCATCCAGCCGGTGATCCGCCACCCCGACGCCTCGCCCTCGGCGAGCTCCGGGACGCCGTACTTAGCGAGCGTCTCCCGTACGAACTCCCGGTGGGATTCGGGAATCATCGCCTCGACATCGGCCTCGCTGACGCCCTCGACCTTCTTCGCGGGCATCACGACATCCAGGCCGTACGGCTTGGAGTCGGTGTTCGCCTCCATCCAGTCGAGGTCGCGTTTGAGTTCGTCGGGGGCCGTGTAACGGACCGCGCCGAGCACGCCGAATCCGCCAGCCCGAGTGAGCGCGGCGGCCACGGCGGGGAACGGCGTGAACCCGAAAACGGCGTGCTCGACTCCGAGTTTCTTGCTCAGCTCCGTCTGCATGCGGGCAGGATGCCGCAGCCGCGCGGGCGAGGGAAGAGATTTTCTGACTGAGTGTCAGATTCTTTGCCTGTCACGCCACTCGACCCACCACAAGCACGGACTCTTGACAGGGACACCACCGCGAAAGAAGGTTTCATTCGGCTGTCGAGATCGCGAAAGTATCTTTCAATATCGATACGCGGAGGAGTACGGCATGCGTGAGGCGCACGCGGAAAACACCGGCGAGGTTCCCAGACGAGCAGCCCTCTCCCGGCGCCGGTTCGGCCAAGGCCTGATGGCGCTCGGCGGCGCCGTCGCCCTGGTGCCGTTCCCGGCGGGTCCCGCGACGGCGAATCCCGCGGCGGCCCCCCAGGGACACGGCCGCACTTTGCGCCGCGGGTCGCCCGAGCAGGCCGGACTGCTGCCGGGCGAGCTGCGCCAACTGGTCGTGGACGCCGAGAAGTTCCTCGGCCCCTCCCCCAAGCACCCCTGGTTCGCGGGCGCCGTGCTGCTCGCGGGACGCGGGTCCACCGTCGCCCTGCACGAGCCGATCGGCATGGCGGTGCGCTACTCCGCGTACGACGAGAAGACCGACACCGGCGTCGAGCTCCCCGCAGACCAGCAGATCCCGGCCGCCGAGGACACCGTCTACGACCTCGCGTCGGTCTCCAAGCTCTTCACGTCGATCCTGGCCGTGCAGCAGATCGAACGCGGCAAGCTGGAGCTGGAAGCCCCCGTCGCCTCGTACCTCCCCGACTTCGCCGGCGGGGGCAAGCAGGACGTCACCATCCTCCAGCTCCTCACGCACACCTCCGGATTCCGCTCCTGGATCCCGCTGTTCCGCGAGCCGACGTACGAGGCCAAGCTCCAACGCCTGTGGAACGAAACCCTCCTGAACCCGCCGGGCACCAAGTACCTCTACTCGGACCTCAACCTGATCTCCCTCCAGCTCGTCCTGGAGAAGATCACCGGCCGGGCGCTCGACGTGCTCCTGCACGACGAGATCACGGCCCCGCTCGGCATGCGCCGTACCCGCTACAACCCGCCCGCGTCCTGGAAGCCGAAGATCGCCGCGACCGAGGACGCCCGGCTGCCCTGGTCGGGGCTCGACCGCGGCCTGGTCTGGGGCGAGGTGCATGACGAGAACGCCTTCAGCTTCGGCGGTGTCGCCGGCCACGCGGGTGTGTTCTCGTGTGCGTGGGACCTCGCGATCCTCGGCCGCTGTCTGCTCAACGGCGGCTCGTACGGCCGCACGCGCATTCTGAGCGACGACTCGGTGGACCTGATGTTCACCGACTTCAACACGGAGTTCCCCGGCGACGAGCACGGTCTCGGCTTCGAGCTCTACCAGCACTGGTTCATGGGCGCGATGGCCACACCCGGTTCGGCGGGCCACACCGGCTTCACGGGCACCTCGCTGGTCCTCGACCCGACCACGGACTCGTTCCTGATCGTCCTCGGCAACTCGGTGCATCCGGTGCGCAGTTGGCGCTCCGGCTCCGCGCCGCGCGTCGCCACGGCCAACCGGCTCGCGCGCGCCGTGCCGGTCCGTCCGGCGAGCGGGCGCGAGGCGTGGTTCTCCGGCATGGCAGGCGCCACGACCGCCACCCTCGCCCTGCCCACCCTGGACCTGCCCGCCGAGGCCCGCCTTCACTGCTCCCTGTGGTGGGACACCGAGCCCGGCTCCGACCGCCTCTACCTGGAGGCGTCCACGGACGAGGGCGCCACCTGGTCGCCGCTCGCCTTCACCACGGAGGGCCACGTCTCAGGACCGCACCCGGACGGGTCGGTCACCGGGTGGTCCGGCCGAACCTGGCACACCGTCACCGCCGACCTCACGGGGATCGGGGGCTCAGCGGCCCGCCTCCGCTGGCGTTACGCCACGGACCAGTTGTACGTGGGCCGCGGCGCCTACGTGGACGAGCTGCGCGTCCAGACGGGCCGCCACAAGCTGTTCGACTCCGCGAGGCCCGCGGACGCGCGGCGCATCGAGGCCACGGGGTGGGCCGTGTCGCGCGACTGAGGGACGGCCGGCTGCTACTGAGGGGGCTGGTGCGGCGGCTGCGGCGCGTACGGGGCCGGCTGCTGGTACGGGGCTGCCTGCTGAGGCGGCGCGTAGGGCTGGGGCCCGTTGGGCTGAGGCTGACCGTACGACTGGGGCTGCTGGGCGTACGGCTGAGGCTGCTGCTGCCCGTACGCAGGCGCTTGCGGCTGACCGTGCGGCTGAGCCTGACCGTAAGGC
Organism: Streptomyces mesophilus; assembly: GCF_011044995.1. GTDB lineage: Bacteria > Actinomycetota > Actinomycetes > Streptomycetales > Streptomycetaceae > Streptomyces > Streptomyces mesophilus. The sequence goes on along the minus strand of NZ_JAAKZW010000085.1, from coordinate 733 downwards.
TGCGGTTGACCGTAAGGCTGCGGTTGACCGTATGACTGGGTCTGACCGTACTGCTGAGGCTGGGCGTGAGGCTGCGGCGCGTACGGGCTCCCCGGCGGAACAAGCCGCACCCGCCCCGTCTGCTCGGTGAGCGGCACGAACCCGCTCGCCCGCAGCCGCTCCCCGCACTCGCGACGCCACTTGCGCCGCAGCAGGAAGCTCACGCCCGCCACCACCAGTGCGACACCGATCAACGCGCCCCAGAACACCGCCATGTCAGGCGTGCGCAGCATCTGGAAACCGACGACCGCGACGGCGATCGGGACGGCAGCCAGGCGGCGCTTCTCGTTCTGCCCGGCGTACATGTCGAACCGGATCCGGGTCCGCAGCAGTTCCGGCACCTCGGCAGGCAGCTGCGGAAGGGGGCCGCCGGCCTGCGGGGCGTGCTGCGCCCAGGCCTGCTGCGCACGCTGCTGCGCGGCCGGGTCGGGATCGGGGACGAGCAGCATCTTCAGGCCCTGCATGGTGAAGACGACATCCGCGTACTGGTACCCGAAGCGCTCGGCGAGCGCCGCGAGCCGGGAGAGCTTCTTCACAGACCCCCAGTAGCTGGTCACCTCGACCGGCTGACCGTAGGCCATCGTGTTCAGCATGGTGCGGATCTGTCCGCTGCTACTCATACCGCTCCCCCTCTTGTACCTGCGCCACCTTCGCACACGCACACCGAACCCCGACAGCCTCCCCCGCCCCACTC